>JAQCNF010000095.1 GCA_028275165.1 Haloquadratum sp.
TCCATCATCCCCACTCGGAAGCGCGAGGTCTGCCCTGACTCGTGAGTGGCTGCCCAACACTGTCAGTGACACGTGCTCTTGTTCGCGAACACACTGAGTGTTCGCCTATTGTGCGTGATGGACTTGGACGTGAATTGTGATCGTATCGCTTCTCCCCGTTTTTTGTGTTCAATGCAGGATTGGATGCGACGTGCACCCTCGTGACAGGCGAGAACCGAGTGCTAACTGTGCAACTCTATTTGTTGTTGCACCGTGTCTCGAGCTCGGTTTCTGACACCACCCTGAGTGTGTTCGGTCTCCCATGCAAGATTGGATGCGAGATTGCATCCACCGAGCCACTTCTCCATGGTGGATTGGAGTAGCTCGTGATGTATCGATGGATGTGATAGCCGACTTCAGCACATGCTGCCGCACGATTGACGACAGAGCGACTGATCCAAATCCAAGAACCTCAGATGCAACATGAACTCCCCCGCGTGCGATGGCGTGGGGCATCTTGGTTTTAGGCGAATGTCAACGGCTTCAGCCGTGGGAGCCGACGCTACTGAAACAGACAACGTGTCTGATATCTCACTGTAATCCTCAAACGCACCGTGTGAGCCAGATATAATCCCACAGAGAAAGCAAGACGAGTGCCTCGGCTTTGTTCCCGGGTGGCAATCGTCAATTTCCGTTCCGATAATGATTTTTTGTGTCTCAAACCACTTCAGTTGACTCCGAAACAGTTCACTTTACTCCCGTCTCCCCTCTATATGAGTCACATGGATTCCTGCTCGCTACGATAGTGCTGAGCGGGTCCCAACTCTCGAGTCCCGCCAATTGTGAGAACATATAAGACTGCTAAACCAATCCCATAAGCGAGCATAAGTGGGATCGTAACTAAAAACATCGTCATGATATCAGCAGGGGTGAATATAGCTGCGAGAGCAAGCATTGCGACCGTCACCTCTCGCCATCGATTCCGCATCGTCTGGTAAGGAATTCGAGCACGATTTAGCAGAATCATCAATACTGGGACATCGAATAAAATGCCGATACCAGCTGTGGTAAAGAAGATCAACCAAAAGAAGTTCGTGATGCGATATGCGATAAACATGTTCGCCACGAGCGCGTCGTTTACCAGCCAAGAAATTACTGTTGGCGCAACCGTGGTGTAGCCGAGAACAAACCCGCCAATAAGTCCACCCCCAAGAGCTGCTGTCCAGCCCAGTACCGCCTCGCGCCGCTGACTAATAATCGCACGCTCTTGCAGTGCTGGCCACGCATAGTATGCAACTAATGGGACGGTCGCGATTGCTGCGATAATCGCAGAGAGTTTCACTTCGAATATTAGTGCCTCCATTGGGTGAAGCGCAACAACACTGAGCACCTCAGTCGGTTGCACCTCTGTTGGCAACCGTCGTAGGAAGTCATCATACACTCGTTTGATACCTCCTGTGTAAAGCCAGCCAAATGCCCCGGCCAGGACGAGCATAAAGAACCCAACAATCCGGAACGCTTTGGAGGTGAGCGACTCAAGAATGAACGTCAAATCGGCGTAATACCCATCAATACTCTCTTCAGCTGTTGCTTCATCATCAGCAAACTCAGAGAGGAACGCGCTTCCAGCCCGAGATGCCCGATCACTCACCGATTCTGTCTCATCGGCTTGCTCAGGTGATGGCGAATCATCTGCCTCGGTTGCGTCGTGACGGTCTAATATGACTCGTGCCTTCTGTTTCTCACCAGCGTCCAGTGCCTGATTTGCTGCCTGCATCACATCAGACTCTGAGAGTGACTCAAAGACCTCTGGTGGAGCAGCTCGCACACCGGCCTCGTCAAGCGTTGAAAGCTCGATTTTCGATGGATTCCCGATCCCAGCTTCAATCGCAGCCACGGTATCAATATCTCGATATATCAGCCCTGCGATAGTGATCAGTGTTCCAAATACTCCACCTGCTATGATGAGGAGCGCCTGTGTGGCCTCGCTCTCTGGCCGCTGAACCCGGTAAGCACTCTCTAAGGTGGCGAGTGCTGCATTCGTCTGTTCAAACCCACCATACATGAGAATCATGTAGATCAGTGATCCTCCACCAATCCCAGCAGCAGTGACGAGATTCCAATGCTGTCGCATGGTCTCAGTGAAATTGAGCTGTGCGCTGCCGCGATGTACGATGGTAACCAGCTTTGATAGATAGAGACTAACACCGTACAGGGCTAAGACAGGAAGTGCCCAGAGTATCTGTGTGAATGGGTCTGGCGGAGTGAACATCGCCCCTGCAGCGAAGACGCCGAGCACAGCGTAGCGCCATTTTTCTCGAAACGTCTCGTACGGGACGATTTCCGCATATGAGAGTGCCGGCATGACGAGTGGTAGCTGGCTTGCCAGTCCAAAAGAGATTGTTAGAAGAAAAATAAATTCTGCCCATTTGACAATCGAGTATGTTGGTGCAAACCCCGCATTTACTGCGTTCTGTGCTAAAAATGAGAAAGTAAACGGGAAGAAAAAGAAATATCCATATGTCACTCCCCCAGCGAACAGCGATGCCATTCCAACAATGATGCCAACCACCGTCCACCAAGGGATTGACCTCTGTGGCCAGAGTCCACGTTCACGAAGCGCATCTCGGCTCACGTACAGAAATGCAGGAAGACAAATCACAACTCCAGTCACTAAGCCTATTTTCGCCTGTAACAGAATCACATCGAACGGCGTCTGTGCAATGATCGAAACTGCTTTTTCAAGTTGTGCTTCCATTTGGGCGCGCGTAACTCCTTTGAGGAAGTCCCATACGTACAGATTCAATGCATAGAATGTGCCTAAAAATCCGATAAGAAAAATAACGAATACTTTTTGCAGATCTTTTTGAGCTGCTCGAAGCATCGCACCAGCGGTTTCTCGACCAGCATTGATTGTCGATCTGGTGTCGTCGTCGAGCGCACTTGCCATATAAATAGGTGCTTACTCGCGGTTATCAACTTTTTCCAATCCAGTGCGCTGTCTTCTGACTGATTCATCAGAAAAGGACTATAAGAAATCGGCGACGAGTAAGAATGAATGGTGGAGGACTCAGAGCCCGCAGATTCTGTATCTACTGGTTCATCGACTGCCAATGACAGGCCAGCAGTAGCAGACCCTGATCAATCGCCACCAACTGGCACTGATGGCGGCGAACCGGTTTCACAGAGTGCTGTGGATGCAGATCACACTGGGGCCGCGACTGGCCACACGGTTGATGATGGACTCGTTGGTGAAGGCCCTGAAGGTGACGAGGAGATGCCACTTGCGGATCACATTGAGGAGATGATACGTCGGTTGGCGATTATCTTGGGTGTAGCTGGAGCATTTACGCTTATACTGTATCCTGGCGCTGATCTGCTCAACACTGCGGTTACGGTTGAGTTAATCAGTTCGACTGAAGTCATCGATTTTCTCTGGAATACACACATTCCAGGGGCCCCCGAGGTCAGTGACCGTCGCCCTCGAATATATGGGCCACTTGAACTCCTATTTACGGAACTCAAAGTTGCTGCTCTTGGTGGACTGGTCATTGGTCTCCCAGTGTTTGTGTATGAGACCTATCTATTCATGCGGCCAGGGCTGTTCGAAAAAGAGCGTCGGTATTATCTAGCAGCCGTCCCGACAAGCGTCGTCTTGGCATTTATCGGGATAGCCTTCGCGCACTTCATTGTCCTGCCAGCCATCTTCGCGTATTTCACCTCCTATACGACCGGCACAGCGGTTGTCGCATTCGGACTGAAGGAAACATTCAATCTAATCTTGATTCTCATGGGATATAATGCCGTTATTTTCCAGATACCGCTTTTTATCATGCTGGCAATCATGATGAATCTCGTCACCCGCCAGTGGCTTCTCCAGCGCCGATTGATATTCTGGGGGACATTCTTAGGAATCGCATTTCTAGTCAGTCCAGACCCAACCGGCATGGCCCCAATTATTATTGGGGTGACGATGATCGTCCTGTTTGAGGGAACACTCGGTGTCTTGGGCTGGGTCACTGATCGGTGAGTTGGCCTATTCAGTGGATGGATATGATGTCTCGAACACATCCTCAACGACAGGCCCATCGCCGGAATCGGTCTCAGATTCATTACCTGGGCTGACACTTCCTGTTTGATAACCGTGCAGATCGAGTGTGACATGGTCGAATCCAATTTCAGTCAAACGTTGACGGACAGCGATAACAAAATCCGTGTCGAGCGCCTCAGATAATTCTTCAGAGGCAACTTCGATCCGAGCCAGCCCATCATGATCACGAACACGAAACTGTGAGAATCCCCACTGTCGAAGAGCTGCCTCGGCTTTTTCAACGCGACTCAGTCGGTCTTCGGTCACTGCAAGTCCTGTCGGAATTCTTGACGACAGACATGCCATCGATGGCTTATCCGCAACCGACAATCCATACCAGTCAGCGACACGCCTGACAGCATCCTTTTCGAAGCCGTGCTCACGGAGTGGTGAGTGGACTGAGAGTTCCTCAACTGCTTGCAGTCCTGGACGGTGTCCTTCAGATGGGTCAGAGGCATTTGTTCCATCACAAACTGTTGTGATATTTAATTCGTGTGCAGTCTCATACATCCGCCCCAATCGCATTGTCCGACAATGATAACATCGATCGCCATCGTTCTCAACAAAATCAGGATTCTCGAGTTCAGAGAAATTTACAATTTTGTGTCGGATTCCAATCTCTGTTGCCACGCGCCGAGCGTCCTCAAGCTCAGCGGAAGGCAAGGTCTCAGATTTGGCAGTACAGGCAACTGCTGCATCGCCTAAGACGTCATGTGCAATCGCCGCAACGACTGCTGAATCAACACCGCCGGAAAAAGCGACAAGAATGGACTCACGCTCTGCTAATGACGCACGAGCGGCTTCGATACGGCGTTCATCATCAGGAGTCAGAGTCCCAGCATCTGGTGCTGATTGAGTCTCGTTTACACCACCCATACCGGGGTCAATGGTCATGTTCCGGATTATAGTTTAAGATAGTAAAAATACATGGGCAGGCCAGTGCGGCTCTGTCACCCGCAACGTTTTGTTGGATGAAACAAGACTGACGCGTGAATGGAGTTTGAGGCAATCCCCGGTGTCGGCCCAAAGACTGCAGCCGCGCTTGCAGAGTTCGACGGTGCCGAACAGGCACTGCGGGATGGAGATGTTGCAGCATTAGCGCGCGTATCTAATCTGTCCGAAGGCCGCGCAGCACGAGTAGCAAGAGGTGCTATTAGATACCGCCACGATGACCAGAGTGAGTTCTTGACAACGGACCGTGCCAAAGAATTGTATCGCGAGATCCTTGGGCTACTCAAGGATCGGGCCGTCACCGAATACGCAACTAAACGTATGTCGACGTTTTACCCAACTGCATCGCAAGCCCGCATTGAGGAGGTGCGTGAGCAAGTTACGGCGGCGACAGAACTTGACCCCGACCTTCCGATTCGCGATGCGCTCTCTGAGTTGGCACCACTTGAAGATCCTTCACCACAGCGAGTCCGTGATCGATGCTTGGCGACACACGATGCGGAGCGATATACTGCTGCAGAATCGGCATTTCCTGAGCTCTCTATCGAAATTGTCGAAGACACGCGTGGACTGGCTGAGCTTGCCCGCTCATACTCAACGGTCGTGACCCCAGATGAATCATTTGCAGGCATCGATATCGAGGGTGATGTTCGCGTGCGTCCCGATGCGTTTGAGTCACCGGATGAAATCGTTCCAGAGCGTGTCCTATCATTCTTTGCACACAATCGTGAGGCAATCCTTGCAGCAACCCGTATCTACGAGGACATTCCACGTGAACCTCCTTGCAATCTTAGCCACCTCCGTGGTCGACTCGAACTACTCACCGCAGATGGCACCGTTCGAGGTGATACAGAACTACAACGACTCGCGACTGCTATTGATGATCTCGATGTGACAGTTTCGACAGCCGAATCAGTTGCGAATGACCGCCTTCGCGCTGCCATTGAGGAGCGCGATGTGACAATTGAAGGGACAGACTTTCTTTCGCTGGTTGAGCAAGGGGCACGCGTTGACTCATTATTTGGGCGAGAACTGGATGGTGAATACGATGCGGCTGTTGAGGCTGCTCGTACACATCTGATCGAAGCAATCGACCTCAAACCAGATGAAGTAGACTTACTCACCCGCGTGTTTCCCCCAGATCCAACATTCCCTGTCGAACATAATGAGACCGTTGTCTCACGACTTCGCACTGAGCTCACTGCAAATCGCGACCGACGCGCAGCGAGACGAAAACGCGAGCTTGCGAGCGACCTCTCAGACCTTCGCACAGTCGTCAACACGCTGGTTGAAGAGGCGCTTGAACTCGATGTTCAGCTGGCACTGGCGCGGTTTGTCGATGATTTTGACTGCTGCTTTCCGACGTTCCGTAGCGACCCACCCGGGTTTTCGTTTGAACAGGGATGTTCACCCTTTCTCGATCTTCCATTCGACCGGGTCGAACCCGTCGATTACCACGCCTCAGGCGTCACGCTCCTTTCAGGCGTGAATTCTGGTGGAAAAACCTCGACCCTCGATCTGATAGCCCTGATTGTTATTTTAGCACATATGGGCTTTCCCGTTCCAGCGGGTGCGGTCGCTCTTGAGCGATTCACTGAGCTCCATTACTACGCCAAAAATCAAGGAACTCTTGATGCAGGTGCGTTTGAGAGCACCCTCCGTGAATTCCGCAATCTCGTTGACGGCCAGCGAAATCGATTGGTACTAGTTGACGAACTTGAGAGTATTACCGAACCCGGGGCGTCGGCCAAGATCATCGCCGGCATTCTTGAATCACTCAGCGAGCAGGGAGTCACTGCAGTGTTTGTCTCTCATCTTGCGGACGAAATTCAGGAGGCGAGCGCAGCTGAGGTTGCTGTCGATGGAATTGAGGCGGTTGGGCTGAAAAACGGAGAACTCATTGTCAACCGCTCCCCAATGAAAGGACACTTAGCACGTTCCACGCCAGAGTTGATCGTTGAAAAGCTCGCTGGTGAGGATGAAAGCGGCTTTTATGATCAGCTCCTGGAAAAATTCTGAAGCGGGTGACTGGGCAACGGTTAAGTAACCGCCTCGTCGTTATCGAATCGATGAGCGAGGATCCCGACGAGGGGATGCTATCGTGGGATGAATCTGTCTTCCGCGATGAACACGTCTTCGAGATTGACTATGTCCCCGAGACCTTTGATCACCGCGAAACTCAACTTGAGAGTCTAAAGTATGCGCTTCGACCAGCCGTACGTGGATCCCGTCCGCTGAACACGATGACTCGCGGCCCGCCTGGAACTGGCAAAACCACCGCTGTTCAGAAGCTGCTTACTGAGCTAGATTCACAACGTGGTGTGCAAACTGTAAGGGTAAACTGTCAAGTAGATTCCACAAGATACGGCGTCTTCTCGCGCATCTTTCAGCACATATTCGAGTATGAGCCTCCCTCGTCGGGGATATCATTCAAAAAGCTTTTTGGGCAGATTGCCGATCAACTTGTTGATGCGGAAGATGTCCTTGTCGTTGCACTGGACGATATTAATTATTTGATTTATGAGAATGAAGCATCAGATACGCTTTACTCGCTACTGCGGGCACACGAAGCACAAGCTGGTGCCAAAGTTGGAGTCATCGTCATTTCATCAGATCTCTCTGTTGAACTCATTGACGAACTCGATAATCGAGTACAGAGTGTTTTTCGACCTGAAGAAGTGTACTTCTCCAAATACGACGCCACTGAAATTATTGATATCCTTCAGCAGCGCGCTTCCCGCGGCTTTCACGATGGTGTGCTCGGTTCGCCCGAACTTGACCGCGTGACTGAACTGACTGCTGCAGATGGGGACCTTCGAGTTGGTATCGACCTCTTGCGGCGAGCGGGTCTCCAGGCTGAGATGCGCGGGAGCAGGACGATTGCAATTGAGGATATCGACACAGCATACGAGAAATCAAAGTATGTGCATCTATCCCGCCGACTACAGGGACTCTCTCAGACAGAGTCGGCGCTCGTCGAGGTCGTAGCAGCAGATAGTGGGGCAACTGCCGGCGAGATTTATGAGTTATTTCATGCTGAAACTGGTCTCGGATATACGCGGTATAGCGAGGTTGTGAATAAATTAGACGATCTGGGCATCATTGATGCCTCGTACACAGATATTGAAGGCCGAGGCCGAACGCGATCAATGAGCTTGGCCTACGATGCTGACGCGGTTATGGAGCGATTATAAATCCAGCTCGCGTGACCCACGCTGGAGCATCACGGAATCTGACTGAGCTGAGCCCACTCCATTCAGCCGCTAACGTGGCTTCTTCGACCCACTTACGCGTCTCTCGTGCTCCTCCGAAATATATAGATACCTCACGGCAAAGTATGGATGATGAAACGCACAAGTGGAACTGACGAACAAAAGCGTCAGGCAGGAAAAAAGGCTGCATCATATGTCTGCTCTGGTGATACCGTTGGCTTGGGAACAGGGAGCACCGCTGCAATGGCTGTACGGGAATTGGGCAAGCGCGTGACAAACGGTCTCACAATTCAGGCTGTGCCAACTTCATACGCAACAGCTGATCTCGCTCAAGATGCAGACATTCCACTCTGCGGGCTGAGTGCGATTGAACACATCGACATCGCTATTGACGGTGCAGATCAAGTGACCGAGTCATGTGATGCGCTCAAAGGCGGAGGCGCAGCACACACGACCGAAAAGATAGTCGCCAGTCGTGCCAGTGAGTTCATCATTATCGTTGATCCGTCGAAAGTGGTGTCGACACTTTCTGGTCCGGTTCCATTGGCGGTTCTCCCATCAGCCGTGACACATGTTTCAGATGTTGTTACACGGCTTGGGGGACAAGCTACTCTTCGAGAGGCTGCACACAAAGATGGACCAGTCGTGACTGATCAGGGAAATCATGTCATAGATGTGTCTTTTGAGAAGATATCCTCGCCTGATGCATTGGGAGCTGACCTGTCAACGATTCCAGGAGTAGTTGAACACGGGCTTTTTATCGATATGGCTGACGGCGTCTTTGTCGGTAGAAGTGACGGCGTTCGTCAATTGCAGCCCTCTCCGTGACTACCCTTGCCGGTAGTCGATACTCACATTCTCGTCTTGAGACGAGGGAGCTATCGCTGCGCCTCTCTGAGAGTATTAACCGGCGTGAAAAAGAGTGATGATGTAATTCTACAAATCCCGCGGTTGGACAGTTTTTCGATCGTTATCCTCTGCTCGTCGCGCTGCGTCTTCGAGCAACTCATTTACTTCTCCATCGAGTGCATCGTAGAAATCAGATGCGACGTTCTTGTCTGCTAATGCCTCTTTAACGGCCGCCTTGACGATTAAATCTGCCATGCAAAGTCCTCTACATCGGCCCTATATAAAAATATTTTCCAAATCGGCTGTACATACCCCTGTTCCCCGGAATTACGGCATTTGAACACATATGATTTAAGTAGTATGTCTGCATAGCGCGCGTCGACAAGACGTAATGTGATGTGAGACGGGTACTGGCCTGGTAGTTTAGACTATCTCAAAAGAGAGGCCAGGCACTATCGATGTATAGTCAAACCGACACATATGTGACTGAGCAGGCCAATTCGACCGTGTGCGAGACGTTCTTGAAGACGTAGCGGCAGGCGAACTGACACCAGCAGAGGCAGAGGCTCAGCTTGCAGGGTACATCACGGGCGAGGCTGGTCGATTTGATGCTGCGCGTGAACAGCGCCGTGGAATCCCTGAGGGGATTCTCGCTGAGGGTAAGACACCCACAGAAATCACAGAATTAGCATCATCAGCATTAATTTCGACCGAGCATGCGGTTATCACACGGATTGATGCAGACACCGCCGAGACCGTCATAAGCTCTCTCAGTGCCGGTGAATCACATACATTTGATGACCGTGCACAGACACTCACGATACAGACTGATGAATACTCACCGCCAGAAACAGATGGAACTGTCGGAATTGTGACCGGTGGAACAGCAGATACTGCAGTTGCAGGTGAAGCTGCAACCGTTCTCAAAGAAATGGGCGTAAGCATTGAGTGGATAACCGACGTTGGTGTCGCCCATCTTGGAAGAGTGATCGACCATATCGACACGCTCAAGCAGACAGATGTACTCATCGTAGCGGCCGGCCGTGAGGGGGCACTCCCGACGGTCATAGCAGGGCTCGTAGATACACCTGTGATTGGTCTTCCTGTTGCCTCTGGATACGGGTATGATGGAGATGGTGAAGCAGCACTTTCCGGCCTGTTACAGTCGTGTACCGTACTTTCCGTGGTAAATATCGATGCTGGATTCGTCGCGGGATCACAGGCTGGTCTTATCGTCAGGGCGATTGATGATGCCCGCAAAACATCAGACAAGTAACGTTTGTGTGTGCTGTGACGCACAGATCATGCCCGAGGAACACGGTATCGTTGTTGATCAGGTGGACGAAGAAAATCCCCCGAAGACGTGCTCATATTGCAGACAGATTCGAGAGAGTAACCGCGTGGGACGTGGACTGTACGTCTGTGAGTTGTGCGAGACGACAATAAACGCAGGTGTGAACGTTTGCAGACAGATAGCTCAGAATCCCTCAGCGGGGGATATGAGTAACAGCTGGTTGGCCAAGCCCGGAGTCTTCCTGTTCGACTGCGAGAGCGGACAGTTCATACCGAAAAAACGGAAAGACTGTAAACTGTCATATCCCAACGCTCGGGAATCCCACCCTTGAAGCGGCGTGAGGAGGTCACATCCAGTTTATATGCTCATCATATATATCAGGAATAGAGATGGGCTGGGATGGAGAGTGCATAGCCTACAAACCAGTTTACACTCGTTCGAAAGCCCACAAGCTCAGCCGTGGGAGGATGCCGGGAATCACAGATGAGTTCATTCGCATGCGAGAAATTGCTGATTTGCGGAGGAATTGTATCTTCGCCGACTCGCTCGGATTCGCCTCGCGCTTGTTAACACGTGGCTAAGCGCCTATAGACCGCTCATGGGTGGAAGAACGCATCCAGAGCGTTGTGTTCAGTTGAACGTGGTTAGGCGACTGAGACTGCCTGAGTAGTCTTATCAGACAGATACTGACCTCAGCTTCTGTTGTGTAAAAATAAGATATGTTGACGCCTGCATGAACAAGGCTGTGTCGATCGACTCAAGACGTCTGATACATCCGTCCATTGCGTTGGCCTGCCGTGTGTGGACCGGAAGGGATAGAACAGGGCGCTGTTGAATGTGAGATGAGAGTATATGGATGAGCGCCTCTCGATCCTGCTGACGAATGACGATGGTATCGATGCACCAGGGTTGGCAACACTGCGGACCGAACTGACTGCTGTTGGTGAAGTGACGGTTGTTGCTCCAGCCTCAAATCAAAGCGGTGTGGGCCGAACGCGGAGCGACGAGGTCGTTATTCGTGACCATCCCTGGGGGGTTGCATTAAATGGAACGCCTGCTGATTGCGTCGCATATGCACTTTCCGGTCTTGAGGAGCGGTTCGATATTGTCGTCGCTGGTGTCAATAATGGTCCGAACGCTGGTAATTATATTGTTGGCCGCTCTGGGACTGTTGGCGCTGGGATCGAGGCCGCATTTCTTGACACCCCTGCCCTGGCGATCTCAGCGTATCACTCGACCGACTTCTTCATCTCACCTCCAGAGGAATATGATTTTTCGAGGCCTGCACGGATTGCCCGACGAATTGCTGTCCGCGGTCTTGAAGCGGGAGTATACGATACTGTTGATCTGCTAAATGTAAACGCTCCTGTCGATGCGCCAAATCCACCAGTCATTTTGACTGAACCATATCATGATTATGAGCAAGAGATTGAACCGGTGAACACAGCCGACAGAGCATCGAGTTCAGAGTTAGATGCTGATGAATCGCTCATTCGACTCCGTGACCGAACATGGCCCGGATCGATAGGATGGGAAAATCCGTTTCCTCCGACTGCAGAGCACCGTCGCCGATATCCTGTCGGGAGTGACCGGAGAGCGCTTATGGACGCTGGAGTGAGTGTTTCTCCGCTGTCAGTCACTCATGGTTCGCCAGATAGCGCTGCGCTCGCTGACGTGATTGAAACGATCGATGCCTCCTGAGGCAGTTTCTCCTCCAGAGGATGCCCCGCATTGCGTCTATATCGTCCGCTGCGATGACGATTCGTACTACACAGGGTATACGACCGATGTTGAGCGCCGTGTGACTGAGCATAACGCTGGCGATGGGGCAAAATATATCAAAGGGCGAAGGCCAGTGAAACTGGTTTACGTTGAGACATTTGCCACTCGCTCTGCTGCACAGTCAAGAGAGTATGAAATCAAGCAGTTCTCGCGAAAAGACAAACATGAGCTGGTACACCACTCGTGACTGTCGCAACGTATCTTTTTGTTCTGTTAGTGTTTCACCATCTCATATGGATGCGATCTCCTTTGGAACGGACGGCTGGCGAGCGACGCTGGAGACCTTCACTGACCGACGTGTCCGCATCGTCGGACAGGCGGTTGCCACTTATCTTACCGACATGGGGCACACAGCACCTGTCGTCGTTGGATACGATGCTCGTGAAACTTCTGAGGGGTTTGCCACATCACTGGCAGAGGTGTTGGCCACCAACGGCTATGATGTCATCTTACCAGAACGTGACCGACCAACGCCACTCGTAGCATATGCGGTTGTTGACCGCGAGCTATCTGGTGCGGTCATGATTACTGCCTCACACAATCCTGCAGAGTACAACGGAATCAAGTTCATTCCCGACGACGGTGCACCGGCGCTTCCTGCGGTGACAGATGCAATCGCTGAACGACTGGCTGAGCCAATGACAGAGACAGACGGTGAGACTGGGTCGATCAAGAGAGTCAATCTCAAACGGCCACACTTTGATCATGCACGCGAACTCGTGCCTGCAGACCTCTCTAACGTTGAGGTTGTATACGACGCAATGCATGGGTCAGGCCGGCGTGTGACCAGTGAACTCCTCTCGGAGGCTGGTGCGGATATCACCTCGATTCGCGAAGAAACAAACCCGACATTTGGAGGGAGCGCGCCAGAGCCAAATACAACACATCTTCAGGAGCTCGTTCAGACGGTCAGACAGAGCGATGCTGATATCGGCGTGGCAAACGACGGTGACGCTGACCGTGTCGCATTTGTGACACCTGACCGAGGCGTTCTTGATGAGAACTTGTTTTTCGCAGCAGCCTATGATTACCTGCTTACGCAAGCATCTGGCCCAGCAATCCGAACAGTCTCAACGACGTTCC
This sequence comes from Haloquadratum sp., assembly GCA_028275165.1. Lineage (GTDB taxonomy): Archaea > Halobacteriota > Halobacteria > Halobacteriales > Haloferacaceae > Haloquadratum. The sequence goes on from JAQCNF010000095.1 coordinate 13,241, forward strand.
TCATTGATCAGATTGCGGCTGATCATGAAACTGAAGTCATTGAGACTGCAGTCGGATTCAAATGGATTGCCGATGCGATGGCTAACCATGACGCGCTCATTGGTGGTGAAGAATCTGGTGGATTCTCTATTCGCGGACATATTCGTGAAAAGGATGGAGTGCTGATGGCACTTTTGGGGTCGGCGATGACAGCAACCGAACCGATGGACGCCCGTATTGATCGGATTGAGGCCACGTATGGCACAATCGCCGCTGGCAAACGGAGTCTCGACTGCCCTGACTCAGAGAAATCACGTGTCATCGACGAACTTGCGGAGGTACTTCCTGACACAGTGGCTGGTCGAGATATCCGTGATATCGTCACTCGTGATGGGTTTAAACTACTCTTAGAGGATGGAACATGGCTTCTCGTGCGTCCATCAGGGACAGAACCAAAACTGAGAGTCTATGCAGAGGCCACAACAGACACAGCGGTTGAGGCTCTCTTAGACGCAGGGACAACGCTTGTCAAGCCGGTGATTTAACACCAACACAGCGCCGAACATCTTCAGAAGTGTCGAGACTGCAGATATCAAAGCCAAGTTGTTGATAAAAGGGCTTTACCTGTGGATGAAACTCGACCCCAACAGCTGCTGTGTTGTCGGTCAGTATTTCACTCACGAGTGCTGTTGCTATTCCACCCGATTGAAACTGTTGTCGAACTGCAATATGCGTGATTTCGTCAATAGCGTCGACACGTTCGAAGAGTGTCTCCGATGGCCACTCTGTGGGGGGTTGTCGTTGAAGTGTAATGCGACAGACTCCTACAACTCTTTGATCGCACTCTGCGACTCGAAGGCTCACTGCCTCGGAGGTGATACTCTCAGAGAGGTCACACTCTATCGCAAGCATTGCGGCATCAAGCACTGCACGGATTTCGCTCTGGTCAGTCAATTCGGCAGTGCGCGTTCTGAACGTCCGTTCAGTCGAACACATCCTCTCTAATCATCCCTCAGTGGTATCAGAGAAGTGCACTGGGAGTACAGTACCACGGATTTGAATCGTGAAAACATGTCAGAGGACATTGCACAGCTCAAACAATCGTATTCCACTGTGAACCGCCCCGAGGTCAACTGAAGTGGTTCCCGAGACACGCTTGGAGTTATGGCGGCACTGATTTGTGACCCCGAGGCACTTGCCCTGGTCGTCCGTACATCGAGCATCATGTGGTATCTAAACGCGGGTGGTTTATGTCTGAGGGGACACCCTGTATGAGTATGAGCGAGGCAGACACGTCTGAGGGGACACCTACTGGTCGGGAGATATGGATCGAAAAATACCGACCAGAGACGCTTGATGATATCTATGGACAAACGGATATCATCGAGCGATTACAGTCATATGTCGAGCGTCAGGAACTCCCTCATCTGTTATTCTCTGGGCCTGCCGGCATTGGAAAGTGTGTCACCGGCGATACTCCTGTTCTTACAAGCGATGGACTCACTCCAATTGCGGATGTGGTTGGATCAGTTGAGGGGTTTGGACGACCAGACCCTCATCTCAAGGTGTGCACACTCACAGATACCGCCACATTTAGATTTGTTTCTCCATCTCATGTGTTCGCACAGACGAGTGAACGACTTATTCGGGTCCAGACCGTGGCAGGCGGAGAGATGCGTGTCACCCCCGAGCACAAGTTCTTGACTCGAGGTAAAAATGGGGTTGTTTGGCAACCAGCGGCACGCCTCAGTGATGGAACAGCAATCGCACGGCCAGCATCACTTCCTGCGCCGCCTGTGCCATCATCAGCACTATCCAGCTCAAGCGCACGAGATATCGGTGAGGCAGTGAGGGCTGAACACCCGCACCCTGAAGCGATACCAGCTTCGTCGTCGACAACAGCCCTCCTGCAAGCCAGCCGCTCCACACGCGAGGCATTCCTTGAGGCTGTCTTCGGTGGGGAAGCATACATGAAAAATCAGAGTACCGCTATCGAATCTGAGTGGACACCGCTCGTGAGCTATGTCGCAGCGTCGACCGGCAAAGAGACACAGATTGTCGAACGAACGACATCACAAACTCGTCTCGACATCCGACCTCCCTCAGCTCCGGAAACTCATGTGGGAGCGCGGCGTTCAAACAGGGAGGCGTATGCAGACGGTGGGGCAATCTATTTCGATACCGTCGAAGCGATTGATACACTGAGTGAGCCGACACGCGTGTACGACTTGACAGTCCCACAAACACGAAATTATGTCGGTGGGCGACTCCCGACAGTCCTGCATAACACAACCAGCGCAACCGCGATTGCGCGTGCAGTCTACGGTGAGGACTGGCGGGGGAACTTTTTGGAACTCAACGCCTCAGACGAACGCGGCATAGACGTTGTCCGCGATCGAATCAAAAGCTTCGCACGCTCATCATTTGGGGGATATGACCATCGAATTATCTTTCTTGACGAAGCTGACTCGCTGACGGATGACGCACAGTCTGCACTCCGCCGTACAATGGAACAGTTTGCAGACAACACACGATTTATTCTTTCGTGTAACTATTCCTCGAAAATCATCGACCCGATACAGTCACGCTGTGCGGTCTTTCGGTTCACACCACTTGATGATGAAGCAATTGCAAATCAACTCCGCGATATCGCATCTGCGGAGAGCATCGAGATGACTGAAAACGGACTGGACGCGCTCGTCTATGCGGCAAGTGGGGATATGCGACGTGGGATTAATTCATTGCAAGCGGCTGCTACGACGGGTACAGTGGTTGATGAGGAGACAGTGTATACTGTCACGTCGACAGCGCGGCCTGAGCAAATCGAAGCAATGGTTACCGCAGCGATTGAGGGAGACTTCACAACTGCACGGTCTGATTTGGAGACACTGCTCGTTGAGACTGGTATGGCCGGAAGCGATGTTATCGATCAGCTTCACAGAATCGCGTGGAATCTCGAACTTGATCAAGAAACAACCGTTCGATTACTCGAGCGAATTGGCGAAGCTGATTACCGAATCACAGTCGGAGGAAACGAGCGTGTACAGTTAGAGGCGCTCTTAGCGACATTAGCGGCATCTTAGTATCTCCCAGCGAGCTTTCGCTCCCGGAACTGTTTTACCGAGCGCGGGGCCAATTCAGAACTAATGAGTGAGCTACAGTCGGAGTATCAACTCCAATACTTCGATGATGAAGGATTCTCCCGGAAGCAGTGTCCGGTCACGGATGTGTATTTCTGGACTCGTGATCCGGATCAGGAAACGTGTGGTGAACCGCCAGCAGATGACTACTCTTTTATCGATAATCCAGGATTTGACACAGAATACAGCCTTGAGGAAATGCGTGAGGAATTTCTCTCTTTCTTTGATTCACGTGATCATGAGCGAATCGATCCCTACCCTGTCGCGGCTAACCGGTGGCGCGACGACGTATTACTGACTCAGGCATCAATCTACGACTTTCAGCCGCTCGTCACGAGCGGCGAAACCCCTCCTCCAGCGAATCCACTCTGTATCAGTCAGCCATGTATTCGGATGCAAGATATTGACAACGTTGGAAAAACCGGGCGTCATACCATGGCGTTCGAGATGATGGCTCACCACGCGTTCAATACGCGCGAAGAAGCCAATGACGAGTACGCCTATTCTGGTGAGACGTACTGGAAAAATGAAACAGTGCGACTCTGTGACACGTTTTTTGAGCACATGGGTGCAAATCTCGATGAAATAACCTATATCGAGGATCCGTGGGTGGGTGGTGGCAATGCTGGCCCCGCATTTGAGGTGTTATATCGAGGGGCAGAGCTTGCGACACTCGTTTTCATGTCACTTGAACAAGACGCTGCTGGCGAATATGAGATGAAAGATGGCAATCGCTACAGTCCAATGGATACATATGTGGTTGATACAGGGTATGGGCTCGAGCGATGGACGTGGGTTTCACAGGGGACACCGACTGTGTATGAGGCTATTTATCCTGATACAATCGAGTTTTTGAAATCGAACGCTGGTATTTCGCTCTCGGAATCTGAGAAAGAACTTGTTCATGAAGCAGCAAAATTATCTGGGTATCTAGATATTGATGAAGCTGATTCACTCGGATCAGCCCGCGCAGGTGTCGCCGACGAACTCGGTGTCAGCACAACAAAACTTGCTGATCTTCTCGAACCATTAGAGCATATCTATGCAATTGCCGACCACAGCCGGACGTTAGCGTATATGCTCGGTGATGAAATCGTCCCATCAAATGTCGGGACTGGATATCTTGCACGGATGGTGCTGCGCCGAACAAAGCGGCTCGTTGATGAGGTTGGTATCGACGCTCCACTCGATGAATTAGTTGATATGCAAGCTGACCGACTTGGATATACAAATCGCGACACGATACGAGATATCGTTCGGACAGAACATAAAAAATATCGTGAAACGCTCAAACGTGGGCGGAGACGGGTTGAGTCGCTCGCAGACACGTACGCGGACCGAGATGAGCCAATTCCGGTTGATGATCTTGTTGAACTGTATGACTCACACGGTATCCAGCCAGATATGGTAACGACAATTGCCGCCGACCGTGGTGCAGCGGTTGAGATACCAGATGACTTTTATTCGCTCGTGGCTGCCCGACACGAAGGTGATACCCCGATAGAGACCGATGACGCGCGCTCTTCCCGACTAACAGAACTCCCACCCACAGAGAAACTATACTATGATGATCAGGACCGGACCGAATTTGAGGCGGTCGTTCTTGATGTCTTTGATCACGACGAGGGGTATGGGGTTGTTCTTGATCAGACAATGTTCTATCCAGAAGGCGGTGGGCAGCCAGCCGATCACGGCACACTCACAAACGATGATATCACTGCAGAAGTGACGGACGTGCAGAGTGAGAATGATGTGATTGTTCATCATACCGACACGGCCCCTCAAAAGGGTGAGTTTGTTCGAGGGCAACTTGACGTTGACCGTCGACACCGCCTGATGCGACATCACACCGCGACGCATATTATCGGGGCAGCCGCCCGTCGTGTTGTCGGTGAACACATCCGACAGGCTGGCGCCCAGAAAGGAACCAATCAGGCAAGGCTTGACATCACCCATTATGAGCGTCTGTCTGATGAAACAGTTGCCTCGATTGAAGCAACTGCAAACAGAATGATCCGTCAGAATCACACCGTCAAAGTCAATCGTCCCGATCGGCACGAGGCTGAGCAAACACACGGGTTTGATCTGTATCAGGGCGGGATTCCACCGGGTCAGGATATACGGACGATTACCATTGCTGAGGATACACAGGCCTGTGGTGGAACGCACGTCTCACACACTGGCGACATTGGGGCCATCTCAATTCTGAATACTGAACCGATCCAAGATGGTGTCGAACGAGTGACCTTCGCGGCTGGCGAAGCCGCCATCGACGCAGTTCAGGAGACAAAACGCACACTCGCCGATGCAGCAGACGTCTTTGATGTCGCCCCTGCAGAACTCCCATCAACAGCTGAGCGATTCTTCTCGGAGTGGAAAGCCCGGGGAAAAAAGATCGAATCACTCAAAACTGAACTCGCTGAGGCGAGGGCAGCCGATGCATCTGCGACGAGCACAATTGGCGATGTCCCAGTCGTGGTAGACCATATCGATGGTGATATTGATGAACTCCGGGCGAATGCGAATGCAGTCGTCAAAGACGGTTCAGTCGCCGTCTATGGGTCGAAATCAGGTGGGAATGCGCAATTTGTGGTTGGTGTGCCTGACGATGTCGATATTAATGCAGGCGCGGTGGTGTCTGAGCTGGCCAGCCGCGTCGGTGGCGGTGGTGGTGGCCCACCAGACTTTGCCCAGGGCGGGGGCCCTAACATTGATCATTTTGAGACAGCGCTTGAGGCAGCCCCCTCGATTCTTCGCACAGCCCGGGAGGCATAATATCAGCGACACATATTTTCAGATAAACTCGTGACTGAAACAATCACTCGGTCAGGAGCGACTATTGCGTACTCCACCGCTGGGAGTGGAAACCCAGTCTGTTTCATCGGAGAGCTTGGCTTGGGTCCATGGCAGTGGAGCTGGCAGTTCCCCGCAGTTGCTGGCCCGTTCAAAGCAATCATTCCAGAGCGCCGTGGAGTTGGACATTCTGCATCTCCAAGCGACGACTATGATATCAGAACGATTCGGCAAGACATTCTTGCAATTTTGGCTGCCTGCGACGTGCGCCGTGCGCACTTCGTTGGCTTTGGTGTCGGTGGTCTGATTGCTCTCTCGATGGCTCGACAGACCCATCGGGTGGCATCGTTGACGCTGATTGGGACTGCAGCAACCCGCTTAGACAGAAGTTCCCCTATGGAGAGCCATTGGTCGCCTCCTCAGCCTGCATCCGTCAGGAGACGGATCAGCGATGAGTTTTCGGCTATGTTTCTCGATTCACACCCCGACATACTCTCTCAACTCGTCGAGTGGCGGTGTGGTGAGGACAGTGTCCGGCGCGATATGGAACGACAGCGTGATGCAGTTGCCGGAATCAATCTTGCGAACGCGCTCTATGAGATCACGGCGCCCTCGTTAGTGATTCATGGTACCGCCGATTCGGCCTGGCCAATCGAAGCTGGCCGCACACTCGCACGCGACCTCCCTAAGGGAACGTTCCACGCGATTGAGGACGCTGGCCATTTCGTCCAGATCGAAGCCGCTGCGCCAGTCAATGACCTTCTGGTGACCACACTAGAGCAGCACGAGACATGAGCTCTCGCCACGGACAGCGTAAGGTCCTTGTTAGCATGCATATTGTATCTGATAATGCCATCTACTCGCACACGACCACGGATTGCTCTGCTAGATGCCTCTCATGCGGATTCAAACACTCGACGCAACTTTCGACGAGAGCTTGATGCTGAACTCGTTGAGTACGATGTGACTTCTAATATCACCCCACCTCATGTCGAGTTTGATGGGATTGTTATTACGGGTTCACGTTCGTCCGTCTACTGGGACGAGCCGTGGATACAGACGCTTATTACCTATGTCACAGAGGCCATTCAGAAGCAACTTCCTGTTCTTGGGGTCTGCTATGGACATCAAGTGCTCGCGAGCGCGATTGGTGGCACTGTTTCAGATATGGGTGAGTATGAACTGGGCTATCGCGAAATCACTCAGCGAGCGACTGACCCGCTGTTTGAAGGAATTCCAGACTCGTTCATGGCATTTACGAGTCACTCTGACGTCGTCACTGATCTCCCAGATGAAGCCGTTACGCTCGCACACAATGACTATGGTATTCATGCATTCCGCTATGGAAACGCCTGGGGAGTGCAGTTCCACCCCGAGTACGACAGGCAAACTGCCGAGGTGATCACACGAAGAAAATCATTGCCAGATGCCTACGTTCAAGAGGTGTTGGACGAGATCACCGAGGCAAATTATAGCCGTGCGTGCAAGAGCAAGCGACTGTTCGACAATTTCCTCGGTGAAATTGAGCACTCCCCACAGTCGATATCAACGGTCAGTACCGACGTGGTTTAGCCTATCCAAAGAGTATCGCACATCATGGGCATTGATCCGAACTTTGCTCGCACCAGAGAGAAAGTCGATGAAGAGAACGGAGTCGATGTCTGGGGACCCGTCGAACCGCCAGAGCAGCTGGGTATTCATGGCACACATGTTGCTGTCGACTATGATATCTGTATTGCTGACGGTGCCTGTCTCGAGAGTTGCCCAGTTGATGTCTTCACATGGGTAGAGACACCCGACCATCCGGCCTCTGAGAAAAAAGTTGAACCGACTCACGAGGCACAATGTATCGACTGTATGTTGTGCGTGGACATCTGTCCAGTCGACGCCATTGATGTTGATGGCTCCAGAAAATAATTGCTTTCGGCGGGTATACCAGACGGTCGATATCTTCGCCCTTGATACCCAGACGTAGGTGTTTTTTCGCGCGAGACTTCGACAATTAAGCGCTTCCTTGAAGCCCAAAGTATACAAGTAACACACTCAAGATGATGCTTGGAATATCGTGACGAGAGAGCTGTAGCGTTCGTAGTGTCGGATTCCACGCCAAGCACCGTGCCTGCAGTGCCTCACTTAATCGGTCAGCTCTCAGCAAACCATATCTCAGTGTTTTACCCCCCAAATGCTGCATTCGTTCGCGTACTGGCCTGCTCGTTCCTAATCGTGCCGCAGTCGCAGCACGGAGTCGAGTCACGTCTGCACGGAGTAGTGGGAAGAACCGAAATACCATCTCGATCGCAATCCCTGCTGCACTCCCCACTCGTCCTGGCAGTAGCCACTGCACGGCTGCACGTGAATCACGTATTGGTGTCGTCACCACGTAGACTCCCGAGACTAATAGAATCAGAACGATACGATAACTGGCGAGTCCAGCAATATATACAGCTTCAAACTCGACAGTTGGGGGCCATCCAGTAATCCCGGCGACAAGCGGTGCAAGAATTAAAAATGGCATTGCAGGGAGATATCCGCGTAACATACTCTCCGGTCGACACCGTCCGCTGGCGAGTATGATACCGGCGACAACAGTCAGTATGATAAGACCACGCGGCGTGGTGCGACAAAACGAAGCAAATGCAAAACTCATCTGAACCAATAGCTTTCCACGAGGGTCAACACGATGAGCAAACGTTGACCCGGGTGTATACTGTAACATTCTCAATCTGGTGTGGTAGGCAGAGAGATATTGAATCGGTCATCATCTGCTGGAAGCTCTGTTGGTGCTCCATTGAATCCAACCTGCCCATCGCTCAGTACAACGAGACGGTCGGCTGGTGCAATAACCTCACGGAGATCATGTGTCACAATAATAATGCTTGTTCCTGAAGCAGAAATCTCACACAAGCGTTCGTATACCGCTTGCCGAGATGTCGTATCAAGCCCAGTGAATGGCTCATCGCAAATGAGATGATCAGGACGCATAGCCAGCACACCGGCGAGTGCAACACGTGCCACTTCACCGCCAGAAAGCGTATGAACACGCTGTTGTGCCTTCTCACTCATCCCGACGGTTTCTAATGCTTGCTCAACCCGTGTGTCAATCGCATTCCGTTCCAGCCCGAGGTTTTCTGGGCCAAATGCGACATCAGCTGCTACTGTTCCCGCAACAAGTTGGTCACGAGGCTGTTGAAATACCATCCCAACGGTGGTTCGCGCATTCAGAAGGTCTGCCTCCACAGGGGTGTCGTTAACACGGACAACCCCTCGGTCAGGTGATAAGAGTCCATTAAAATGTTTGATGAGCGTTGTCTTGCCTGACCCGTTGGCCCCAGCTATTACGACCCACTCTCCGTCGTCAATCTTGAGTGAGATCCCATCAATCACTGTGGTCTGGCCCTTGCGATGCGTGAGGTTTTCAACTTGAATCATTCCCGTGCTAATTCGCAACAGCGTGCTCGTTTCGCACAATTCCAATCGTGGCGGCCATTTTGATCGCCTCAAACGGAATGAATGCAACCGCGCTGACGAGGAAGGCATCGATGAGGCCAACGTTTTGAACAATCGCGAATCCAACCGTCCCGAGTGTGTAAATAAGTACTGTGCCGGCAACCATTGCCCCGATGAGTCGCACTGTTGACTGCTTTTGCGGGTCCGAGAGTGACGACGGCCCGTGTGCGAGAAAACCAATCAGCGCTGCGGCGAACGGATATGACCACAGGTAGCCGCCAGTGAATCCGAGCAGTGGGCCGATACCTGCTGTTCCTCCACTAAATATCGGTGCACCAACTGCCCCAGCACCGAGGTATACAGCCATCGAGAGCCCACCCCAAACTGGTCCGAGATAGACGCCAGCGAGAAAGACGCCCATGACCTGTAGTGTAATTGGAACGGGAGATAATGGGCTTGGAAACGACACATAAGCGAATGCCCCAGTGAGAGCAGCAAATAGTGCCGCCCGTGCAAGGTTAGTGGTCACTGCATCTCCAACGAGGGTGACCGACTCGCTCTGAGTTTTCATATACACTGATTTTTGTAAACCTACAAGAAGCATTTGGTTTACACAGTCTCTGGGCAAACCGTTTTATCTCTCGTCAAGCTACCTCGTCTATGGATAATAAAACAGCCAATCTTCGAGACCTATTTATTGAAACCACTGGGTCAAAGAAGACAACTGAGTCACAGGCTGTTGATCGTGGGACGCTCGTCAAAAGAGCCGCAGCGGACGATGTTGACGCTGCGCTGAGTGACATCGTTGATGAAATGGAAGCAACGTTCACGTTTCGAAGCTCTCTCTCTCAGGAGAGATACGTTGAGTTAATAAAAACATTTTATTCAGTTGGAGGTCAGTCAGCGTGGAGCATCAGCGAAGACGCTCAATTCCGGCCATCGGTCGCAGGGGACGCTGTTGTCATACGCACAGCCCGCACAGATCTTCACCTGATAGCTGATGTTGACCGGATCGGACCGCTCTCGCCGAATGAGGCCTACCAGCGGTCAGCGAATCACTCATTATCGGCGATTGCTAATACAGTGGGCTGTGATATCGACACAATTGAACGACTGGTCCATGTTGGAAAAGCAGAGTCCGAATCGCGTCGGGTCAATCATCAATATCGCAACACATTCAGACAGCTACTGACCGATGCGGAGCTTTCAGAGCAGTTAACTGCAGACGCACGCGAGGATGGCCTTCGTGAGGCGACCGAAGACATTGAGACAAACGTTTCATTATAACAGCCGCATGACAGTGGCGAAGACTCATATTTCGAGGGGAACATAGTATTCTCGATGGCACAGGCACCGCAGGATTCTCACGACCTCACCAAGCAATTTATTGAATTCTTCCGGCGCTACTACCGCGAGGAGATTGGAACTCTTGCACAACGGTATCCGAATGAGAAGCGCTCGCTATTCATTGATTATGACGACCTCTACACGTTTGATGCGGATTTAGCCGCTGATTATCGCCGTGAACCTGATCAACTGACCGAATACGCTGAGGAGGCCCTTCGACTCTATGACCTCCCAGCGGATGTAAAGTTAGGACGAGCTCACGTCCGGATGGAGAATCTTCCTTCAACTGTCGATATCCGCTCGATTCGCGTTCATGATGATCACATTAGCCGACTGATTGCGGTCCAAGGAATCGTGCGGAAGGCTACTGATGTTCGCCCGAAGATCACTGAAGCGGCGTTCGAATGTCAGCGCTGTGGAACAATGACGTACATCTCACAAGCAGACACTGGATTCCAAGAACCACATGAATGTCAAGGCTGTGAACGACAGGGTCCGTTCCATATCGATTTTGACCAATCAGAGTTTATCGATGCACAGAAGATCCGCGTTCAAGAGAGTCCTGAGGGGCTCCGTGGCGGAGAAACTCCACAAAGCATCGATATTGATCTTGAAGATGATATCACCGGCCAAGTGACTGCTGGCGATCACGTTACCGTCAACGGGATATTACATATTGAGCAACAGACTGAGAGAAATGAAAAGACACCCATTTTCGATCTTTACATGGACGGTGTCTCACTGAGTATCGAGGATGAGGAGTTTGAGGATATGCAGATCACAGACGACGATATCGCCAATATTATCGAACTCTCAAACGATGAAGATATCTATGAAAAAATGGTCGACTCGGTTGCTCCCTCGATCTATGGATATGAAGATGAAAAATTAGCGATGATCCTGCAGTTGTTTTCAGGAGTGACAAAGCATCTTCCAGATGGGTCACGAATCCGTGGTGACCTCCACATGTTACTGATTGGTGACCCTGGAACAGGAAAGTGTGTCGATGGGGATACACTCGTTTCTCTTGCAGACGGCTCTGAGACACCGATTAGGGAATTAGTTGAAGCGAACTTGGAATCTCCAAAACGCGTTGATGACGGTGTGTGGGACCGTGTTAATATTGCAGTCCCATCGATGCGACCTGATGGATCGTTTACCACGCAGCAGGCAACACGTGTCTGGAAACGTGAAGCCCCAGAGCAGATGTTCCAGATCCAGACCACAGGCGGAACACAGCTGACTGTAACGCCCTCTCATCCACTCTTTGTGGTTCGGGGTGGGACACCGACAGCTATCATCGCGGCCAATCTTGAGATTGGACAATCAGTGGCTGTAGCCAATACAGAGATAGACTGCACTGAGACAGACACTGGTGCAAGAACGCTTCAATCACCTCTCAGTGACGGTGGGATTACTGTTGAGCAGATAACAGCAATCGAAGCCGTTGACCCGGCTGAAGAATGGGTATACGATCTTGAAATTGCACAGACCCACTCATACATCACGAATAAGATTGTCTCACATAATTCTGCGATGTTGCAATACATTCGCAATATTGCCCCCCGGTCAGTCTATACCTCAGGAAAAGGAAGCTCTTCGGCAGGCCTGTGTGTGACTGGCGACACCAGAATTCATACAAAAGATGGATTTATCAGAATTCGAAATCTCGTTGAACAAAAGCTTCCAGACCCTGTTTCAGTCGAAACATCAGCGACCGACGAACGCGGAGTATACACGCTTGATCAAGGGACACAGACGATTGAATCGACCCAAAGCTCGCACATCTGGCGTATGCCAGAGAAACTGTGCCGACGAGTTGAGACAGCCCGAGGAAAGGAACTCGAACTATCAGTAAATACCCCCGTGCTCGTTCGCGGTCAAGACCAGACACAGTGGAAGGCCGTCAAGCACGTTGAACCAGGAGAGTATATTGCAGCGCCACAGTATCGTGGGATTGAGCGATCAGATCCACCGATCGATGATTTTATTGAGTACACTGGTCAGGAAACAGAACTTCTGCTCGATGAGAAGTCGGCTGCTTATCTTCGTGACCGACTTATAGAAGCGTTTGAAACACCTCAGAGGGCGGCCGCATCTCTTGGCCTCAGCGAGGAGACCATTCAAAATGCACTCGCATGCCGACCCATTGCTGTCGGGCAACTCGATCACATACTGAGCACGCTCGGTGAGAGCCGAGAAGAGATTACAGTCTCTCGAGCGAGGGCATCAGAGAGTGATGAAATCCGTATTCCACGTCACTTCGATACAGAACTCCTCTATCTCACTGGACTCATTTTTGCCGAGGGCGAGTTCACCTCTCAAAACTCAGTGAATGAGTCCAAATCAATCCGGATCTTCACCGCCGACGAAACTCTGCTGGAGCGAGCAGCAACGATTATTAATTCACGATTTGACATCGACGTTGAGATTCAGGCTACAATGCGGAATAGCGAAACTTCCTCCATTCATCTTGATAATCCGATACTTCTTCGATTCTTTGAGAATCTCGGACTGGGAGTTACACAAGAGACGAGCGAACTTGACGCACGCCTGACAAACGCCTCAAACATTGACGCGTTTGTACAGGGGCTAATGGATGCGAAGGCGTCTCTTAGCTCTCCACAACGGTCTCCTTCGAGAGTGCAACTTCGCCTCAACAGTGACTCACTTGCTATACAAATCCAACTGATCCTCGAAACATATGGCATCAAAGCGACGCGCCGCAGTCGAGGCCAGTATCGATCGCAACACATGAGCGAGCATCGAACAAACGAGGAAGAGCGAGCCCAATATTACATCCAGATACCTGAACAGAGTGTTGCCCGATACGCAGAGGTCATCAACTTTCGCTCAACAACGAAACATGACGCGCTTGCGGAGATGGTGGCGGCATCAAACATACACGAAAATGACTGCTCTGGCGAAAGCACACAAGTGATTGGTATAGATCGAGATGGAGGGAACGGCCTCCTGCGCCAACAGTTGAGTCCAGGTGATCAGCTACTTCAAGCTGAGACTCGTCCACTTACTACCTCTGCCACCACCCATAATAGACGTGGCGATACCGAAGCCACTGCAGAGGCTGATGTCGCATGGGAACGAGTTGTCACAGCCGTCGATATAGGTCCCAAAGAGGTGTTCGATCTGACAGTCCCATCGACACACAATTTCATTGGAAATGGGATTGTCACGCACAATACTGCAGCAGCAGTACGAGATGACTTCGGTGACGGACAGCAGTGGACACTTGAGGCAGGTGCGCTTGTCCTCGCAGACAAGGGCACAGCTGCCGTTGACGAGCTAGACAAGATGCGGTGTGTTACAGGAGACACGCTCGTTCATCTCGCAGATGGAAGCCTCAGACGCATTCGAGACATCGCAGACGAAGCTGCACAGACTGGACAGATTGAATCACTCTCAAATGGGCGGACAATCCGCGATACTGACATCGAAACTCATGTATGGACGATGAGTGATGAGGGTACCCTCATTCCCCGCCCTATCACAGCAATTCACAAGTACGAAGCACCTGAGGCGCTCATTCAGGTAACATTGGCATCCGGTGAGACAGTGACTTGCACTGCTGATCATCCCTTCTTTATTTTGGAAGACGGCGAGCGTAGCAAGCAGCCGGCAAAATCATTAGCACCGGGTGAGTTGACAATTGTGCCAACGCAACTCTCGCCGGCGATAAGCGATGGCGGGGTTGATCTACAAGCGGGTTCAGATATGCATGAGGGCGGTATCGACTCATACCCATCGCCGGCACTGGCTGCTATATTCGGGTACATGTGTACGGAAATAGCGAGTTTTTCACCTGCACGTGCGGAGTCTGACATCTGTTTTAGTGGCTATGAGACAGGATTGCAGACACCACTCAAACAAAACGCCCAGGCAGCATTCGAAGCAGTCTCTCTCTGCGAACACGGAGAGGTGCATTCAGATGACTCTGAGACAATCCAGCTCACGGCCAAGGGTGTGATGAACGAATTGAGTGACGCAGGCATACGTCGCGACACGGTTGACAGCCGACAACTCATCGAAACAGTGACAACTGGATGTCAAAAGGCCAGACAACAATTTATCCGCGCCCTTGCAGATGTCAACGGAAAAGTAACCGAACAGCAGATACAGATCACTTCGACACACAGAGAGCTTCTCCTCGGTGTACAACAGCTCCTCACTGCATTCACCGTTAGTGCTTCTGTGCGGCGCATTGCCGCTGAATCGGAGAGCGAACAGTACGAACTGGTCATCGCTGACCAGGCATCGATCAGGTCGTTTGAGCGGCTGATTGGATTTACCATGCGTCGAAAACAGAGAGCAATCGCTTCAGCCGCGAAGTATGATTCAGAAGACAATCCACGGCTGAGTGATATCGACGGACTCAGTGAGATTTATGCGAGCATTCGAGAATCTCTCCGACTCGATCATTCAGAGTGCGGGATAGCTGCGGAGACATACCGCACGTTCGAAACCAATGAGACGAGTCTCTCTGTCCAGCAGGCGCACGATGTAATTGAGTCATTTGAACAACGTGTACAGGAAGCACATCGTCAAAAGCCGACGCTTCAAGAGGCCTCGTTGACTGAATTGCTCACACTGGCTGATGAGTACCATCTTTCCGTCTCGGAGTTCGCCAATCAGCCACACTGCACTCAACAACAGATCCAGACTCGTTCCGAAACGAGTGAGCGTCTCCTCACTGCGGTGCGGAATCAACTGAGTGATATTCTTGCAACTGTATCATCAGTTAATCTGGATGGGATCCGGTCTATTGTTGAAGGCGATGTGAGGTGCTGTCGGATCGAAGACGTCAGCACTATTTCAGCAGCAACTGGTAATGATCAGCGAAAATATGTCTATGATTTGACTGTCAAAGAGACTCATAACTTTGTCGCGAATGGTATTGTCGTTCATAATTCAGAGGATCGGAGTGCGATGCATGAGGCACTTGAACAGCAATCATATCACCCACAGTCAGAGATACTTCTTGCTGATGGCCGACGGATCAATATTGGTCCTTTCGTTGACACACTGATGCAGAAGTCTCCTGAACAGGTCACTGAAGGAGTTGACTGTGAACTCCTTCCAACGGATGACATCGACATACATACCGTTGATTTTGAAACGAATGACATCAGGAAAACGTCTGTCGACCGCGTGAGTAGACACGCTGCTCCAGATCGATTCATTCGTGTAAGCTTCTCGAATGGGCGGTCAGTGACTGTCACACCTGAGCATCCAATGTTTGTTGAACAGGGGGGTGAGATTGAGACGACTGCTGCAGAAAATATGAGCATAAATGACCGAGTTCCGGCTCCACGACAGCTTCCAGACACTGAGGACTCAGCGCTGGACGGAAAGAAGTGCAACACGAAACCGAGCGATATTGACCGCTCAGATGACCTCTCGCCTGTAGGTGGAGAGATTCTCGGAATACTTATCGCAACAGAGTATTTTGACGCTCACACACACCCACCTGATGGTGCCCTTTCGGATGTTGGTGCGGACGTACTCTCTCGACTGGACTCTCTCCTCGAAAGAACAACCGAAGGAACTGAATCTCCTGCGAGTCGACAGATCGAAACCCGGCGACAACGCGAGGAAGTTCTTCGCCGTATTCAATTCAATCTTGTCGATTCAGCGTTCGACCCATCGTCTGCCCGGATTCCGCGCGTTGTGCTTGCTGGCTCGGAGACAATTATTCGTCGGTTCCTTGTGGGTGCATTTGCTGTTAATGACACACATGGATCTGACGCAAGCACGTTTTCGGCAACTGTCGCTAGCCTTGCAGAGGATTACGCTGATGCGTTGCTCAAACTTGGTATCTCTTCGCAGATTCAACACGATGCGAGCATGGATGTGTGGAAAACAGTCGTTGAAGAGCACTCACGGAAGCGATTCACCGAATGTATCGCCGATGTGGTCAACAGGCAGTATGACCGGCCGGAGCATCTTGGCAAACCTGTCAATGCGGGTGTTGAGACTACCGATAATCGCCTACCAATATATTCTACATCAAAAGACAAACTCTCAACTCAGCATACTGGTACAAATGTAAACAAACGCCGACAGACAAATTGTTTTGAAGCGAATATGTCACATATTTCGCCCGACTGTGCTGGCATTACAGTTCCTAAACTGAGAGCTACGGACATCTGGCCAAGTCAACAATGTGTGGGCCGGCGACCAGGGTCTGTGACTGATACACCACACCAGTGCTACAGTGGTGAGTCGACAGCACCAAACAGACAAGCGCACTCTGCCAGGTGGAACGTGGCCGATACCAACGCCAACGATGCAGACACATGTGATCCTCGCAGCAGTGTCGATTCAGACTCAGCGCTCCAATATTATCATGTGACCAATATTGAAACAATTCCCAATCAAGGACCAGATGCATGTGAGTGGGTGTACGACATTACTGTCGAACCGACACACACCTTCATTAGTCAAGGAGTCGTTCTTCATAATTCCATCTCCGTTTCCAAGGCAGGCATCAATGCAACACTCAAATCCCGCTGTTCGCTGTTAGGCGCTGCTAATCCAAAGTACGGGCGCTTCGACCAGTATGAGTCGATCGGTGAACAAATTGATCTTGAGCCAGCACTCATCTCGCGTTTCGATCTCATATTTACGGTCACAGATAATCCAGATCCTGAAAGAGATGCTGAATTGGCAGAGCATATAATAAACACGAATTACGCTGGTGAACTGCATACACAGAAATCGAAGCTTCCAAGCTCAGAATTTAGTGAAAATGAAGTCGATTCAGCGACTGAGGAGGTCACACCAGAGATTGAAGCAGAACTTCTCCGCAAATACGTGGCTTACGCGAAACGGAACTGCTATCCAACGATGACTGACGCCGCCAAGGAAGTGATCCGTGAATTCTACGTCGATTTCCGAGCAAAGGGTGCTGATGAAGATTCTCCTGTGCCTGTCACTGCTCGAAAACTCGAAGCGCTTGTTAGACTGTCAGAGGCCTCTGCTCGGTTACGGCTCTCCGATACTGTGGATAAGCGCGATGCACTTCGCGTGACAGACATCGTTGAGTCGTGTCTCCGGGACATCGGCATGGATCCTGAGACAGGCGAATTTGATGCCGATATCGTTGAAACAGGGACCTCAAAGAGCCAACGTGACCGAATTAAGAATCTTCTGCATCTTATTGAGGCGCTTGAAACAGAGTATGAGAGTGGCGCACCGTATGAAGAAGTTGTCGAACAAGCAGAGAGTGAACTCGGATTAACTGAGACAAAGACTGAAGAACAGATTGAGGATCTGAAACGCAAGGGAGAGTTATATGAACCACAGATGAACACTCTCCGGACGACATAGATGGACCGAATCTCCGCGCTCAGAAATATCGAGAGTGCGCTCCGCGCCTTCGAAGAGGGGGAACGGGATCTCCAGTCTGTCGAATCGCAGACACGGGCGGTTCTCCGAACATACGCGACAGATTTTGAAACAGATAGTCCAACGCCTAAGCAGGCCTACCGAGCACTGGCTCCTGAGAGCGTGGCTGGGACTATTGTCGTTGCGACCGATACAACAACCGCGTGTGAACGTGTCGCAGCGCTCTCAGAGGCAGAGATACTCCGGACGGATATCGACATGGTTCAGATATGATTTGATTCTCTTCTGAGTTAGGTGGCAGCTTGAATGCGCTGGGTCTCTGCATTCAACAAAATTCGTTTCGTCAAGCAGAACTTGCAATCTGGCAGATACTGCGACCCTAACTCTGCGATAGACTTTCGATGGTGAATGCGGAATCACTGTAATCAAAGAATCTGGAGGCTGGCAGTTCCAGCCAATGCTCACACCGTGGGAAAAAAGCTGTCAGCAGACAAGGGTCGCTAGTTATCAATCTTTGCAACTTGGTTAGTCGTCGGCTTTCTCCTTGAGCTCAAAGGTCTGGGTATCTGTCTCTGCAGCCGATGAAGACGTCTTCAATAGGGGTTTGATGACGGTGTCGATGTCGCAGGGCTGATGAGTTAGCCTGTCGTTCCTGGTCAGAACGGACCTGAGAGAGAAGACATTACTCAGTGCCTCACGTGGAGTGGAACAACCATTGTTGACAGCAGGATGGTCATTCAATTAAAAAGGAACTCACGAACTGGTTTAAAAGATCATATGTGTTTTTGATAAATGCCGATTATATAGCTGATTATTGTGTTGCTGGTTGTGACATACTCAACGCAGGCACGTCAGACACTCCGAAATATCTGTCGGCATCACGAGGAGACGGTTATCCGACGGTTTGGCCGAGCAGCATTACTCGCTGAGACACAACTCGGGGCTTTCATGACCTGCCGGTTGCGTGCACGCTTCGGCGAAGCCGTTCAAATTGAGCGAACAGAACCGTTCAATGAATTTCAGAAGGTGCCTTCCTCAGTGCGAGAGGCAGCAAATGCATATGCAGAACGAGAGAATCCATATCTCCCATATCCTGCCTTTGCCACCCAGCATAATTATCCATCGGCCGAGCAGATGCGACACAGAGACCTATGAGCTCGTCGGGTTATACTGTTGTCCTGCCATCGGGGGTGACCCACACTGGATTTACGATTGATGTTCGTCGCACCCAGTGGGATACCACCTGTTGGTGTCGAGTACTTCGACACGGTGGACCACAGACGCCTCATTCTCCCTGTCTTTTCAGTCCCCCACCATCACAATTGCAGTATGTACTCCCAGCACTCACGCCAGATATTCGCGTCAGCCGTCGGGCATGTTTGCTGGCGATAGGCGCCGACCGAGGTCTTCCGACGCCATACGATGCTGCTCTTCAATCAGCACTTACGGGTCGTCATCAAGCAATTCAGCACTTCACGACGCCCGGACTCGCTGCACTCCGTCGAGAAGTCGCAGAGCTGACTCATGCTGTAGAGCGCGCACGAGAGAAGGCTGCTGCACGTCGTGGTGCGCTCAGTGCATTTCGCACGCATGGACAAGAAGATTCGACCGACTCGGTGTACGAAACGTATCAAATCGCTCTTCAGGAGTTAGCTGAAACTGAGACAGCTTACGCCGCGGCCACGCAACGACTCGAAATCGCTATCAAAGCAGCTCGCAAACGCCGAACTTCCCGTGAATCCTGTATGCAGCACGCTGATTCTATCAACAATCTTCGTCGTCGGATTCGTCAACATCGCTTAGCGATACTCAGGGAGGAGTTTAAATCGCAGTCATCTCCGATTCAGCTGACACAAGATGATGCGATATCACTCTCAGCAGCACAAATAGCTCAACTTAACAAGGCAGTCGAGATGTTACGATTTGGTACGACCCCAGCACCGGTCATTGTTGAAGCGACACTGTTGAGCGCGCTTGATACGCCCGAGATGCTCATCACGTCGTTAGGTGGGTTAATCCTTGTTACTCCACCACCTGATCTTAAATACTAACCCGGTCCCAACGTGCGTGTGCACTCCGTGGTCAATACGAATCAGGTGTCCGGCGTGACGCTCGTCTCAGTCATTTTGAAAAACACCGCTCCAATCAAGCGACGGGTGAAAGTGGTGAATGAACTTGATGGACCTATCTTGATGCCATTAACAAACGGCACCCCCGAGATTGGATGGAATCAAACTGGATATACCACGGTCATGGCATCTGGAGTCAAGTGCTCGGTGGGGTACGCATGCCCATGTCTCACGTCTATCGAAACGAACGATACAGCAGATATCGTAAAAATCGTCACTGAGCCATCCACGACCCAGCGTGCACCTGCTGCGGTCAAACATGCAATCCGGACACTGGGTGCTGCCCGCCCACCAGCAGACGCAATTTCAGCGACATCAATAGATGCTGAACTTCCATCTGCCGTTGAGAGATGGTTATATGAGATATCAACGCGAGTTGAACGGGCAGAGGCCCTTACGGATCCACCTCTTCAAGCGATGTCTGACACCGCCAGCCGGCATAGGACTACCTCCTGTCCTGTCCCTGTTCTTGAAGAGTTATATCGTGACCAAGCGCACCTACAGACGATCCGATCACGCGCTGAGGGGCTCACACAATATCTTGAGCGAGTCATCCCCGATCAAGAGTTTCTTCAGTGTAAAAACGAATGATCTGTGCTGTTACGAGTGGAAAAGGTGGTGTAGGTAAGTCTACAGTCTCGCTCGAACTTGCAGCACTTCTTGCTGCACCAGTCGTCGATGCTGACCTTACGATGGCAGATCTTTGTCTCGACACACATACCACATTGCATGATGTACTCTGTGCGAACTGTTCACCATTTGACGCACTGCATAGAATGGCTGGTGATATTCTCATCCTTCCAGGTGGAAAGACGCTGGCTGGTGCGCGTGCCGCTGACATCTCTCGAATCAAACCCACTCTTGAAGCTCTTGAACAGACATTTGGGACAATTATTATTGATTGCCCTGCTGGGCTCGCGGTCGATGCAGGACTCCCACTCGCTGTCGCTGATGTGTGTCTTATCATTGCTTCACCTGAGAGTTATGCGCTACGTGATGCAATTAAAATACGCGAATTGGCCGAGACATTGCAGTCAGGGATTGCCGGAATTATCATCAATCAATGTCATCATGAGCCAGATACTGATTTTTATCGAAACATCTTGCAGGCACCAATTCACACCTTGCCGTACGAACCGCAACTAAAAGAGACTCTTTCGACACTCACCCCACTCTGTCATCGAAACACAGCACATCCAATCGCTGATCGACTCTCGCGATTAGCTCACGAACTCATACGTGCAGACGCTGAAACCCATTAGTCCTCTTTACACACATCGTGATATGTCGCCCGGAGCGTAACTGGAGTCACATCTGCGACGGCTCCAACCTCTTTTTGGGTTACATCCACTCCGTATTTAATCGCAGCCGCATACAGGCAACCGGCGGCGACACCACTTGGATTCCGCCCACCGAGAGCCCCATCCTGTGAGAGGCCTGCAGCATACTCTCGTGCACATCGCTCAACGTCTGTGGGGAGTTCGAGCTCAGATGCATACCGGCTCAGATACTCTGCAGGATTGATTGGCCCAATTGGTAGCTTTAGCTCGCGATTCAATGCGTCATACGCTGCTTGTTGTTCAGCAGCGGTTGCCTTTGCAGCGGCGGTTACCTCCTTCTGAGTACGTGACACGCTGGCAACTCGACATGCAGCGTATACACACGCCGCAGCAAACCCCTCGAGTGAACGCCCACGAAGTATATCTTCATTCTGTGCAGAGCGAAACAGCGAGCATGCATGGTCACGTATCTGATCTGGAACCGACAGCACACCGGTGAGACGTCGAATTTCGTTGAATGCATAGACCTGATTCCGTTCGCGTTTGGTGGAGATACGAGCGCGGTTGTGTTGGCGCCGAAGTCGCGCGAATAGTCGGCGTTTCCGACCGTTCATTCGTGTTGAGCGACCGATCTCCGTCGATAGCCCTCGGTCGTGCCGCGAGCGAGTGAGTGGGGCACCAGTCCGTTTTGAATTTGTTGTGTCATCATTGAATGATCGCCACTCAGGACCATGGTCGATATAATATTCATCAAGAACAAGCCCACACTCATCGCAAATCGTTTCACCATTATGTGTCCGTGGACGCCCATCGCACTCGGGACACGTTGCAGTTGACTCGGTGGAAGTGATTGGCATATTGCTCATCACAGGTTGAACTGCGTCCGCATCGGGTATTTAATATAAGCCGATTGTGACCGGAAAGAGCCGTGATCGATGGCAGCACCTACCGGTTACCGGTTGGTGAAAAACTGTCGAGCACGAACCTATATATGCTCGCGCGAATCATGGTCGCATATGACATTGTCGGATATCGCTGCTGATCTCATGATCGAGGAGTCTCAGCAGGACCGACAGATTACATATGTTGATGAGACTTCCAATACTCTCTTCGATCGGTTGCGCGAACACGAATCAGCGCTTCCAACCACAGCTGAAGCTGCACAGACAATCGTGGAAACGTATCAAGAGGGGGCCTGCGTCGGTGAAACTGCAACTGCTGCTGGAGTTGCCCCAATCACGGCTGCAAAACTATTACATCGATGTGGAATAGCTGGTGTCTCCACACTTACCCCCACCGGGCGACAGATTATCACCGATTGGATACATGGTAAGCTTTCACGAACACAGGCCCGACAGCTATCTGGCGCTGACGACCAGACACTGGCTCTGGCAGTGTACATTGAAACTCACGAACCAATAGCGGCAGTTGCCGGCATCGTGCGTCGTCTCGATCGCGTTCAGTTTGAGTGATATGAATTGAATTCCCTCACAGACGAGTGAGCTTTCGTTCCTCTTTGATACCTGATAGCTCCATGCGACTACACGAATATCAGTCGTTGAAAACACGGCGATTCAGCAACACCTCCGGAGAGTCAGTCAGCGCCTGAGGAGACCCCCGGTCGCCAAATAACTGTCTGAACTCTCGATTGCTCGGTGGCGCTGAGAGATCATTCTCACAGGCCTGGAACGACTCGGTTAGCGAAACTCTCGAAGACATGGTATCTGTCGTGTGCGCGGCTATTCGGCCAGCAACACGATGATGAGCAGATCTATTTGACATCACTCGACTCGGTCAGCAACTCCCGCACGACACCACGCTACCTGAACGCGAATCACGGCTGTGCCAGGTTCCGCCAGGCGTTAGGGGCACTTGCAGAGCGGCGTTCTCCGGGTCGGCAGTCACTCGAAGCACGGCTTCGGGGAACTTCGAGTCGACCCCCGCTCGAATCAGTGTCAGAAATCAAATGAAAAGACAAAGCTTACCGGGTGAGATAGCTTCTGTCTGACAGGAGAATCGACACGAAAAAATCACGCCGCAGACTGAATCCAAAAATGGTATGTATGACAACTGATATAATACACGTGTCTTTCTCAGTTGGTGAGCAGTGTCAGGTTCCTCTGCCGCTGAATAGTCGACCCAGTCGATCAAGAAACCCTGTTCCAAATTCAGGGGTAACTGTCTCCCTTGCTATTCCTTCCGCAACCGAGAGAATCGCATCTGTATACTTAGATCCCTGTGATGAACTGGGAATCTCAACGGTATCGGCAGTTGTCGCCTCCGGAAGTGAGTACTCAGCGTTTTCAAGAGTTCCAAAGTTCGAAATAACGAAGTCAGCCCGTGAGCCAATATCGCGCATCCGCTCTCGAGTCCGCTCAACAGCGATTGAGCCTTGTATGGTGGCTGGTGAAACAATCAACGCCTGCTCAGCCCGATTGACGGCTGCAATAGCGAGGTTAGTTGCTAAAGGCGGGACATCCACGAGCACCCGGTCACTCAGGTGAGCAGCTTCGGTCAACAGGTGTTCAAACTCAGTAGCTGCCTCTGGTGTCTGTGCCCGTGCGAGTTGTTCAAACGAGGAGTATGCTGCGACAACGTTGACCTGACCTTCTACAGTTTGTGTTGTGGCAACTTGCCGAACGGCGTCGGTGAACTCATTCTGATCTGGAGCGCTACACAGTGATGTGACATCTGGCTCAATCCGATCTGAAACGTATCCAGCGAGTCCTTGAGTTGCAACGGCTGCATCACACACCGTGACGACTTCGCCTGCAGCAGCGAACAAAGCCGCTATTTCGACCGTCGTTCGGGTCGTTCCTGCGCCTCCAGTCGCGCCAACGAATGCAGTAATCGGTGCGGTATCATGCACTGTCATGATACTCTATCAGACCATACTCATATAAAATTGAGATGACTGCCCGTGAGAGTGCAGTCTATATAGATTCAACCAGCATATGAGTGACTTTCGCCACCAGATGAGTCCGGCGACTGAACCAACAACCCTGCTACAAGGCATAGATATGTGTGCGCGGATACAGTATATGCCACTTCGACCGAGAGTAAAAAGCAAGGCGATTATGCTGACCGTTACACATCAATCAAGCGAACTGAAGCTCCTCAACGGGGACGAGCAATAGCTTCGTGGCAGAGCCACTGACTGTCCAGCAGATCTGAGACACTCACTCATCAGGATTGACCTGCTCGGTGAATACCCGATAAGAGGCCAGCAGCTTGAGCAACGAGATGATGTCTCCAGCCGACGCTAGTTGCTTGAGGGTAGGTAGTTCAGCGAAGCGAGATAGTGAGAGTTCCACGGGTCTTGACCTCCTCCAACGGCTGAAGCTGTGGGATTCCGCGAAACAGGTGTTCAGGTTGCGTGTTTCCCCGGCGGTGAAGCACGCCTTCGCGCCTCCGTCAATAGTGACCGCTGATGATGACCGCGAGCGTGCTTTCCAACGCGTGTCGTGGGGTCAAAGCCGCCCTCTCATCTGCACTGCACATGGCAGGCAATCACAAAGCAGTCGGCACAGTGTTTGGCGTGCTGGGCTACACAGTTCACGTCGCCCAAGGTGTTACGCCATGCTTGTCTGGCTTATTAGCTGACAGCACGTCAGAGTGATTTTCTGTCGCACGTGAAACGTGTAAACACTCGCCGGTGAACACCATCGATAGAAATCTCATGTTTGTGACTCTTCACCCGTATTGAATGGAATATCCACTTGAGCGTGTGAACGCCGACTGGTTCCTCGTCGTCGTGTCGTCTGCTTTATCGATGGGCTTTCATCTCGCTACACCGCTGTAATTGGTCAGGATCTGATTGTCTCAGCAATCGTTTCAAGCTCAGATTGACCCAAATCAGGGCGCTGATTTACGACAGCATGAATTGGACTCCCATTATCATCCTCAAACCGAGGGATAATATGAATATGTACATGCGGAACTTCTTGCCCTGCTTCGCTTCCATCATTCACCCCGACTGTTGTTGCATCAGCTTCAACTGCCGACTCGATTGCCGGAAGCAGCTTGTGGACTGTCGTCCAGAGATCTATTCGGGTTGTCTCAGGTACGTCTGTGAGTCGTTCGTATGGTTCATGCGGAACCACCAGTGTATGTCCGACTGCGAGTGGATTCGCGTCAAGAAATGCAGAGATAGTATCCGACTCATACACCATGTGGCTGGGGATATCGCCGGCTATGATCTGTTCAAAGACGGTTGGGGTATCCATATCTTAGATTTGTGTGTAATGATACAAAGAGTATTTTGGCTCACATCAACTGCCCTCCAGAAACGCTCCAATCACGGGGGCCGCTGAAACGACGCTTACATCACGCTCAAGTGTATCTGTGGCGATAATTTGTTCAACGCCAGCGGTTTCAAGTTTTGTCCGAGCGTTCTGAACTAACAGTGGATGAATACACGTTGCAAAGACACGGCTGGCACCGGCATCATTTAATAAATCAACTGCCTGACTGAGCGTCGACCCCGTGGCAATTATATCATCCACAACTACCACATCTCGGTCAGACAACTCCGTGTCCCGCGTCGTGAGATCAACCTCTTCTCCTGAGTGACGCGTCTTGAGGAAATAATCTGTTTTCCCAGATCCATATGAATCACGAACGCGAGTAGCCAATTCTACTGCGCCTGCATCCGGTGCTAAAAAGAGCGGATCACAAAGTGTCGTGGGTAACGCATCTGCCAACAGATGTGCAGTAGAATAGATATTCACTGGAACATCAAAGTAACTGTCTAAGTTGTCTTCATGTGGGTCGATGAGAATAATATGATCGGTCGTTGTTGAGACTGCACGTGCCATTGCTCTCGCTGAATTCGGCTCTCCAAACTTGAAGGCCTGGTCTTGTCTTGCATAACTCATGTATGGAATAACTGTCACTACCCTTTCAGCGCCTGCTTCGCGAACAGCATCCTGTAATTGCAAGAGTTCGATCCACGCCCTGTCCGACTCCGCACTCCCAATTATTACTGCAGTGTCGCTATCGAAATCAGCGACCCGACACAGTCTCTCCCCATCCGGAAACTGCTGATAATGAACAGTCGCCAGTGGTATCGACTGTGCTTTTGCAACCGCCGCCGCAAGTGCCTGTGATGCAGAGCCCGGAACAATCATATCCACATATCGAGAGTCATTACAAAATGACCTTTCGGCTTTCGTTTTGCTCATCAAATCCCGACTGGACCGGTTCAGATATGCGCTGATCGTACTCAAACACACAACGGGCAAAACACCGAGAGTGAAACCATATGGGTATCTCTGAGCAGAAATACCGACATTCTGTCATGCGAGCATCTCAGTCTTTGCCAGACTAATCTGAAGGGGTCTTTGCCACGATGCCGGATCGAATGGATCCTCAGATTGGATGAGCCAAGCGCTTTGAGGCTTGATCCCAAGAGCAGTTCACGAGAACATCTTGATGATAGCTTGAGGTAGCACAACGGAGCTTGAGACAGAACGTGGCAATCGCACAGCATGGATGTGAGTCACATGCCTGTTGGCGACCATGTCAGGAAAGATTGTTATTCCACTTGCTGGACATTATGTTCTGCGTCAGCAAGATGCATTGTGACATCCTCGCCCGCGGTAAACGGCGGGGCTTCCTACAAGGGAAGCCTCGTTTCGAGAGGGGTTTCAGGACTGAAAGGCCACAAGCGTCGTCTGTCCGGGTTTCGGACTCGGCGTGTGGTGTCCTGTGGCGGTGTCACAACCGCTCCCATCCTGTGGCGAGTCATCGCCTACCGATTTCCAAGGCAGGCTCTCTCCCCACGGGTCAAGGCGACCAGCTATATTGGCCGCCGTCGCAAGATCGCGACGCGATCTTGCTGCCCGCCAGACGTCGTCTGGCGACCGCGTTGATGTCTGCTTGATACTCCGTGAGCCAACACCCGTCGTTCGTACACCTGAATTCTGCTTGCGAACCCCGTCGACCAATATGCTCGCAGGCATGGCACGTCTGCGAAGTGTAGGCATGGTTCACGAATTGAACCGGAATGCCAGCTTCGGCGGCCTTGTCCTCAATCCGATCAGTGAGCCGAGCGAACGCCCATCCATGCAGTCGACGGTTCATGTACGCACCGTAATCCAGCCGCTCACGGATGTACGACAGGTCTTCGAGGACGATAACCGGATCATCGAACTGTTGGGTATACTCAACAGCCTGTCGAGACGCCTGCTCGACAATATCCGTCAAAGCGTTCTGGTAGTGGTCGAATCGGTTATCACGTCGCCACTCTGCACAGTCGCGTTCTTGCAGGCGTTTCAGCGTGGTGTGCATCTCCTTGCGGAGCTGTCGAGCGCGAGAACCGTCGAACAGAAACGGCTCTTTCGGCGTTCCGTTCTCCGTGAGGGCACAGCCCGTCAGGAGTTTGGATTCGCCGATGTCGAAGCCAACCGGTGTTGGGTCATCCGGCATCTCGGCGGCTTCGATCTCGTATTCAACAGTGACGTGCAACACCCAGTTCGTCCGGTTCTGTTGCAGCCGGAACTCACCGGGCGACAGCTCGCCGTCGAACAGGTCGACCCAGAGATCGCACTGTTGTGGATTGATCCGCAGCGGAATCCAGAAGGCGTTGCCACGCCCAGGCTGCGGCACACGCCAGCAGAACTCATGTCGGCGGTCATCGGATTGATCGAGACAAAAGCCTCGGTTGGTGAATCGAACCGGATGATCGTCTCTGAGTTCCGAAGCGTTGTACGTGTCACGCAGTTTCGGCACGTAGCTCTTGAGAGCGTCTTTGGCGTAGGACGTGAGACTGTAGGGTGTCACAATGTCGTTGACTGCCGATTGGGTATCTGCGCCACTCTCGAAGGCGTCTTTGAGGGCATGCCGGTAGGTCGCCACGGTTCGGTGAAGCCGACGCTCTTTGTGCGCCGTAGGTGGCGCGAGCGTAGCTTCAAGCGTCTTCGTGGCGGTGGTTTCGGCAGTCATCCGACAGTACAGTGTAGGCAACCAAAGCAAATAAACACACAGATAACACACATATGCATGGTCAAATCAATCCGAGTAGAGGTAGAGGACGATCAGCACGAACGACTGAGCGAGATCAAAGACCGACGCGGCTATACGTGGAAAGGATTGTTGCTGGAAGGTGCGAAAGCACTGGACACCGACGACACCCAGTAGTGGGACAGACAGCCAAGTGTCGCATTCCTCCCCGCCGCAAGCGGCGGGGTTTCCTGCTTGTAGAAAGATGTGTCAACTGCTGAATATTATTGGAACTGTATTTACACTCAAAGAAACTCTCGGACATCAGTATACCACATGTCATGATAGTCGAGTTCACCAATTCGCTCTGCGATTGCGACCGCTAAGACGTGCCAGCAGCGTTGAGTCTTATCCTCGGCGTCAAGGTTATACTGACTATCCTTACAGGTACAGCGAGCTGCCTCGATAATATATTCGTCCTCATGACCAACAACAATCATGAAATCATTATACTTTTTTATTCGATTCTCTGAGACTGCTTCGACTGCTCTCACGCCACGCTCTCCATGCTGCTCGACTAACCGGTCGACGGCTGTGGGGATGAGCTCGCCCGCAGATGCCAGCTGAACTGCCCACAGAGCCTCTTCACTATCTGTCCCTGTCGGGACTGCGTATGGTGGCTCAGCATCCGTATCTACTGAGCTCGAATCAGAATCCTCTCGCTCTCCGTCTGCCACGACCAATGCTATTATCGACATTGACTAAGTCTCTCCGATGCCCGGAGATTGATTCAACTCGCATGCGTCTAACGCACTGATTATGTTACCCCATCCCACCTGTGTTGTCTTCAATATGAATCTTGACTATCTCTCGGTTCATAGATGTGTGTTAGCCATACCGTGTGGTTTTTGCTATGACCTTCCTACCGCTTGCCTATGGAGGTTAACGAGGGGGAAGTGATAATCACTGTCCCGGAGGTTCGTGATGGCGCGAGTGAGGGGACTGGATCATCAGTATTTTATAACCCAACGCAAGAACTCAATCGAGATATTACTGTGGCTACTCTTCGGGCATATCGAGCGCGACAACCACAGGTGGAAACGTATCTTGATGCGATGATGGCAAGCGGTATTAGAGGGGTGCGCGCAGCCACTGCCGGATTTCAGGTATCTGGGACGGATACAGACTCTGCGGCCGTTCAGTTGGCTCGAGAGAATTTTGCACGAAACAACGTTTCGGGAGATCTGCGGCAGGCTGATGCGAATGTCGCGATGCATCAAACCCGATATGACATTGTTGATCTCGACCCGTTTGGAACCCCTGCTCCGTATCTCGATGCCGCCTTAGCAAACACTGCTGGGCTGGTTTGCGTTACCGCGACTGATACTGCTCCGTTATGTGGCGCCCATCAGGATTCTGGAATCCGCTCTTATGGCGCCGTTCCACAGAACACAGAGTATCATCCAGAAATGGGATTGCGGACCCTCCTCTCAGCGATAATTCGAACCGCAGCTCGCCACGACAGAGCCGCAGTGCCGATTCTCTCGCATGTCAGTCGACACTACGTTCGGACATACGTTGAAATTGAAGCTAGTTCGACGGCTGCGAATGAACGTATTGCATCGCTGGGATATATTTATCATTGTGAAGACTGCCTCCATCGCGACGCAGAGACTAGTCTCATCGCACATCCACCGTCACGGTGTGCTGCATGTTCAAGTGAACGCATACTAACTGCAGGACCAGTCTACGTAGGCAAAATATGCGATCCGGAATTTGTTGCGGCAGTTTGTTCGGAGACTGATTCACGCTTGGCCACTGCGAATAAAGCGAGACGTATTCTTTCGACGATTCAAACGGAACTTGATACCCCGACACACTATGACCAACACCGGCTGTGTAAACTCTGGGGCCGATCCGCAAGCGCGATGGATGATTTTCTTGAAGACCTGCACGAGAGCGGTCACTCAGCATCACGAGCACACTACTCTGGAACAGCGTTCAAAACGACAGCATCGATTACAGAGATTCGCTCAGCAACGGGCAGCTGACTCGGTTGAAGACCGACTCTCGTCTCGCGAGGAGTGACTCCATGACCACACGAGATTATTGTGTGCATCTATACATATCGGCAGCTACAACATCAGCGGGTGAATGTCTCAAAGCAGACAATGGGCGCGGACGATGAGCATACGGGCAATTCAGACCCGGCGGATGCAGGTGATCAACCGGATGAGACAGCCACTTACGACACGACAGAGCAGTCCTCCAACAGTCTAGCGGCCGAGGTTGAAACACTCCGCGGAGAGGTTGAGCAACTCGAATCAGTGGTTGAATCGCGAACGATAGACCGCTCAGATTTAAAAAGTGAACTGGAGGAATATGTGCGCTCACGAGTTAGACGCAGCAAGGCCCGTGGCTGGGGGCCATACCTCATTTTGTTATATGGGAGTCTCACCTCAATTGCTGCTTTCTATCTCCTCTCAGACCTCGTGGCTATCCTTGCAATGATAATCGTTTTCCTCTCTACACTCGGGCTCTACGTTCTGTTTATTCTCATTGGAGTGACGCTTCGAGTGCTCGGAACACCGACTCAGGCAGCGCGTTGGTACCGTAACCGCAGCGAGTAAATGCACCAGATGTCTGCTCTTCGGTTAATGTGGATGCGCGGTGTTGGCGAAGCTGAGTTCGCGAGTGGTCTTTCGACGTCTACACAGCTGGTTTTTTGGATACTCACGCACCTTGGAAATCCATATGGACTGCTCGCAGTGGTTTTATTACTCTATGTAAGTGGCCCCAAATTGGGGGTCACACCACAATATGCGCTGTGCGTGCTTGCCTGTGGATTGATTGCAGTTGGTGTGACAATTGGGCTCAAACATTACTTTTTGCTGGCCCGTCCACCGACCTCGTATCGGGGCGGCTACGGATTTCCGAGTGGGCATGCATTCGGTGCAACAGTCTTCTGGGGAGCGATCGGAATCTTGTCGGCGCGACAGGGCAGACGAGCACGAGTTGCTGGAGCCATCTGCGTTATTCTGACTGTCGCCGCTTCACGCGTTATCCTTGGCGTCCACTATATCATTGATGTTATTGTGGGGATGACATTGGGTGCCTCTGTTCTCCTCGTCGCGGTCACGCTTCCGACGTTAGCTCGGCGTCACGGCGCTTCCTCACCAACTCGCGTCTCACTGAACGTGCTGTTCGCTGGGGCAATACTATCTAATTCGACTGCGACGCTATTTGCTCCGGGACGAAGCGAGTTGTATATCACTCTTGGTATTGCACTCGCAGTATCGGCTGCACTCTGCAGGCAGGACAGGAGTTTCATTCCCGGATTCCGCTCACATGCTTTCCCACCACTTACTGTCGCAATCATCATACTTGCTGCCAGCGGGGGATTAGTTATGACACTGTATCAAGCTCAACTGAATGGTCTGATGCTGACGCTCTGTGGAAGTGGCCTCACTGGTGGTTGGCTATGGTTTGCTACAATAGTGCGCACCTGACTCACGCACAAATATCTAAGAGCATACAGAAGAGTCAGTATCAGGCGGCTGATAACAGAGGTCACAACTCGATATCAATGATTACAGGACGCCGTTTCGCGCAGTTGATTTCATGCTCTATCGTGGCGTACTCACTACGCAATTCAGAAAGTTTGTGTGGCTATCGTATAAACTAACCTACACCTACTTCGCTCGGAGGCAATGGCCCCGCTCGCTTCGTTGAGGGTAAGCGCTTTGACGTTGACTCCCGTCCTATGCCCAGATGAGGCAGGAAGGTCGCACTCCTCACTCACGTTCAACCTCCCGCGATTCAAGCGCACGTCTATGGGTGCGCCTCTGTCGTCTTCGTTCTCCCGACCCCGGAGAACTGAAGCCCGATGTTCTTCGCAGCGTTGTAGTCGGCGTGGCTCTGGTAGCCACAAACCAGACACTCAAAGTCCTCTCCATAGCGGTTGTCGTCGTGGGTAAACCCACAGGTCAAACACCGATTCGAGGTGTTCTGTAGGCCTACTTGAACGGCTCCGACGCCCTGCTCTTTGGAGTTGTATGCGACGTACTCGTAGAGGTGGCGAAACGCCCACAGATGGTGCCCATGTTTGAGCATCGCTACATGAAGATACCAGTCGCCGTCGCGCCGATGAGTGTCGCTTCTATTTCGCTTGTTTTGTTTTCGATTCGACCCTGTCGCCGGGCGAACGCCCATGCGTGGACTCGACGGTTCAGCTTCATCCACCTTCGATCATCCAATCGTTCACGGATGTACGAGAGGTCTTCCAGTCCAATCACTGGGTTGTCGAATTGGCGGGCGTACTCGACAGCCTGCCGAGACGTCTTTTCAACAATCTCTGTGAGTGCGTTCTGCGAGTGGTCAAATCGTTCGTCAATCCGCCACTCGGCGGCATCCCGTTCCTGTCGCCGCTGGAGAGTCGTGAATATCTCTTTGCGGAGGTATCGCGCTCGAGTGCACGAGCATCGGCTTCCGACGTCGCGTTTGAAGGCGTAATCAAGGCGCTCTCACCTCCGTCGAAACCGATGCCTGTCTCATTGTTTAGGTCCGAATCGACTGGTTCGTCGAGTGAGTATTCGACGGTGACGTGCAACTTCCACGACATTCGGTGTTTCTGTCGCCGGAGTTTGCCAGCTGTCGCCTCATCGTTCAAGGGATCAGACCAGAGAGATTCCTGTTCTGGGTTGATCCACGACGGAATCCAAAAATTCGTTCTTCGTTCGGGTTGCGGAGCTTGCCATACAAAGCTCTATTCGCACTCACTGGAGTTATCGAACTTTGCGGCCCGATTGACCAATCGAAGCGGATGTTTGTCGTCCAGTTTCTCGGCATTGTTGGAGTTTCGGAGTGGAGCTCTTGAGTGCGTCTTTGGCTTGATACGGCAGGTCGTAGGGCGTTACAATGTCGTTGATCGTAGACATTGTGTTCGCCCGGCATCGAAAGCGTCGTGGAGTGCTTCGCAGTAGGTGTGAGTTGTGGTAGGCGTTGCCGTTTACGAGAACGACGAGGAGAAAGCCTCGCGCTTGAGCGCGGGGAGGATGTCAACCGTAGTGGGTGTGGCGAGCATAGCCTGCAGTGTCTTTGTCACCGTTTCGGACACATACTTACTCACACCTTAGACAAAATCACGCATATCGGTTACATAGAATTTCGCCTGCCAAAGATCAATTTTGAGGTGGACGACGACCAGTATGAAGAACTGAGAGAGACGAAGAAACGACATGGATTGAGGTGGAAGGGGATGATGCTTCATGCCCACCGAGAGTTGGATTCCAGTTCAGATGTCGAATAGCGGTTGGTTAGAACTCTGTCGCATTCCCTCCCGGCCTGAAGACCGGGATTCCCTGTTTGGATGAAGATGGGTTGGCGCTCTCTTTGCCTGCGACCAGTAAAATAGCAGCTGACAACCGTGTTTCATCTTTGACACCCTCTGTGTGTACAGCGTTTCTGTGGCCTTCAATACTCTTCGTGAGTGCCGAAGAGAATATCAATCAGTAACTTTCGAGGTACCGATCAATCTCCCATGGCGAGACATCAACACGGAACTCATCATACTCGACTGACTTCGCCTCGATGAATTTTTCACGAATATGCTCACCAAGTGCGCCCTGAATCACTTCATCTGATTTTAACGCATCGACTGCTTCGCCAAGGTTGGCGGGAAGCGTGTCGATGCCGTAGTCCTCGCGCGTGCTTTCATCGAATTCATAGATATTCTCTCTGATTGGATCCGGTGCGTCTAACCCTTTCTCGACGCCGTCAAGTCCAGCAGTGATAATTGCTGCGAAGGCAAGGTATGGATTACATGATGGATCTGGTGATCGAAGTTCAATTCGTGAGGCGGCGGGAACACGAGCAGCCGGTTTGCGAACAAGTGCCGACCGATTACGATCAGACCAAGCAACGTACACGGGCGCCTCATATCCAGGCACCAGTCGTTTGTAGCTATTCACTGTTGGATTTGCGACAGCTGTAATCGCGGGGGCATGCTCAAGAACCCCGGCAAGGAACGCATGTGCTGTCTCAGAGAGATTAAATTCGTCTGATTCATCGTGGAATGCATTATTTCCGTCCTCAAACAACGATACGTGGGTATGCATTCCTGAGCCGTTAATCCGTGCAATCGGTTTCGGCATGAACGTGGCATGCAAGTCGTGTTGTGCAGCGATTGCTCGGACGGTTGTCCGAAATGTCGCAACATTATCTGCGGTTGACAGTGCATCGTCATACTCAAAATTAATCTCATGTTGTCCTTGGGCTACCTCGTGATGGCTTGCTTCCATCTCAAAGCCCATCTCCTCAAGTCCGTAGATAATGTCACGACGGACGCCTGAGGCGAGATCCTTTGGAGCAAGGTCAAAGTATCCGCCAGCATCAGACGTTTTCGTCGTCGCTTTTCCATCTTCGTCCTCCTCAAAGAGGAAAAATTCCGGTTCAGGAGCGACATTAACAGTATATCCCATCTTATCAGCGCGTTCAAGCGCATCTTTCAGCACTTTTCGCGGATCTCCAATGAAGGGGTCACCTGTCGATGTATCAATGACATCGCAAATCAATCGAGCAGCTGTGCCATCGCTCCACGGGAGAATGGCAAAAGTCGATGGATCTGGCTTAAGCCGCATATCCGATTCTTGAATCCGAACGAACCCTTCGATACTGGATCCGTCGAAGTAGATTCCATCAGTAAACGCCTTTTTTGCCCGCGATGAAGGAACGGCGACGTTCTTGACAGTACCTAAGATATCTGTAAATTGGAGTCTAAGAAAATCGATATCATTCTCTTCGATCTCGTCGACGACCCGCTGCTCTTCAGCAGAGAGGCCGCCATCTGTAGCGACTGGACTGGATGTTTTTTCGTCCGTCATATTTCTGGACAGTGAATAATTGATACGCCCAGTATTAAGACGTTATCGCTTAGTGCAATTACCCCATACTGCCTATCAAACTGTATATTCGTAAAATTCTAATCCCCCCTTCACGTTATAAATTGTGATGACGTACGAAAATCTCGATGCAAAGCTAATCAATGCACTTCTTGGAGACGGACGGGCAAGCCTTCGGAGCTTAGCAAAAGATCTTGATGTGTCGGTCACAACCGTGTCGAATCATCTTCGCGATTTAGAGGAGGATGGCGTCATCCAAGGATATACACCAAGTGTCGACTATAACGAGATTGGCTACGATGTAACCGCGATAATTCAACTCAAAATTGAAGGAAGCGCACTTCCGGACATTACTGACCGCTTAGAAGATCAGCAGCAAATGATCACAGTATATGAAGTCACTGGTGACTATGACGTGATTGCGGTCGGTAAATTCGAGGATACAGACGGTATGAACAGCCAAATCAAGGAACTACTGGTTGATGATGATATCCGTGAATCAAACACCGCCGTGGTTCTGAACCCCGTCGTCGAAAATCAGCAGTTTACTCTTGAGGTTAATAATTAATCTTGAGCGTGGGCAAACCCGTCCTCAAACTGGAATGTCCCGTTTCGTTGAATAACCTCATCATCAAGACGTATCTCAGAGTCCTCACTCATATCAATAATCATATCAACGTGCTCAGCGCTTTCGTTCACTTCGTTTCTCTCTCCAACTGTCTCCGGATAAGCAGACCCCACGGCTAAGTGTACTGTATCCCCCATCTTCTCGTCGAATAGCATATTATATGAGAACGTATCGATTGCTCGATTCATCCCAATCCCGAGTTCACCAAGGTACATTGCTCCATCATCGGTCGCAAATATTCCGTCCAGGACAGCTTCATTTCGTTCAGCACTGTACGCTGTGATACGGCCATTCTCGAATTCAAGACGAACGTCGCGTATCTCTCGGCCCTGTCTATAGAGTGGCATATCGAAATGGACCGTTCCTGATACCGAGGTCTTGACCGGCGCAGTAAACACTTCCCCGCCTGGGAGATTTTTTTCCCCATAATCATTGATTGCCACGTTTCCCTCAATACTCAGCTTTAGCTCTGTCTCCTCACCAGAAGTAATTCTCACCTCGTTAGCGGCATTCAGTCGCTCAACCATCTCTGCTTGGTGTGATCTCTGTGCCTCCCAATCCAGACGGACTGCATTCCATACGAACTCTTGATAAGCGTCTGTACTCATTCCTGCTAACTGTGCATTCCCGCTTGTGGGGTACTGTGTGAGACACCACGTTTTGGAGAGCCGTTCTTGTAGAACCGGTTGCATTGCCCGTCTATACTCGGCGTTGGTATCTGGATCAATATCGGCCGTCTCCGTTGCGTTTCTATCGCCCCTAACAGCGATGTATACGTCCATTTCCTCGTATAGTGCTAGCAGATGCTCTGGTGTATCGAACGTTGTCGTGTGATTTGTGAGAAAACCTCGTGTTGCTCGTGAATCGCTATAAAGTGTAATTGGATGCGCTTCTTTCTCTGCACAGCGTTCATACAGTGCGACGACGAAATCTTCTGCTGCGCTCGGAGCACTAATAACGACGTTATCACCGGCTTCAATTCCTGTTGAGTGGTCAACTACCGTCGCAGCATGCTCTCGAATCCGAGAATCCATATCACACTTATCAGTGGTGGTTTCAAACTCCTTTCGACATATTCTGTCGTCAGGAGTCACGCGGAAACGCCCAACTCAGCTGAATGAGGACTCATCTCAAAATAGACTGTCGTAACTATCAAAAATATGACACAGAGCATGATTCTTATGCTGGGCTCCACTCCATATATCATGCTTACAATCGTCTCTGACACCCATAGTAGAGATGGACACCGACTCACAAGCCGGACACGGGAGGCAGTTGAGTCCGCAGCACTCGTTGCGCACGCAGGAGACTTCGTACGAAGTTCAGTGCTTCGAGAGTTTGAAGCCCTCGCTGAGAAGTTTATTGGTGTCTACGGAAACAACGATGATACAGAGATCTGCGCTCAGTTACCGAGTAAGGCGCAATTCGAGTATGCAGGAGTCAAATTCGGAATGACACACACATGCCGTGGTGGCCCCACTGCAGAAGCACTTTTTGGGCGACAGCAAGGTGTCGATGTTGTCATCACGGGACACAGCCATGTGCCATCGATTGACTCAGCAGGCGAGATAACATTAATCGACCCGGGGAGCCACGCACAACCCCGAGGGAATCGACAGGCCCACATAGAAATTGACAACAGTAGTGAGAGCGACTCTCTTCAGTGTCGGCTCGTCACAGTAGATGGAGATATTTTTGAGCGGAGCGTGCTTACTGGGAATAAGAACTAATTTCAATCTCATTCTGTGATCAAGTACCTCAGGTTATCCATTCAGACGTACACGACAGACACCAATCAAACTTTCATCTCATAGACAACAGGGTTCAAGCTCTTTTGGAGAGTAGCTGAACTAGAGCCAAGTGTGGAACGATATGACGACGAAACGACTTTGTTCGTACCTACAAAATCGAAAGCTATGGTCGGAGTAGCTGTACCGTCTTGGAGCCACCATTTAACTGAGGTGACGCCGGTACAAATCAAGCAAATTAGCAATATTCTTGACTTTGTCTTGGCGCATCCCGATCTGATTGGCTTTGTGGCGCTTATTTTAGGATTCGTCTTTGTGGCTTATCTATTTGTCCGGCGGACACTGACCGGACTGCGTGAAGGATTTGACGATGGGTACAAGGGGAAATAACCCGGGATGGTTGCAGTCGTCTCGATTCTAACACTTCTCATCGCCGCACTCGCGAGTCTATTCATGGCCTGGTCAATTGGTGCAGGCTCTTCGGGCTCAACACCGTTTGCGCCAGCAGTCGGTGCAAATGCGATTTCTGTGATGCGAGCAGGATTTATGGTGGGATTGCTCGGATTAGCTGGTGCCGTTCTTCAAGGTGCGAATGTGACCGAGGCTGTTGGTGCAGAACTTGTCGTTGGTTCCGTACTCACCGCTGGTGCTTCCATCGTTGCGCTTGTTACCGCCGCATTGCTTGTCGCTGTTGGCGTATTCGCCGGCTATCCGATCGCAACAGCATTTACTGTGACTGGAGCAGTCATTGGAGTCGGGCTTGCAAACGGTGGAGCACCTGCACTGATAAAATATCAACAAATATTCGCGCTCTGGACGCTCACGCCATTTGTCGGCGGAGGGACCGCGTATGTGACCGCGCGTGCTCTGCGAAGTGACGCTGTCCCAGAACGATATTCGATTCCCGCGCTCGGTGGGCTAATGGGTGCACTTATTGTGAACATACAATTTACAGTACTCGGTAGTAACGGCACCGGAAAGTCACTGGCATCTGCTCTCACAACTACTTTCCAGCAGTGGATCCCTTTCTCCTCACTTGGATATGAATTTCTCATTACACTTACCGGTATTTTGATTGGAACGCTCCTGAACTACCGGGCAATCATGAATAGTCCAGAAACAGGTCAACGACGGTTTCTGCTCGTACTGGGAGGGCTCGTTGCGTTTTCTGCCGGTGGGAGCCAAGTCGGTCTTGCAATCGGCCCACTCGTGCCTTTGCTCGAACGCTTCGTGATTCCATTACCAATGATTCTTCTTGGCGGAGGTATTGGACTCCTACTGGGCTCATGGACGGGTGCTCCGCGTATGATCAAAGCTCTCTCACAGGATTATTCATCCCTTGGTCCACGGCGCTCGATTGCAGCCATGATACCCTCTTTCGCAATCGCTCAGATTGCTGTTGCACTGGGGATTCCGGTTTCGTTCAATGAGATCATCGTCAGTGCGATTATTGGAAGCGGATATGCTGCAGGGAGCTCGGGAGTCAGCCGGAAAAAAATGGCATACACAGTCGCGGCATGGGTGGTGTCACTCGCACTTGCGTTTGGGCTCTCTTATGGTGGGTTCTGGACACTTGACCGTCTTTTTCTGTCGAGCTGATACTGCGAGCGAATCTGATTTCTCGTGGAGACAGTCTGTACATCTCAGCTTCGCCCTTCTGATGTCGTCAGCAATGATTGTTTCTGTACATAGAGTTACTCGGAAACAGACGGTTCTTGCGAGACAGTGTCTTGCTCCTCTGAAGGCCCACTGGCATCTTCGTCCATGACAATGCGCGCTTTCATAATTCTCGTATTGTCAACTTGCTCAATCCGGATTCGCGCGCCGTCAACTGCGATCTCCTCACCCTCCTCGACTAATCGGCCAACACGATTGAAAATAAATCCAGCAAGTGTTTCAAACTCCTCACCCTCTGGAAGGTTCAATTCTAATTCTTCGTTTACCTCATCAATGTTGACTTCCCCTCGAACTAACATTTCATCATCTGAAACAGGCTCAAACGCCTCTTCTTCATCATCCTCGAGAATATCGCCGACTATCTCTTCAACCATGTCCTCAAGTGTAATCAGACCTTCAGTTGTTCCAAACTCGTCGATAACGATGACCATCTGCAGTCGATTGTCTTGAATTTCTGTCAAGAGTTCATCAACGTTTTTTGATTCAGGAACATGGAGTGTTGGCTGTACGACGTTCGACAGGTCAGCAGACCCTTCGACATAATTCTTCTCGCGAACTAAGTCTCGGACTGTCGCGATCCCAATGATGTTATCTAAGTTGCCGTCATATACAGGTATTCGCTCGTGATCTGAATGAATACAAGTTTCAATCGCTTCATCTATACTTGCGTCCTTCGAAATTCCTGTCATATCGAGACGAGGCGTCATAACCTCTTTGACAATCGTCTGATTAAACCGGAAGATTCGATCGAGCATTTCTCGCTCTTCCTCATCAATCACTCCCTCACGTTCACCGGTCTGGATGAGATTTTGAATCTCATCACGAGTGACATATGAACTCTCAATTGCTGACTGTCCACCGGTGACCTGATTAATGACACGGGTCAAATAATCAAAGACGATGACGAGCGGGAGCAGTAGGTATTCTGAGTACTTCAGAGGCTTTGCAATCTGAAGCGCCCAAGATTCAGTATTTTCTACCGCATACGACTTTGGTGCGCTCTCACCGAACAGTAGAACGAGCGTCGTAATGCCAAATGTTGAAACCAATACTGCAGCCCCTGGATCGAAATAGAGACTCACCAGTGCCGTGGCGATTGATGACATCGCAATATTGACGATATTGTTCCCAACGAGAATAGTAACAAGTAACCGGTGTGGATTCGATTTGAGTTGATCAATGGTTTCTGCGCGTGGCACTCCTTCTTCAACCATCGCCTCCACGCGGTGTTTTGCCAGCGAGAACATGGCGATTTCTGATGATGAAAAGAATGCTGAAAGCGCGATAAGAACAATAATTGCACCGCTACCGAGGATAGTTATCCCAGTTTCAGATGCTTGGACAATCTGTAATAACCGCTCAATCGCGACTGAGACAGCGATTTGTGGCACATATATCATATATTCACTCGTTCAGTAGCTGGCACATCCAGAAATTCGAGACATTCAGCAGTCCGTGAGACCGTACCCTAACGGGATTGCCCATGCGACTGTACTCAATTGTTCGGCACATAAATTAAGCGTTCCCCTCGCGAACGCTCCATATGCCTCATAGCGAAGCGCTTAGGCCACACACTCTACATACCTAGTATATGGCTTCCGCCGAGACACCAATGACGTTGTATCGATTGGAGGCATGTCCATTCTGCGAGCGAGTCGTTCGCATACTCAACGAACTCGGAATCGAATATGATTCACGCTTTGTTGAGCCAATGCATTCTGACCGCGACATTGTCAAACGCGTATCAGGGAAGCGAAGTGTTCCTGCAATCGTTGACCCGAACACGGGTGTCACTATGTCTGAATCTGCAAACATTGTTTCGTATCTTGAACAGACATATGGGACGGCAGGTGAGCGATAATGGTGGAATTTCCAGTCACCGACCTCCCATCAGCGAATCCCCCAACATCAGGTGAGC
The DNA here is from genome assembly GCA_028275165.1 of Haloquadratum sp. GTDB lineage: Archaea > Halobacteriota > Halobacteria > Halobacteriales > Haloferacaceae > Haloquadratum. The sequence continues at coordinate 54,533 of JAQCNF010000095.1, forward strand.
GTGCCCCTGATTTCGTTCGACCGCTCGTAAATGAAGAGTACTGGGAGGACACCGCGCTTTCAGCCGTTACTGAGACAGGCCCAACGATGCTGTGTTTTCACCCGATGGATGGGGCTTTTCCAACCACGTATCTCTGGAATGCAATCGATGATCACGGATTTGGGACACAACTCGATCTCGTTGGCATTTCGATATCATCGCCATATGAGCATAAGTCATTGCTTGCAGAGCGGAGTATCGAGGCCCGCCTGTTCTCCGATCCAACTGCCACTGTTGCATCAAAATATGATCTTGAGAACGAACTTGATGGAATGACAGGAGTGGTTGAGCATCGACCTGCGGTTTTTGTGCTTGAGCCAGATCGAACCATCGAGTATGCGTGGGTCGCGACAGAGTGGCCAGCATTCCCTGATTATGAAGAGGTAGCCGACGCTATCGATGCCATCGCCTGAGATGCCCTCTGAATCTGCAGATACTCACAGAGACATAATTGAACACGCTGTCGAAGCGCTTGAGGCCGGCAAGACTGTTATTTATCCGACTGAGACGGTCTATGGACTCGGTGCTGATAGCCGTCGTCCTGAGGCGGTTTCACGCGTATTCGAGCAAAAGAATCGCGACCCCAACAATCCGCTCTCAGTTGCCCTTCCATCAGTGAGTGCAGTTGAGTCGGTTGCAGAGCCAACTGACCGTGCTCACGACTGTATGCAGACATTTCTCCCTGGCCCCGTCACAGTCATCACTGAGGTCAACGACACAATTGCTTCAGCTGTGACGGCGAATCAAGCGCGTGTAGGTATACGTATCCCTGATCACGAACTCTCACTGAAATTTCTCAGAGCAGCGGCCCCAATCCCAGTGACAGCGACAAGCGCAAATTTGAGTGGCGCTCAGAGTGCTCACACTATTTCAGCAATCGATAAACGTCTACGCAGAAGCACTGAGGTGATCATTGATGATGGGGTGACTGGTGGGGCTGAGAGCACCGTTGTTGATCCAGATAAAAACATCATCTATCGAAAGGGTGCCAATGCAGAGGCCGTCATTGACTGGCTCACGAGAGTAACTGGCTCGGCTCCAACGGTCACATAGCATCTGCATCTGTGAGAAAGATACAGAGATATTACACAAATTCACACAGAGAGTCGACGAGGAGTCTGCCCAAGAGGTCGCTCGGAGTCAACCGCCATTCCAAATCATTATTCGTCTGTTCGTCTATTAGTGGGTAAGATGGATTATTCAACACTTAGTGATCCAAACGCTGAATACACGATGCGGGACTTGTCTGCAGAGACAATGGGTATTGAAAATCCCCGTAGCAAAGGTCGGAACGTCACCATTACTGATATCCAGTCGGTCATTGTCGATGGCAATTACCCCTGGACGCTGGTCCGCATATACACTGACACCGGGACGACAGGGACAGGCGAGGCGTACTGGGGAGCGGCTATACCCGAGATAATTGATCGAATTCGTCCATTCCTTGTTGGAGAGAATCCACTTGATATTGATCGCCTGTATGAACACATGGTTCAAAAGATGAGTGGCGAGGGGGCAATTGCTGGGAAAGACCTCGCAGCAATATCTGGCATAGAGTTAGCTCTTCATGACTTAGCTGGAAAAATTCTTGAAGTCCCCGCATATCAGCTCTTAGGTGGGAAGTATCGAGATTCCGTCCGGACATACTGCGACTGTCACACCGAGAATGAGGCCGACCCAGAAGCCTGTGCAGACGAAGCCGAGCGCGTCGTTGATGAGCTGGGTTATGATGCGCTCAAGTTTGATCTTGATGTTCCATCTGGACATGAAAAAGACCGTGCGAACCGGCATCTTCGCCGTGCTGAGATTGATCATAAAGCCGAGATTGTAGAGCGCGTGACAGAGCGTGTTGGCAACAAGGCTGATGCAGCCTTCGATTGCCACTGGTCATTTACTGCTGGAAGCGCTCGCCGGCTTGCACGGCGTGTTGAACCGTGTAATGTCTGGTGGCTTGAAGACCCTGTTCCACCGGAGAATCTTGAGGTCCAACAGACTGTCACCCAGTCAACTGCGACACCAATCGCAGCCGGTGAGAATCTCTATCGGAAAGACGGACAACGCCGACTGATCACCGAGGAAGGTGTCGATATCATCGCCCCTGACGTCCCAAAGGTTGGCGGGATGCGCGAGGCAATGAAAATTGCAACACTTGCAGAGATGTACTACGTTCCCGTGGCGATGCATAATGTTTCCTCACCAGTCGGGACACTTGCTTCGGCGCACGTTGGTGCAGCGATTCCAAACTCACTGGCTGTGGAATACCACTCGTATGAACTTGGGTGGTGGGAAGACTTGGTCGAGGAGAAAGACCTCATCGTCGACGGCTATCTCGAAATCCCAGAAAAGCCCGGTCTTGGTGTGACTCTCGATATGGACGCTGTCGAGACGCATCTTGCCTCTGGACAGGAACTGTTTGATTGAACAGTCTGCGTGCAGATTCAGCTTCTGTGTGAAAGCGACTCAACAACGGATTTGAGTATTGAATATGTGTCTGCGCAGCTTGTCCCGAGGTCCTTCCGCAGGCGAGCATCCACACCGCCAGCTAAGCTAAGAGAATGCAGATTTGTTATCCAGAGAGCCTGACTGCATTGCGAGTTCCAGCACAGCTATCCGGAATCTGGACGCTGTCCAATCCGTTGGCCGACTGTGGTGATCTCTAACGCCGTGAGCGGTAAGATGTCTTAT
>JAQCNF010000072.1 GCA_028275165.1 Haloquadratum sp.
CCGAATGGCACAGAGATTCCTGACGAGACGTTCAGTCGGCGGCACATCGGTGTGTTGGCCTTCACGCTCGCGTTGCTTCCGTTTGTCTTCGGAGTTAGTCGGATGGTGGGCGCGGAGTCAATCACTGGTGCCGAATTACCAGTCATCCCGATGCTACACTCCGTTGTTGGCACTGGTATTGTGTTGGGATTGGTAGTGATAGCTGCAATTCCGGTACTTCCTCGCCGAATTAGAGCAGCCACAGGTTCGGTCGCGTTTATGGTACAGGGATCAGTGTTGGCCTACTTTACTGGGGGATTCATCGAGGCACATTTTCTCTACTTTGTGGGAGTTGGGGTTGTCGCACTGTATGAAGATTGGGTACCATTTGCGATCACGATTGGCTACGTTGCCCTCCAACACAGTGTCTTCGGGCTCATAGAGTGGTTCACAGTCTATAACCATCCGGCAGCGATGGCTAACCCGGTCGTCTGGGGTGGGATACACGCTGTTGGGGTGCTGATGCTTGCGGGGACAATCACGTTCCTTTGGCAGTCTCTCGCAATTCAGCGACAACAGGCCCGCGAGAAAGTCCAAGAGAAACTGGAAGAAGCAGAGGAAGCGAGAGATCGTGCCAAAGAGAAGGAGATAGAGGCGGCCGAACAGCGTGAGGAAATGCAGGCACTTAATACGGAACTTGAACAGGCCGCTGCCGACTACCAATCGGTCATGGTTGAGTGTGCGGCCGGTGACTTCACCCGCCGACTTGATACCGATGTAAGCAACGAGGCGATGGCCGAAATAGCCACCACGTTCAACGAAATGGTGGAGGATCTTGAACTGACGTTCGCGGAGATCCAAGCCTTCGCTGATGAGGTCGCGTCTGCGAGTGAAGACGTGAGTGCATCGACGGCAGAGACACAGCGTGCGAGCGAGCAAGTTGCGGACTCTATCCAAGCGATTGCGGCAGACGCGGATACACAGCACGGGCAGAGCCGAGAGGCGTCAAACGAGATGCAGAACCTCTCTGGGACGGTGGAAGAAGTCGCTTCCTCAGCAGACGAAGTTGCCACAGCCTCTCAGAATGCGGTTGAACTCAGTAATAACGGCCAAGCGGCCGCGTCAGAGGCAATTGAGGAGATGGAAGATATCGAGTCTCAGTCTGAGCAGACAGTCAACCAGGTCAACACGCTGGCGAACGAGCTCGATGAAATTGGAGAAGTGGTGGAGTTGATCGAGGATATTGCTGAGCAGACGAACTTACTCGCGCTGAATGCCTCGATAGAAGCCGCTCGTGCCGGAGAGGCTGGGTCTGGGTTCGCTGTGGTGGCGGACGAAGTGAAGGGGCTTGCAGAGGAGACTGCGGAGGCTGCTGATGACGTTACCGAGCGGATCGAGCGCGTCCAATCCAACTCCGACGAGACCGTTGAGGATATGGAGGCAATGCAGGAGCGGGTTCGTTCGGGCGCTGATACAGTTGAGTCGGCCCTCGCTGCTCTCGATGGGATCACGACCACTGTCGAAGGAGTGAATGATGGTATCCAAGAGATCAGCGACGCAACAGACAGTCAAGCCGCCTCTACAGAGGAAGTCGTAAGCATCGTCGAGGAGGTCGCCAACGCGGCAAATGAAGTGAACAGCGAGTCCGATAATGTCTCAGCAGCGGCCGAAGAACAAACCTCATCACTTGCGGAGGTCTCTCAGAACGCAGACAATCTCAAAGAGCGAGCAGGAGAACTTCAAGACCGCCTCAGTGGGTTTACTATTGATGCGGATCCCGACCGGGTTAGTGGCGTGACGGGTGAACATGTCGGCGCTCAAGCCCGTAGTTCGGTCAAGGCAGTGGGTGACGGCGGCAGCACAAAGTGATGTTCAACCACTGAACTATCCGCAAGCCTTCCCGTTACTCATGTGTATGTGTTGAAGGTTGAGCGGGTCGTGTTAGTTTGGTGTGAATTGTGGTAGACTGCGACGGCTTTGAGCCAGTTTTGAACTGTCTCTAGCGCGATATTGCTGAAACTATTTGTAAATAATGATGTTCGTCGTTCTATTTTCCGAAAGACACGTTCGATAACATTTCGATTTCTATGGCGAATAATTTAAAATCGATAGTTGTCTTCAGCAAGGACGGGTCCAAGATAGCCTGCCCCATCGACGAGAAATTCGACGTTCACTCTTGTGTAGCACATTATTGATAGACTGCTGTCTTGCGATTTGTGGTTGAGTGGACTGAATCGTGAATCCATTTTAGAGGCGCTTAGAAACTCAACAACTATTTGTCCACAGATAGTGACAACTGATCACTAATATCATACAAGAGGGCGTAGAGACGTTTATATGCGAGATACGCGCGTTGTATCTCGCACGGTATTCGGAACATTTCTTTGATTTGGTAGAATCTTTGGCAGTCAATTCACACTCTTCAACGACCGGCTGTTTCAAACAATACTGTGACTGAATAATAGTGTTTCAGCAGAGCCGCCTATTTTTATCCTATCACTGTGAGTAAACGAAATCTACATGTCAAAGTCGATTCCGATAATCTCGAATTGTGCTCCGCCGTCAGCACTTTCGGTAATCTGAATCTCCCAGTTATGCCCCGCAACAATCTGCTGAACGATACCGAGTCCGAATCCGGTTCCTTGCTCTTCGGTTGTGTACCCGGTCTCAAAGACACGGTCACGCTTGCCTGGTGAGATACCCGGACCATTATCAGCCACGTAGAACCCATCTGTAGTCGTATCGACAGTCACGTGGATGTCCGTGCCAGCGTGTTCAACCGCATTTCGAAAGAGGTTCTCGAAGAGTTGTTGTAAACGAGAATCGTCAGCCATCACTCGCCGATCTGGTTCAGGAGTATCTAACTTTGCTTCTGCGGTACGTACATTTCCCCAAGCGTCTTCTGCGATAGTCTTCAACGACACTGCCGTCATCTCACTAATCTCACGGTCACTTTGTGCAAGTTCCAAGAGTTCGGTTATCAGCACTCCCATCCGGTCAAGCGCGTTGTCAACAAGTTGTAGTTCATCTCTGTTGATATCCTCTTGGAGCATCCCAATATATCCTTCAGCGACATTCAATGGATTTCGCAGGTCATGAGAGACAATACTCGCAAAGTTCTCAAGTCGTTCGTTCTGGCGCGCAATTTCCTCCTCTCGGGCTTTCCGTACGGAGATATCTTTAATCGTCCCAAAGTGATACGCCGTTCCATTGATTGATCGCTGAGTCGTAACCGTCGCAACAGGAACCTCCCGATCATTATAGATGTGTCTTGTTTCTGCCTCCCGTGTGTCATCGTCATCAAACGAGTCCCAGTATTGATCAAAGTTGCTTGCCTCAATCGCTGGGACAATCTCCCACAGCGGTTGTCCAATCAACTCTGACGGTGTGACATTAAATAGATCAGCGTACGATTGATTAACGTAGGTATATTGACCATCTTCTCCGTAGATCCCGACCCCAACGCCAACTGATTCGACCATTTTAGCAAAGAACTCGGGTTCTAAATCAACTGAAGAATCAGACGCCATATTGGACGGACTAAGTAGGTTAGCCATTAAAGCATTTCACATAAATATAGTCCAAACTACATTAATATTGATTCGGCATTTCGGTGTCAGCCAATCAGTGTGAGAAGGATCAGTTTGCGATACACAGAAGACCACCACCACAAACACACCGCAAAAATCCGCGTGAATGTGGATTACTCCTTGACGTCGTCGTCCCGCAGTGCGTCAAGCGCTTCCTCTAACAACTGTTGGACGCCATCCGCATCGGCCCCATCGTCGGCCACATCCTCCTGCTCTGCCTCGTCGACTGACTCACCTGTATCTGACACGATCTCCGCGGCAGACTCGTCATCCTCATCGGCAGTCACCTCGCTCGCTCGCGCCGCCGCATTCTGTATCGCCTCTGCTTCGTCCGGTCCTCTCGCCGCCGTCGACGAGTCCTCCTCATCTGACCCTTCCTTCGAAACCCGTGGCCGACCGCCCCGGCTGAACGCGTCGAGCGGGAAGTCGTACATCTTCGAGCGCGTCTCCTTGTAGAATGTGCCGCGCCGCGAAACGTCGAACACCTCCATCACCGTTTGTCGGTCACACCCACGGTCAAGCGCTCGCCGTACGAGCTCGTCTTCTGATCGTTGGATTAGCAGTTTGGGATCGTCTGGGATGTGACCGCGAGCGGTCATCTCGATATCATCGAGTAAACCCCACTCTTGGGTGGCGATATCTTTTGTCACAAGCGGCTCTGTCCGCTCAGTCACTTCATTATCGAGTCCGCCCAAATGCCACAACCGCTCTCGAACAGCCGTGACGGTCATCTCAACTGTTAATTTGTCCGCAATCTCCTTTGTGCGGAGTGGGCCGTTGTCATAGAGGATCCGCAAAATCTCGTACTCGTGGGACTTCAATTCCTTGTCATCGGCCTCCGTCAGCCGGATGGGTACATCGCTGGGCGTCGATCTCATGTGATGCCACGAGTGGCAACTCCGACACAACGTGAGGAGGTTCTCTGGGTCGTGTTCGCCGACAGCATCCGGATTCCGATCTGCGTGGTGGACCTCGAGATCTGCCAGGCCGCCAGCAGCCGGCGCTTTCACATTACACATCCG
>JAQCNF010000073.1 GCA_028275165.1 Haloquadratum sp.
ACAGAAGTACGACGGACGGGATGCACTGTGGCTCACTAAATATGGAAACCGGTACGACAAGGACAGCTTCCGAACCGTCTTCCGAAGCATAGCCAAAGAAGCCGGATTCGACCTCGAAAACCGCGACCTCTCGCCGTACAGCATCCGCCATTCGACCGGGAACTACGCTGAAGCCGAAGGTGGGCTTGCAACCGCCGCCAAACAGCTCCGACACAAATCAAGGGAGACCACAAAAAAGTACAGCCACTCTGGAATCGAGCAACAACGCGAAACCCTCAATAAACTAGAATAATCGAGGACAGTCCGATTAGAGTTTTTAGTTGGTTGTAGGTCTCAAAATCCAGGTTACTCGGGAGACACATATTCATCAACCTCGCTCTAAACTCAAACGCGCATATGAAGTAGATTGCTGGTGGCAATCTGTCGGTCGATTCTGTCGTAGTTTTCCACGGAGCCTGCACTCCACAGAACGAGAGTGAGACAGGATGAAAGAACCGATTCACTGAATTCCCTCAGCTCGGAGAGTCCTCACCAACTGCTTCATAAGAGCCATAGAGGAATCATATAAATGTCATTTATTGGTAACTACATATGACTGACAACTACAACGACGACTCTTATTCTGGAAGAGTCCGGCAAACGGCTGTAGAAATCTTGTTCGAACTAGAATTGAGTCCGCAGCCACTAGGGAAAGATAGCGTCAAGGATGAATTAGAGCATAATATGGATGAATTTGAACCAGAGATATACGACGATGCGATAAAATCCTTGCACGCTGCCGGTTATGTAGAAAGCTTTTCGGGAGTAAGAGACTCCGACCAAGGCTACGAAAGGTTCGAGAAGGTCGGCATCACGGATGAAGGTGATGAGTGGTTTGAAAGGAATGTTTCAGATGACCTTGGCAGATCGCTCCACGGCAAATACCTGTTCGGAAATGGAGCTGAGGATTCAGCCAGTATTCGACGCCAGAAGATGGAGGAGTTAGTGGAAGCTGACCATATTGACAGGTTAGAGTACGTGACAGGAGGCCTGCCAGATGGAATATAGCGGACACATCTGTGATTTATTCTGAATTAGGTATGACTATCTAAGAACTTCCACATAGTCATTCGACCATTTCTCGGTATTCCTCGGCTTCGATTTTCTCAAGCCCGTTTCTGTCCGCCCACCTGCCAAGACTCAGCAGCCGACCCAGAGCCTTCCTGCAGTCACCGCTATCCGAAGCCACCTCCTCCGCGATTACCTCCACAACCTCGTCTTCGACAGCTCCAGGTCGGAACGCCTGCTCCACGCGCCGAGCGAGAATGTCGACGAGCTCCGACTCCGAATAAGGGTCAAATCCCAGTGTCAAACAGTCAAGACGGCTCTCGCTCCTCGGATCAAGACGGACCTGGCGTGGACCCCGGTTCGATACCATCACCAAACCCAAGTCCCTCTCAACACTGTTGCTCAGCATCTCCAGGTCATACACCACCTCTGTCTGGTCTCCCAGCCGATCAAACTCATCCAACGCAACGGCCACACCCCCACGACTCGACATTCGGTGGTTTGGGGGTGGCGACTACACTGTTCATTATCTCGAAACGCGAGATGATGACGTCTGGCAGTGTCGCTGGGACCGACACCCCGAGCCCGGAGAGCCGAAGGCGCACTTCCATCCACCGCCGGATGCGGCGTCCGATATTGAACCCTCCACCCTGCAGGCGACACACCATCTCGGTGTGCTGTTCGGTGTTCTCGACTGGATCACTGAGCGGATCGAGCAGCTCCACGATGGCTAACGGACTCCTAATTTTGTCTCTTCAACCGTCGATGTCGAACGGTTCCGGACGTCTGTAGACCATCTGCATCGGAAGATCCGCTGCGTCCCTGGGTGGATCGGGTGGGAGACGGTGGAACTCATCTGCTGGTGCTCTCGCGGTAAGTGCCAATACGAGTGCGTCAAGCAGGTCGTCCGCTCCGGTGCCGTATCCCTTCTCACCGAGCCTCCCTGCGAGGCGGCGCCACGTTCTCTGCTCGTACTCGGTGCTGTGTTCTAACGCACTGAGTCGTTCGTCCATCCCGGGGTGCCGTCTTCTTATTGTGCTGAAGGACACTGTCCGCGAACGCTCGAAAGCAGACCTCGGAAAGCCACTCGACTCAAATATGACAAAGGGTGGGTTCTCGCGCTACACGATGGTCAGCCTGCTACAGAAAGCTGTCCGTCGCGGGGATCGAGAGCGGGCAATGTTTGCAGTTTTTGAGTTGTGCCGCTCAGGGTATAGTTGGCACGCTCTGGTACGGAGCAATCCTGGGAACGTGTGTGTTCGTTGTCTACCGGTTTGTGAGAGATCAGGCTCAGGTCACAAGCCCAAGCAACTGATTCGCTACTCGGTTTGGAATATAAATCGGTAGACCGGTCGTGCTAACAGAGGCACCGCAACTGACGATCAGCAGGAACTCGATATTGACCGTCTGAACGGAGTCGGATGAGAAACTCCGGAGTGATTGCCTGATTGGCTGTATTCTGCGTCTCGCTGACTGCGATTCTGTGACTGCACCCTCGTACCTCGGAGAGTTTATGAACATTGGAGATGAGCCGATGTCTCGTATGCAGGCCATGAGCTTGTTTTAGAAACGAGCCAGGCCCTCAGTAGATGATTGCAGATCCGCTTAGTCGTCGTTCTTCAATCTGTTCGCACCCCCCGTCCGGTGTCGAGACGGTCCGACTTGGTTCCTGCCATGTCATCATAATAGAGTGCAAGAGGATAGCTTGACAATCTGTTGGACACGTGGTCATCCTCGAGAGATGTCCAGACTCCGTGAGACTGATTACTCAGGATTTGATCTGCGGACGTTTTCGGCGGCCTCAATCATATTCTTTAGTGATGGTTCCACCTCAACCCACCGCCGTGTTTTGAGGCCGCAGTCTGGATTGACCCACATTTGGTCCCTGTCGAGCACATCGAGACCCCTCTGAATAAGATCCTCCATCTCCTCAACTGATGGGACTTGCGGCGAGTGGATGTCATAGACACCCGGCCCGATGTCGTTCGGATAATCAAGATCGTTGAAGGAATCGAGTAGCTCCATCTTCGAGCGGGACGCCTCAATAGATATCACGTCCGCGTCCATGTCGACTATTGCACCGATGATGTCAGTGAATTCTGCATAGCACATGTGTGTATGAATCTGGGTCTCGTCCTCAACCCCACAGGAGGTGAGGCGGAAGCACTCCACTGCCCAGTCGAGATACTCGGCCCACTGACTCTCGCGCAGCGGGAGCCCCTCGCGGAAAGCGGGTTCGTCAATTTGAATTGCCTGGATGCCGGCATCTTCAAGATCGCGAACCTCATCGCGGATCGCAAGCGCGATCTGACGGCATGTCTCCGCACGGGTCTGGTCGTCGCGCACGAACGACCACTGCAGGATTGTGACCGGACCAGTGAGCATGCCCTTTACCAGTTTATCAGTCTGCTCGTTGGCGTAGGACAGCCAGTGTACGGTCATCGGTTCCGGACGGCTTACGTCGCCCGCGATGATGGGCGGACGCACGCAGCGAGTGCCGTAACTCTGAACCCACGCGTTCTCGGTGAAGAGAAATCCGTTGAGCTGGCGCCCAAAGTGTTCTACCATATCACCCCGCTCGCTTTCACCATGAACGAGCACGTCAAGTCCAATCGCCTCCTGCCGTTCGATCGTTGTGGCAATCTGGTCCTCAATGAACGTTTGATACTCGAGCTGAGAGATCTCGTCATCTTTGTACGCCGCCCGCATCTCTCGTGCCTCATCGGTCTGTGGGAACGAGCCGATAGTTGTCGTCGGCAGTTCTGGGAGGTCCAAGACCTCGCGCTGGATTTCTCGTCGTGTGTCACGATCAGAGTCGCGTCGCGCCATTGCGTTGTTGGTACCATTCACACGCTTCTGGACGTCCGGGTCATTGATCCAGTCGGATTCGGCTCGGTCCTCAATGGCTCGGCGACTTCGCACGAAAAGAGCCTCGGTCCCCGCTTCGTCGCCATCGGCACGGTCGGCCAGTGCTACGACTTCCTTGATCTTTGCTGTTGCGAACGCGAGCCACAATTTGGTGTCGTCGTCAAGACCTGGCTCGGCGTCAAGATCGACTGGCACATGGAGCAACGAGCACGACGGCCCAAGGATCACTCGGTCGGATCCCAGAGCGTCGACAGCTGTCTCCACCGTCTGTAGCAGGCTATCAAGATCGGCCCGCCATACGTTGCGACCATCCACAAGGCCGAGTGAGAGGCTCAATCCGTCGGGCACGCCGTGATTGAGCGCGTCGTCGAGTTGCTCATCACCTTTGACGAGGTCAAGATGGAGAGACTCGACTGGGAGGTCCAGAGCGGTCGGGAGGTTATCCCCAACTGACCCGAAGTACGTTGCGAGGTGAATATCAATATCAGCGGCGTCGGCGAGGGTCTCATACGCCTTGGTGTAGGCTGCCAGTTCTTCACTGTCGAGATCAAACACGAGCGTTGGCTCGTCAATTTGGACTGCCTGAGCTCCAACATCGGCGAGTCGCTGCAACACCTCGGTGTACACCGGAAGCAGATCTTCGAGCAGATCGAGAGGGTCAAACTCCTCCACTTGGGTCTTGCCGAGTCGCAAGAATGACACCGGTCCAACTAGGACCGGACGCGTGTCGATACCCATCGTCTTCGCCTCTTCGTACTCATCGATCACCTTCGTCGAAGAGAGAGAGAATTCAGTGTCGCGGGACAGTTCTGGAACGAGGTAGTGATAGTTCGTATCGAACCACTTGGTCATCTCCATCGCCTGCACGCCAGAAGCTTCTCCATCTAAGTCCTTTTCTTGAATCCCACGAGCCATCGAGAAATAGGTATCAATATCGACCCTGCCGCTGTCCCAGGGAAACCGATCAGGTACCGCACCTACCATCGCACAGGTATCGAGTACCTGATCGTAGTAGGAGAAGTCGTTGCCAGGAATGAAATCGAGTCCGAGTTCATCCTGTTTTCGCCAGTGTCTCTCACGTAGGTCTGCGCCTTCCGCGAGGAGTTCCTCCTTTGAGCGGTCGCCATTCCAGTACTCCTCGACAGCCCGCTTGAGTTCGCGGTGCGCACCGATTCGCGGGAATCCCAGATTTGCTGTCGTCGTCACATATGTGTATTTGTGATTGTATAGGAAGAGTTCATGCATCGTCTCAATATCTGACGGTTATCAAGAATCTCGTACGTTGACAGTGTCTATGATGCAGAATTGCTCAGTGTAACCGACGGATTCCTTCTTGGATTAGTCGTCTCTCTCCTTAACGAGCCGCAGATGCCTTCAGATCAAGCATGGACGCTGGTCCTGATCAACGGAGCAGCACTGGGTATCATCGGTATCAGACCCATATTACGTGAACCAACCCCGGGCTGGGTTCACACGATGATCATTGAGCATCATCCGGCAGAGCGACGAGATTTTCTCGACCAATTCGAAGTTTTTCAATTGAATTCTCCTGTGCCATTTGCCCGATAACGCGCGATGTCTTTGAAGCCGACCAGTCAAACTCCTCAGCAATTGCTGCTTGACGCATTCGACCACCATTTTCATCTAACAATTCAATCACTCGTTCTTCCTCGGTCAGGACTGCCTGTTGAGTTGCGTGGTCATCAACATCTGTACTCTGCCCGGTCGGTGAGACACCCGTAGGCTGTTCATCATTCCGTTCAGTCGCGCCGCCTCCGTCACGGCCATTCTCGATACGCTGACGATACCTGATCAGCAACCCAGATCCGACAAAAACAACGAGGATGAAGCCAACAACCAGCGGAGTCGTAATAGTCTCGCGGAAAGTGCGATCTTCATCCGATTGAGTGTCTGTGTCCACACTCGCAGTTGATCCGTTCTGACGTGTCTGTCCAGTTGCTGGAGAGGAAATAACGCGCGGATGCGTATCGGCAAAGTCCGTCCTTCCGTTCCACGTCAACATGCCAGCATCCCGACTGTCAGGCTCTGGCTCAACGCGGCTCGTTTTGTATCCATCAGGAGCAACAATCTGTAGCGTGTCGTTGCTTGTGAGAAAAAACCCTCCTTGGAACACATCTCCTACAATCACCCGACTCTCCTGTTGTGCCGCAAAGTGTACCCACGTGAATTCATAGGTAACGACTCCCCATCGTCGGGGGACCTGCTGAATACTAGTTGAGGCGGTGAACCCTGTCACTCGCATCTGACGACCAGTCGCATTCTCGGCATTCGAGACAACCCCTGTGATACGAGTTCGAAACGGGTCGAGATACTGCGCTGTATTGTTCCTAAACTGGTCCTGAAAGGCAGCATATTCGCGAGCACGCTGATCGATGCTGAGCTGTGTCCGAATTCTGACCGTCCAACGCGCTGACCCGTTCTCATACACATCAATCCGCGTCACTGTGTTGTCCGTCTCAGGCTGCGATTGCTGGGCAGCGGATTCACCGGTGACGGCCGGCATCAATAACACGCCGATCAAGAGGCAGGTAACGATCACAGATATAATTATCCGGTGACCAGCTTTTGATACTGCAGCCATCTACCAACGAAATTTTTCTATAGAGAGCATATGAACCTTTCAATCCGGTATTTATCCACATTGACTCGCGCTTAGGACGCTGGAATTCACGCGTCATATAATTCGTTTCCCTGAGTTAGGTTCTCAAGGACGACCTCGAAGGCGATAACCGCAACCGCCGTCCATTCATCATAGAAGATCCAAATCATACCGCGTATCGTCGTATTGAGCATCATTGATTTCCTTTTCTGCATACAGCGGCCGTCTCCATCGCAGGTTCTGTATGATGGGCTGCGCAACTCAGTCGTTTCAATATCAATGACGGCTGGCTATTTCATCAGCCGACCCACACAGTGCAGCGTACGGGCATCGCTCTCAGGGACGACCAGGCAGAGTGGCTTCAAGCAGCACCAATTTAATTTCTCTGCGTTTGTCCCTAAGAGACTGGACGAAAAATCGAACAGTGCGAGTGATCGATTATAACTGCACCCCGGCTACAACTTCTGACTAAGCCAACTACCTAACAACCTGAGCACCTAAATTATGGAAAATCAAGGAGAAAACCTACAATTTCTATGCTTGGATTTGACGATCTTTTCCAAACCACATCGCAGAGGGTCCTGCGCGTGGAGAACAGGTAATTAACTCGGTGTTTGGCTCTACAGAACGGGCCTTGACCACGCGACCGTCAATAAACGAACAGAGAATTCAGACTTCTTCAAGCGATATGAGTATCGAGAGCGTGCACGCCCGGGGACGCTTTGTAAATCTTCAATTAGCGAGATTAACTGGAGTGAAATAAGAATTTCAGGAAACCAACGAGTTGAATTGTTGGAGGGTGCACCACCCCGACATCTGTTGGGAAGCTTACGATAGCCGAGCGGTCAAGTACGCTCGTCGCCGTTTCGACGGTTTTGAACCGGCCATCGACCCTCAGCGGGTTCTTCGAGAACATGCTGTACTCACTCAGCGATGCTCGCACCACGAAACATGAGGTCTTCGCATTTTGAACGAACTAAACTGACTGTGCAGTCGCTCATATTGGTGGTAACTTTTTCGTTTCTCATAATCGGGAGTTTTGCCCGTGTCCTCCCACTTGATCAGGATGATAGTTTGCGACGTCGTGAGATGACATTTCGCAGGCTCTCAGACGCTGTCTGAGAACGTTCCAGAGCTTGCCGGCGTCCACCCGTGGCGGTTGAGCAAGTCCGCTACCTGTGAGTAGGTGCAGATTTTCGCTTGATGGGTACGATGGACTTCCAGCAGTCTGAACGCGCCTATCATTAGATCGGGAGTCACAATCGGAAACGACACAAAAGTTCCGTAGTCCAACGTACAGGCGGCCCAATTTTGAGTCTGATGAGAGTATTTATTCAATCAGGTCAGTTGTCATCGCGTTCGTTACTCTCATCTTCACCTGTGTCTTCATTCTCTTCACCAGTGTCTTCTTGTTCAGTATTTTCATTCTCATCTCGTGAGTCCTCAGTTTCGGAGTCTTCATCACTCTCGCTTTCACCTGTGTCTTCATTCTCTTCACCAGTGTCTTCTTGTTCAGTATTTTCGTTCTCATCTCGTGAGTCCTCAGTTTCGGAGTCTTCATTCTCATCTTCGTCGTCCTGTTCAGATTTCTCTCGTTCCTTTTGTTCGATATCTTGCTCGTATTTGATCACTTCACCGCTACTGCTGTGAATCCGAATCTCAGCTTCGCCGGGTCGATTTGCATTCACGAGGACATACTCAAATTCATAAGCATTGTTTTCGCTGTGAGTACTCGCTTCGACTAACGCCCAGTCACCCTGTGGTGGGTCATCAACAGTTGCGTTTGCGATTTCACGGGCATCAGACAGATTGATATCCATCTGTTCAGTTTCATTGTACTGTGTCGTATTGTTTGCCTCCGGAGACATCTCTCCCTCTTGCTCATACTCGTACTCTTCGGTAACCAATGAGAGTAAATCGCCTTCCACGCTGTATATGATCTCCGCGTCAAACACTCCCTTGGTGAGTGTAACCTCAAAGGTCGTCATATTCTGTGTAGCAATCTCAAAGACGACTGTTCCATTGGTGTCAGTTATTCCGACGCGCTCATACTCGTTGTCGTCTATGCTCGTCTGACCATCATCACTATCTTGATAACTTTGCTTTAGACTGACCGTTGCATTCCCAATCCCATCATCGTCAGGTCCATCAACGAGTCTCAGAGTTACTGTGCTGTTTTCAACTGTCGCGTATACGTCAGCGTTTGATATCTTACTCGTGTCATCAGTTGCTAATACAGTCTCAGGGTCTGTGTCGACAGCTGTGACGCTGCCAGCCACAAACAGTATAATGAGACCAGCTGCGAGGATTTTTGTGGTATCCATTGCGTCATCACATCAAGTTGCCGTGATCATAAACGGGAAAGACATTCGTAGTGTTTTTCGCCCGATAAATAGACAAAAATAGTAAAAAGAAATGCAAATGAGTGTAATTCACTCCAAGGATGGAATCTACACGCGAGGCAGGCCGAGTGCATCAGGGCTTGACCCTGAGGCGGTTCAGCTCTATTCAACGACTCCACCTACTTCGCTCACCCGCAGAGGGGTTCGCTCGTTGACGGTGGAGCTTTCGTTTCACCCATCACAGCTCTCATGGGTGACCTCGTTCGGCGTCCTTGGCCCTGAGTTCAGAGCACATTGACTGATGCTCCTCCCACGCGACGGCTGATGTCCCCGTCAGAGATGCACTTCCGCAACGTTCTTTCCCGTCGCAAAGTCACGCCGTGACTTTGCTGCCCGCTGGACGGAGACCGCGTTGTAATCCGCGTGGTTCTGCTTCCCACACTGCTGGCACTCAAACTCGCCCTGATGACGATTGTCTTCATGCATCCACATTCGTTGCACCGCTTGCTCGTGTTCTTCGGATCTCACATTTGACTTCACGGACCGGGTAACCTCCAGCGTCGTGTCGAAATCATCAGCTAGCACGGCTTTGATACCTGAGTGAAATCAAAACAACAGCAGACAGTGTCGTTTTCTCCGAAACCACGTAGAGAACTTGAGAATGAGTGCAAGTATCTGCAAACCGCGTCTAATATCTCATCAGTTTATCAATCTGTGAGACATATGTACGTTCAACGATGAATTGGATGACGCTCGGTTCCGTCATACTCGCGGTTCTCACTGCGGCCGGACTAACTGCTCCGGCAATGGCTCTCCCGATGTCGGCCGATGGGTCATCGCTGGGTGAGAGTATAGAGATCGTGGCCACGTCTCCAACACAGGCCGCCCAGAATGATCCGAGCGTCAGCGCCACCGTTGGCCCACAGCTCTCGACAGTAATCAGCGTTTCAAGTGACGAGGTACAGACAGGCTTCGAAAATACTGCCTTTGAGCTCTCTGTAGAAAGTGCTACTGAGGAAGCTCAAGCAGAAGCTATCGCAGACAGGGAAAATGAACTCCGTGATCGTGTTGAGTCAATTCGTGAGGATTATGCAGATCTCACAGAGTCATACAGACAGGGTGAGCTTACGAACTCCGAGTATGCCCAGCGCCTTGCTGTTCTCAACGGGCGCGCGAATAATGTGCTCACAAGCTACAATCAGTTGCAAAAACGTGCAGCGAACGTCTCAACATCTACGTTGAGAGCAGCCGAGATCACCCGGTCGGGTCTCAATTCATCTGTCGAGGATTTACATCATGTTAGAGGAGTCGGCAGTAAAGCACTCTTTAATCAGTTCACCGGCAGATCAGACGGTGAGATTGCACTTGAGAGTGAAAATGGATTCTCTATCACCGTCAAGCGTGGAAGTGGGGAATTCTCTCGTGAATTTGAACAGAAACGTGATGATGAGACTGATCTAAGCGTAAGCCAGTCCGCTGCGCTCGAAGTGGCACGTGAAGGATTATCAACTCCTAAGACAGGAAACTGGGTCCTCAGTGGCTCAAAAGTAGAGACGAGCAGCGGGAGCTACGAGTTTGAGTTCGTCCTTCAGAATACCTCGGAGTTGATCGGTGAGGCTGAAGTTACCGTCGATGGTTCCTCCGGCGATATCTTCACACTTGAAGAGGAGACAGAGATCCACGAAAACGAAAACGATGAGAGAGACACGGTGGAACAAGAAGAAACGCCGGAGCAGGAAGAAGATGAAACAGAGACACCTGAGCAAGAGGATGAAAATAGCGAGGACGAGGCCGAAGACACCGAAACACCTGAGCAAGAGGATGAAAACAGCGAAGACGGGGCCGAAGACACCGAAACACCTGAGCAAGAGGATGAAAACAGCGAAGAGACAGACAAGCCTGAAGATGAGGAGGAAGAAGAGCGAGAAGATGAAGACGAGAGTAATGAGTGACGTGTTTGTGGTGGAGTGGTCTGGTCTAAACCACTGGCCCGGAGCCATCACGGAAGGGAAACTAAAGTGAGCTGTAATCTTCGATTTCTGCCTGATCTCATAGCATCTGTCTGGGACCGCTCGTAATGAGCGATCAACAATCCCGCTTGACTCGCAGCCGGATTTCACAGAATATCAAGCCGGATGTCACGGGGTCGTTCGGAAATGGAAGATTTCCGTTCCCGTGATGAAGAGACGCTCTGCGTCTCGAACCACTTGACCCCGAGACGAGTTGAGCACGCAGCCGTATGCTCTTGAGCGGATTCTCTGACTTGGTAGTGAGTTTAGAGCACACTGTCAGCTTCTCCAGACTTGATTTGAGCTGTTCCAGCTCAGACACTGACTGTCCAAATGCTGATTATGTCGTCGCAGCCTGCTAACACTGACCAGAAGTGCGACTAGCTGGAACCGCTTGCAGTGCCGATTCCCTCGCTCTACGAAGGTCGGCCGGGCGCTCTGTACTCTGCGCACTTAGAGTCGTCAGAACGCCCAGACGTGGCGGCACTTCGCTTACGTCTGCGCTTGTGTAGCTCACTCTGGGATACAACAATGATGAGTCAACAGCTCCAGAGTCAACTGCTTCGAGACGCCCGGCGTCTCACCATCATGGAAATCTGTGATTTCCAATCAGGAACGACCCCGAGGTATCGGCCTTGGCTTCGATGAATCAAGATGATTATGCTCTATCAGATATGTACTGCATTGGATTCAATTCAATCAAAATGACTACGTGAGAGGTCTATTCTTGTTCTCGGTGGGACAGGGAACTCACACCGTTTTTATCATAAATCGCATCTACATCGAAATTTTCATCAATTCGCTCTAACTCATCGCGAACCGCCTCAGTCGCGCAATCTCGTCGAGATGCGAGCATGAGCACCAATTCATCATTCGATGCTAATGAATCGCTCAACTCAGTCCAAGTACCGGTCCAAGGCGTAGCAGAGACAGTCATTGGCTATGATTCAACCTCGTTTATTCGATTTGCACCTGTTCAGCCTATATACCACGGCGTTCACGCCGTGGATACGCACCGTCACATTAGTCAATAAAACACGTTCAGACGCTTGTTTTGAGTTTCAGAATACCAGTGGATTTAAGAGACAAGCTACCCGATTGGAAAGTAGTAATCGGTCGGAACGGAGCGGATTCCGTCTCGTCCTGCGGAGGTGGCTTGTCCACCCACAAAATGAGACAATATCCGAAACGACAGTCGGCGAACACACATGCTAGAAGCCTGTATCTGTGCCGACTGCTCGAAAACGACTAAACGATACCCTCAACTCGAATGAATCCTGCTGTCGTTCCTGTGGCAAAAACAACACTGGGACGACAAATATGGTTGAAGATAGAGGTAACGGTGGCTTGGCACCACCAGCAGTCCATCAGTCCGATGTTGTGGAACTACCCGTTTCCGAAAGAACTGGTACTCTGGTGATTGGACTACAAACCTGAAACTCCCACCGCTCGGGATTCCTCCGCCTTTAGGCGGGTGGAGGATGTCAAGATAGA
>JAQCNF010000103.1 GCA_028275165.1 Haloquadratum sp.
GTTAATTAAAAAACTCAGCGAGAAATAGCGAGGCGGGCCCCATGCACCGGAAAGGTCGCTTTTGTTGGCTCTGTGTTTTCGAATCTTGCGTGGCAGTAGCAGCTTCGGCTTCCGAATCGATGATGCCTAAGTGGTCTTTGGCCTCGTCATAGCGTGTCATAGAAACGTTCACAGCCGATTCATTGCGATGCAGACGGGTGGAGAAACATACCGGACTGAGTATGATTGCAGAAGGCAGTGCAAGATAGAGAGACTGGATTCAGCAGAATTGACCGCGTCGTATCTGTGCTTGGTTCGCCAGCGATTTTATTCAGCACAGGCAAACTGTCGGAGGAAAACGAGCTAATCTCTCATAGCAACCGAAAATACGGCCGCTCATCAGAAATTCAAACTGCCGGAA
Organism: Haloquadratum sp.; assembly: GCA_028275165.1. Lineage (GTDB taxonomy): Archaea > Halobacteriota > Halobacteria > Halobacteriales > Haloferacaceae > Haloquadratum. The sequence continues at coordinate 401 of JAQCNF010000103.1, forward strand.
AAGCGGGGTGGCACGCACACTTGACACACTCCTGGGCTAGCACTGCCGTCTGGAGATCTGCTAACTCTTTGGCGATGCTCTGAGGACTAATTTGCCACGGATAAAATGGGTTGCTGACTGTCTATAGCTCGGACAACGATACGTCTTCACCCATGCTCTGCCCAGAAACGTGAAATGGCGTCTTCAATATCAGTCGGTTCAATGGGAGTGAACTCTTGCTGTTGTTGTGGCGAAAGAAACTGCCGAAGGTTGGGCGTCTCAGCTGTGACATACCGTTTGTCCACAATAATTCGGACTCCTGTCTCTTGTGCTCCGCGAATGACTCTGCCAACAGACTGCCGCACTTTACGCGTTGATGGAATGAGTTGTGCTGCTTCACGACCCCCTGCACTGTCGACTGCGCTCTGATACGCTACTTCGACTGCCTCCATTTGTGAGTTATTCGGAGCCAGTGGGACACCAATATTGAGACAAGTATGAAGCGTTTCGCCCTCAAAATCAACACCCTCTGTAATAGTGCCACGGAGTGAGGTACACAAGATTGCATCTCTGTCAGCGAAAAACGTCTCCAAAAGATGGTCTGTTTCGTCTGCTGAGCTCGACTCGTCTACCAGACATCGCTTGCCGACTGAAAGAGTCTTCAGGAATGCGTGTGCCCATGCGGCCTCTTGATAGCTTGGCATCGCAATGAGAATATTACCGCGTGTTTGGGCAACCTGCTCGATGAGGTCAGCATATTCCTGGCGAGTTGCTGTCATTTCATCGCGACTCACAACTGGACTACCATCATCATTCTGTGGACTCCCACGGTTCGCCTGTGTGAAGCGGTCCAGATTGGCAACTAACGACAGTCTATTATCCGGCGAAAATCGGAGTGGAAACCGGTCGAACGCCGTCCGTCGCGTGGTAATATCATCGAGCATCTCGTCCGTAATGCCATTCGCCCGAATAATTGTATCGTCATCATCAGCCTCGGTAACGTCATCCACCGTGTCAGGGTACGGCACTGCATCGATTCCAGTCGCTTGTTTAAGTGGGTCAACTGGTCGGAGTGTAGCGCTCATTAAAACACCCCCACCGAGTTCCGCAAAGACACGCCGGAGCTCACGTTGTGGGATACAATTGAATAAACGCAACTCAGGAGTCCAATGTTCAACCCAATCGGGGTACTTCTCCGGGAAAGAAACTTTCTCTGAGGGAACAATTCGGGCTTCCGGATGGTAGACTTCAAGTGGTGTTTCTTTCCACTGCCGGAATAATGACCCAACTTCTCTGCCCTGTGGTGTCCGCTCAACTATTTCCCGTTCTGCTAATTCATAGTATACGTCTTCTAGCTTCTCCATCACCTGCTCGGCCATAGGTAGCGCAGCTGTGGAAATGGAGTCGTGGTCTTCAATGGCATTTGTTAGGTGATCACCCCACTGCGGGTTCGCAGGTGAAGACAATGACTCAGAGGTCGGTAATCGCTCGTCTGTCCCTGCAAGTCTGACATCATCGATTGTGTCACTGGCTTTGAGCAATTCTTTTTTTGCGATATCGAACAGTACTTCGACAGCAATCAGTTCACCAATGTCGATGCTTTCATTGCTGAAGTCGAACTCCTCTCTGACTATTTTTTGCGCCAGTTGCGCATCGGACGGACTTAGTCCAGGCGTCGGCGTGTTACTTACTTGCCCAGTAGAATAATGCCGGGCAATTTCAACGTCGTTACGTGCCCGATCCAACGTGTAAAGATCAACTGATGTAGAGAGTCGCTCCCGTGCTCTGCGCTCTAACTGATGTGCCTCATCAACGACAACAATTGTCTCCTCATCAAGTAAGCCCAATTTCGTATCAGTCAGAAGTCTCGTTTCTGGGTCAAGTAAGTGATTGTAATTTCCAAGTATGACTTCAGCATCCTGTGCTAAAGCACCCATTAGCTCGTGGGGACAACGACCATTGCTAATAGCCTTCGTAAATAGGTCCTTCCGATCGATAACATGATGTTGAGCATCTTTGAACACACTATCAATATCCTGTGGCTTCGAGAACGTCGCTGCATAGAATGGGTCGAACCGTCCCTGTCGGTTCTCCGGTAGCTGGTTAGAGCTCGAATTCTGCAATCTGTCAATGTCAGCGAGTTCCTGAGTATGCGGAATACGATTTGGATATGGCGTTTCAACACCGTTAATTTGTAATCTCTCATATTCACCCTCCCGTTTTGAGGTTAATTGTGTGACCAAAATGCGAACGGCTCGTGCTCTGTACGGATCAAATCGGAAGTTATCTCGAGCTGCTTCAGCATTGTCACTAGCATCTGACCAATTGTATTCTACTCTCGAGTGGCGCGGGCAGTCCACTTTGTCTGGCCAATCAAGCGGAATGTCGCTATCAAACCGAATTAACTCTCTAGTGTGCTCTCGGAGGCTCTGGATTTTTTCTTGAGTTTCCGTCTTCTGTAAATCGGCATTCTTAATGGCCATCATATCCTCGCGGCCTCGGAGCACAACCGTCGGAATTGGCTCCGTTCCGTTAGGGAGCGTCTTGTTGATACCTCGCAACTCATCAACGAACTGTTGGAGTTGCTGTTTTACTGGCGTCACGACCATAGTCCGATTATACTCGGGAAAGCCTGCGTCCCCGGACACTCGACCAGATAATTGTTCTTGATCTCGCATTGCATGAACACTTGCCGTCACCGCAGCCAGTGTTTTTCCAGTACCGCAGGCGCCTTCCTTTAGATAATAACTTCCATCTGAAAGAGTACTCAGGAGTGAGTCGATTGCTTTTCGCTGGTCCTTGTATACTGTGTCGTGTCGAAAATAAGATGTCCATCCCGCATCGATGGCTTCCGTTGGTTCTGAATCCGGCACATATCGTTGTCCTGTGTTTGCGAGTTGTCCGGCATCTGTCGGTGGCAATTCATCGAGTGAGCACACTACGGGATTTGAGGTGGACCTCTCAGTCACGGTATCATTAAAGTGACCTCTGCCTGTATTAATGTTTATTTCGCCAGACTCGGCCGAGTTATTTTAGCAAGTACGATAGTCGGATATGGAGTGGAAGAATTGAGCGGGATATCGGTTCGAATGGCTCTGGTGAACCGCTGTAAGGCGGTGGGGTAGGCCGTCAAATCAAGGGAAGTGAAGCGGGAAATCGGCGATGATCATGTCGAATATCTCTCGCTTCACGAGTAAAGCGGTACGGTTAGATAAAAATGCTGTTGGTTGCCGAGGCGAAGCCGCTGTCCCCGAAGGGGGTGAGGGCTTCGCCGACTACGCCATCATTTCGCTCCACTGTCTCCGAATTTACCTAGAGAAATCCTACCGTGAGGCGCTTGACCTCCTGAGCGAGATGCCGCATATTTTGGCTGAGATCGGGCTTAAAGCGAGCGATCTCCCGCATCACTCGACGCTAGTAAAGGCGTTTGATAGGCTAGAGATGAAGATCTGGCGAGTGCTGCTGCGCCTCTCGGCGCAGCTGCACGACACTGCCGATCACGCTGCGATGGACGCGACATTCTTCGACCGTGAAACCGCCAGCAAGCACTACTGTCGCCGGACGAACTACCGCGTTCAAACGCTGAAAACGACCGCGCTCGTCGATACAAAAACACAAGCTGTACTCGACGTTCACTGTACGACCGAGAAACGTCACGACACGCAGATTGGCTGGCAACTCGCCCGCCGCAACGCGGGCGAGATTGCCAGCCTCGCCGCCGACAAAGGCTACGATTGGATGCGATTACGCGAGAAATTACGTGAAGAAGGCGTGAGACCGTTGATCAAGCATCGTGAGTTTCGACCCATCGATTGCGCGCACAACGCGCGCATCGATGGGTCTCTGTACGGCCAAAGAGCACTGTCTGAGAACGTCTTCTCGACGATTAAGCGGACGCTCGGCCACGCGGTGCGTGCCCGAGCGTGGTACCGCGAATTTCGTGAGATCGTCCTGATGTGTGCCGTCTACAACATCAAGCGAGCCGTGAAACCATGAAATCAAACGCCGTCTGGCGATTCACCAAAGCCGAACAGAGGGCATAGAGATTTGGACCTCCTCCTGCTCCAGCTTTGATGAGGAGTTATTGAGCGCTGAGACAATAGAGTATAGCGTGTCTACAGTCGGATCAACATCTTCTGACTCAATGCGAGCAATGAGCGGCTGAGAAACACCGGCTCGTTCGGCTAGGTCGGACTGGGTCAGTCCATTGTCTTTCCGTGCTGCTCTGATACTGTCCCCCCGTTGGAATCTTTATAACTACCCTTGGCAAATTAAAAACATAAAAATCTGCCGTGTTGAATAGCGGTCTCTGAGCGACGATGAGATGATACCGATCTTGAAACCAATAGCGTCAACCGCTAACGAGCCGACTCAAATTTTGCCCTCACCAGCCAACACCGCTATTCAACAGAGCATAAAAATCCGGTATCGTGGCAGCTCGGGTTATGTCTATAAAGTAATAGAACATTCACCACGTAGCTTCCGTTAAGATTCAGAGATATAATTCTTGACTTGTCGGAGAACAATCTCAATACGGGTAGTACTTACCTACTCATTAGCTATATCTTCGAACTTCGACATAATCGTCCGATGATGTCATCGAACTCTGTCGTAGAGGCAGTACGAGTGGTATCTGACGAATCAAGATATTTCCTATTGACCCCGGCATCTTCAAGCGCTTCTTGCCAGTTGGAGTAGCGTTTGTAGTGAGACGAGTCTGTGTACAACGACAACTTCCTCATACTCTCGAATAGAAGTCTCGATAAGCTACCGTCGTACCGCGATTCTTCGTTAACTAAAGACGGATGCCGAAACAGGATGCCAGCCAATCTGGTATCAATATCTGATAATCACAGTGAGGTCTTTATGCTCTACGTGCTAGATTGTCTACGTAGATGTCACAAGAGGGGTCCAACACTGGAGTTAGTCCGGAGCTAACATACTCCACTGACGACGCCTCAACTGCATTAGAGGGGCTCTCAACCGATACGGCGGATGTGACGAGCCACCTTCTCAACGTCCAAGCTCGGGAATTCGAAATCGCACAAGGACAACAAGAATTGCTTTCGGTTGAGGAAATCAAAGATCGGATCAAGCTGCTTGACCACCAACTTCAGGCCGCTCACCGTGCGCTGTTTATGATGAGCGGTGGGGCGTTGTTCGCTGATGAAGTTGGACTCGGGAAGACTATTGAAGTCGGGATGGTCCTCAAAGAAATGGATTTCCGAAACACCCGTGATAGTTTCCTCATCTTGACTCCCGCACAGCTAGCACCACAATGGCAAAAAGAACTGGACGAGAAGTTCGGCCTAGACTTCGTTTGTAATTACGATGAGGAGTTCCGAGGATTCGATGCGCACGATAAGATAATCGCCAGCGTCGACACCGCTAAATCGAAAACGAACAGAGACGATGTTCTTTCACGCCGCTGGGACGTTGCTGTTCTTGATGAGGCGCACTATGTTCGCAACGCAGATACGATGCGGTACGAACTCATGGACGAACTCAATTACGGGGAGGCGTTCTTTGCGACCGCGACACCGATTCAAAACGACATTTCTGACCTGTACAACATTATCGACCTGATTCGTCCCGGGATACTCGGGACAGAAGAACAGTTTGACAAGCGGTACGTCGTTGATGCCGATGACGCGCAGATCAAGCGAAGCGAGGAGTTACAAGAAAAATTGAATCGCGTGATGATCCGGAATCGCCGTGAAGAGACGAAAATCGACTTCACGAACCGCGAAGTGCATACGAATGTCTTCGAACCGACGGACTCCGAGCGGGCATTATACGACGCCGTCACCGAATACGTCCGCTCGAACTACTCCAGTGCGGACGCACGGCATCTTGTTTTGTTCACTTTACAAAAGGAAGTCGTCTCAAGCCCGTACGCTGTTGAGAGGACTATCGATCGGTGGGTGAACGACTCACAGAAACACCTCTCAGCGCGCGAACGGAGTGGACTCACCGATATCCAGTCAATCGTTGGCGATATCGGCCAGACAACGAAGCAGCAGCGCCTCAGAGATATTATTGAGACGGTCCAAGAGCAGGTCGGGACGTCTCGCGCAGTCGTCTTTACACAATTTCGCGCGACACAGGAAGCGATTGCTGACAGCATCCGCGGGCTGGACCTGCCGGTACATATAGTCAATGGCGATCTCTCAAGTCGGGGGAAAGAACGCAAGGTCGCCCAATTCAAGAACGCGGGTGGCGTCATGGTGGCCACCGATTCAATCAGCGAAGGTCGCAACATGCAGTTCTGCAACGTGTTGATCAACTATGATCTGCCGTGGAATCCGATGAAAGTTGAACAACGTATCGGACGTGTCGACCGAATCGGGCAGGAACGAGAGGTGCATGTGTTCAACATGGCACTTGAAGGCACAATTGAAGAGCACGTCTTGGACAAGCTATTCGGGAAGATCGACCTGTTCAATCAATCTATTGGTGGACTCCGTGACATCCTCTCCCGAATGGAGAAGTCCGGGTCGGACTTCGAGCGTGAAGTGTTTGACCGATTACGTCACGCGGATTCGAAAGTCGAGCTTGAGAATAACTTCGAGGACATGGCCGTTAATCTCGAAGACAATACTGAGGCCGCCGAGAAGATGGGCGACTTTAATCGTGGTGTCTTCGAGGGATTCGAGTTCGGGGAGTCGACATGAGCGTTGAGGATATCGGCTCGCTTAATCGCTTGGAAATTCGTCGCTTCGCCGCAACAACAATCGAAGCGCATGGCGGTGAGGTCCATCGACAAAACGGCGATTCGTGGCAGGTGAAGCTCCCCATGTCCTTGGAGAACCTCGCCGAAAATCAAGACGTTACGGCTGTCTTCGATCCGAAGGATCAACAACCCGGTCGAGACGAGATTCTTATTCAACCCGGGTCACTCGCGTTCAATCAGCTGTTGGAGTTGGTCAAACAGGACATCTCGGTCGGCCACCTGTATCTCACCGCCGCCGACATGCAGGTCCATCTCCCGAGTGTACTTGACATCTCGGAGTTGTCTGCGACAGTCGATTCGTTTGACCCGCAGCAAACCGCCGACGCAATCTCGTTTCATTTTCTCGTAGAAATGGAGAGTGTCTCCTCGTTCCATCGGGAACGCTTCGAAACTGTCACGCTCGATTTGGAGAACGGCAGCCAGCTCCCGACACTCTCAGACCGCCTATTAGCACATACTAACACTCTCACACGGTCACACGAAACGACCTCGGTAAAACCGGGTGATAGAATAGTTGAACAGCGGTACTCGACCGCAATCGATGAGGTAGAAAACCGCATCGAAGATGACGCTTCGGAGTTACTTCAGGAGGCGACCGACGCAGCGGAGACCCGTGTTGAAGAGATCAATGAGCTGTACGACCAGCGGAAGGCCGAAGAGGTAGCTGACGAACAGACGAGAGGCAGCTTACGTAAACGAAAGAAGGCACTTGAACAGAGTAAAACCGAGGAAATTCAGGAGACGATTGCCCGTCATAACGTCGATGTAAATATTACTCTGGTCGGGCTGACGTTCATCTCTCACGATGTCGGGAATCTCAAACTCTCACTTACCGACGGCGAGCGAACCGGAAAAGCGACCGTTCGCTACGCGCCTGCGACGGATGAGACACTTCGATTCAACTGCGCGACATGTGAGGAGCACTTTGCCTCGGAAACTCGCCCGCAAGTCTGCGAATGCGAGAGCGTTATCTGTGCAGACTGCCTAAGTGTCTGTACCGAGTGCGGCACAGCAGGCTGTCCAAACTGCGAGACGCCTGTCGCAGCCTGCGAGTTCTGTGGCCAAGTAGAATGTCATGACTGTGGCTCCGTCTGTAGCGAGTGCGGCCGCGCAGTGTGTACTGACCACGTTGATGCGTGCGCCGCGACAGGCCAGCCAACCTGCTTGGCATGCGGCGAAGGCTGCTCTAACTGTAACACATTCTACGCTGATCCTCACCTCTATCGCTGCCAGGTTGATACTGAGCTGTACTGTGATACCCACACCAGTACCTGTGAGGCGTGTACAGACACGCTGTGTGCCGGTCACCTCGATTCTTGCACCGCGTGTGGCATTGATGTCTGCCCGGATGACAGGGTCGCGTGTGCGACGTGTGGGGATGCCCGGTGTTTGGACGACGCACTTGCCTGTGACGGGTGTGGCGGGTATCACTGTGCTGAAACTGTCGGCACATGTGAGATATGCGCGGACCAATTTGGTGGCGGTCACCTATCGACGTGTACCACCTGTGACCGGCGTGTCTGTGGACCCGACTCCGTCACCTGTGCAACTTGTGACGACACAACTTGCGTAGACCACGCGATAGACTGTGCCGCCACCGGCCAGTCACTCTGTCCGAACCATCATTCACCCTGTGTTATCTGTGTGAATGAGTTTGCCGATACACATCTTATGACCTGTGCCACATGTGACTACAGCGTCTGTGATGCTGATTCCACGACGTGCGGGACTTGTGGTGACGTGCTTTGTGCGGATCACGCGACCGACTGTGCGGAATGTGGTGACGCGCTGTGCAGCGATCATCACGGCAACTGTGGGTTCTGTGCCGAGCCATTCGGCACCCACCACCTCGCACCGTGTGAGATATGTAAACAACCAGCTTGTCCATCTGACCGTGTCGAGTGCGCCGCCTGTGAGACAACTGTCTGCACTGACCACGCCGAGGAGTGTGACATCTGTGCTGATGCTCTCTGTCCTGACCACAGTAAGGCCTGCTCCACCTGTGAGGACACACTGTGCCCAGATGACCGGCACAGATGCGCTGACCACGGTGAAATACACTGTGCCGCCCATGCAGAGACGTGCGTCCAGTGTCAAGAGACCTACTGTACTGCCCTCGTCGAAAACTGCACGTACTGTGAAGAGAGCGTCTGCCAGCATCACCAAACGACGTGTACTCACACCGGGGACACTATTTGTGAAGCCCACGAACAAATCTGCACCGTTTGTGGTGACACGGTTTGCCTGACACATTCATACCTCACCAAAGAAACCGGCGAAATCCGATGTGCCGACCACGTCGGGCACTGTTCTGACTGTGACAACCCATTTGCCCCCGACTCGCTCACACCCTGTGACCGGTGCGGTAGCCCCGTCTGTGACACAGATCAGGAAGCGTGCACTGCCTGTGGCGACGTATTGTGTGCAGCGCATCAACACGCCTGCACGGTTGACAATCAACCATACTGCGACTCACATCTCGCCGCCTGTGCAACGTGTGGTGACGGCGTCTGCAGCGACCACGCGAAGTACTGCGTTCACTGCGGCAATCTTCTGTGTCATGACGACGTGACAATGTGTGGAACGTGTGGGAAACCACACTGCTCGGCCCATATTAACGACTGTCTTAGCAGCTCAGAATCGCACTGTGTAATACACTCCGGAGCATGTGCCGAGTGCGAGCAAACATTCTGTATAGAAAATCTTGAAACATGTCGAGATTGTGGCGAACTTGTCTGCGACACCGATCGGCAGGCGTGTGGCGAATGTGGCGAGACTGTATGCCTGACAGATAGCGCTGATTGTACACACTGCGGCGAGAGTTTCTGTGCTACCCATCGATCACGGTGTGAGACCTGCAATCAACCAGTCTGCACCGAGCACAGCACGCCGTGTGCCAACGACCAAGCCAAACATTGCAATCGACATATGTCCTCGTGTCACGTCTGTGAGACCAGCACTGACCGCAACCGGCCTCGGTGCGAGGCTCATCTCACTAACTGTGTCACTGGCGGGGAGAAACTGTGCGCTGACCACGCACATCAAGACCCCATACTGAAGGAAACTATCTGTGCCGAGCATCAATCACAGTGCGATACCTGCAACCAGCCAGTTGCCCCCGCAGCACTCGACAACGGTGACTGCCGCACCTGTCGCAACCTCTCGGCAGACAAGATAATTCCACACGTCGAAGCCGAACTTCCGGACTCAATCAGTTTTCGCTCAATGGAAGTCGGCGTCAATGCCGCGTATCTCGTGATTCACGGGAAGCGATTATTCCGCTCCAACAAGATCATTGTTTTGAACCGGGATAACAGAGAAATAATTGAGCAGCGTAGCGTTGGCCTCGTCGCCAGGCTCTCAGGAGGGCGATTATGAGCAACGCCAACCAGTCCGTCTCTTGGTACGACCCGGACAGCATCCGCAAAACTGTTGATAACGCCCGGCAGCAGAACGTTGACTCAACTCGACTCGCAACGCACCTCGCAAAACACGACTTCGACGATGCCCCGATAGCCCGTGTCGAGAAAATTGTCGAAGGCATGCCTGCTGTTGATAAAAACTCAGATAATGGCTCCGCCCTCTCACAGTCCGCATCAACTGATGCTGAACCACGCGACCAGCTGACGAAGCAACTCGCTGTCAGCGACCTCGAATACGTCTCAAACCGCGAAGCAGCACGACTCGTCGGACTCAGCCTCGAACAATTCGACGGCAACACCGTGCGTCCACCTGGCACCGCACAGGTTGAAACCGACATCGTATGGCATCGACAACGCATGACCGTCGCGCTCCGCGTCGTCCCCATCCCGTCAGGCGAGGTCGCCGCAAGCCACGTCGACGCACTGCTTGACGGCACCGTCGTTCCAGACGACACCCGATCGCCGTCGGAACTCGCAATCGTCACCAATCGCTCCTATACTGACGAAGCCAAAGCATACGCAGCAGAACACGACATCCACTGCTTCGATGCCGGGCACGTCGAAGCATGGTTCCGCCGCGCCCGCATCCCGATGCACGCCGTCGGCACCGTGCTCGAAGACGGCGAAAACCACGACGGCCCGCTCACCGACCTCGTCGACATTCCACCCATCCCGACGCCGCGAGCACCGGCCAGACCGATCGACATCATCCGCGCGTTCCCCATCGACAGACTCGACCCTGGAACCGAACAGGACACCAACACCGAGCGATCCGACACGTCACGCGACGATTCCGACACGGGGCTTGATGGGACAGCGGCTAAAGACGACCCGCTTGGCGGTACACAATCCTCCTCGGGTAAAACCGGGACGCTGTATGCGGATCCAAATGAAGATGGCGACTACGACGTATTCGACAAATTTGTTGATGACATCAAGAGTGGAAGCCATCAGTCGGACACATCTGCTGATGGCAAGAAGAAATCACAAGAGAATGAGGAAGAAAGTGAGGTAGCCGACGCACCGAGCGAATCGGCGACAAATCCAACTCCGGCTAATGATGTCGATCGGGAAGAGCTGTTGTTTGACCTCGTAGACGCAAAACAGGACGGCGGTGAGCGAATGTCTCGAAACGATGTGCAACGGCATGGTTCATATCCAGTTGAATACTACGAACAAGAGTTCGGTTCGCTTGCAGATGCGCTAGACGTGGTAAGTGTTGAATATTCGGAGGACTCACAATGAAGACAAGACTAACCGAAGAATCGACGAGCGTACCACTGCAGAATCAACAATCGGTCACGCTCAAACCAGGGAAACCATGGCCCTCTGCTTATCGTGGGTCGAAATACAGTCTCGTCTCTGATGATGATTTTGCTGATGTCGTACTCAAGTGGGAACAACGAGATCTTACAATTTACACAGAACCACCGGACGGGCTACGGCGTGCACTCGTTCTCCTCGGGAAAACCGGCGGGTACGGGAGTTTCAGGGTTACCGCTGACAACGAAGTGCTCACGAAGATCAAAGCCGACGATTACGAACACGTGGACGAAGCCCCCATCAACAACGGGTGGATACCCGTGTACGTCGGGAAACTCACCGGCACACTCAATTTCGACGAAGTCGACTTAGACCCCGTAACACCGCTGCGAAAAAACAGCGTCAAGGTGTGGAAGGGATTCCCGTTCCACCATGGGGAACGCTGGAGTGTCAGCCAAGACGGAACCTTATTTTGGAAATGGAGAGATTACCGGTTCGAATCAGCGTTCGACCACCCCGAACTCGTAAGCAAATACGAAACGTACCGAGAGACAGCCGGGCGACTGTATATTACTGAAAACGCCCACGTCTGGGTGAATATCCCGAAAGACGGTATCTCACCAGGAAAACAAACCGCGGTCGGGAACGCAATTAGAGAGTGGAAGGAAACCGCCGAAGAAGAAGGTGACACTGCCACTCTCCGTCTCGTCAATCGACGGCTTGTTGCCACGAGCGGCGATGATGATCCCTCTACCGGTCATTTCCCGATTCACCTCGGGCAGCTTAGCGACTTCGATGACGGCCTTATCCCTCGGCCAGTCGTTGATGAACCAAGCTACTTCCAAGCCGTCTGTGAGTACGAGAACGTGTGGGAGTAAGTTCGTGGATTATCTAACCACCGATCTGGTTACACTGGTTTGTTGAACCGATGACGGTATCAAGATAGCTGATAGATCGACCCGACTTCCTATAATGGCATCATCAACTGGACGATCAGAGTTTGATCTGTCCGCACACACCCACTCGAAGGCGAAGCGCTCCCAAACTGCGAGTCAGCGTCGTAGCATAAAATATCAAATAATTCTAGCGCAACGACTAAATCAGCTGTGGACTCAATTTTATAATCATGCCAAGCCGGGATGACCTGTCTGTTGGCGACGAGTGGCCGCATCATTATCGGGGGCTATCGCTGCAGGCAAGTCCAAGCGGAGAGGTTTGGTGGCAACTCTATCAGGGGACAGATCGGCTACACCTATATCCTACGCCGGAAAAGATAGTGGATCGATTGCTAGACCACAAACGGATCGGGGGCCGGTTCCACGTCACAGAGCGGGGTGATGCATTAACCAGGGTCGAAAACGGTGACGAGTACGAGCAAATTTACCTCGGAAGGATCGACGAACTTGACGGCGAATTAGTGCCGGACGGCGCAGAGGAGTTTAGTGTCGACCTCCAGCCAGATGGATTGGAGCCAGGTGATCTGTGGCCGAGTGTCTACGACGGTAGTCGATACTCGTTCGTTGGCGATCGATTCTGGTGGCACAGTGGGCAATCACATAAACGCCACCCCGTTTCCAACGGACTTCCGACCGATATCGAACAAAGTCTTCAACGCTACAAACGGGATGGCGGGTCTTTCAGAGTACTCCCCTGGGGAGACGTAATCACACTCATTCCACTTCATCCCACGCCAGAGAAGGTCGAGGAGCAATTCAATAAGCTTCCGCGGGTCGTCCGTAACATAATCAAGCTCCGCAAAGACCGTGACGTAGAGATGCTGCCCGTGTATATCGGCTCACTTGATGACTACCAGATAGAGGTGAACGATCCTCCGTCACTCACAGACAGACTCTCATCTGAGGAAGAAGAGTCACTCAACAGCTGGGCACAAAACCTCGGTCGAACAGAGACCCGATCGACCAGCGCTCACAAAGTCAGTAAAGACACAAATTCTGAAGACCCGACAAAAGAAGGGAATATGTCGGGAACAGGAGACGGCGAGAATGAAAAGATTCCTGAACAAGGGGAAGATGAGAAGCCTCCCCAACTCGATGACGACCCTGTTAATTGGATTATGGAGGATATGGAAGATATAGACGGTCAGAATCCGACTCGACAGGATTCAGCATGAGCGCCCAGCTGGCTGATAAGACGATCTCGGTCCCTATCGCTGGTGACAAGGACGTGAGTATCGAGCCCGGACAGCCATATCCTGGTCCATATCGGGGGTCACAGTACAGTATCGTTGACTCGCGGAATCACGGTACAGTGATTGAGTGGAAATACAATGACCTGGTCGTTCACGTCAAGCCACCGAGTAGGTTACTTGACCGGATGCAATCCTTAGGAAAGTCACGGGGTAGTGGGAGAGGCAGCATCCGTATCACTGCAGACCGCGAGGTTCTCACCAAAATCAACGGGGATGCATACAAATATACTCACCAGGCACCCGTCAGTAGCGGGTGGATCCCAGTCTATCTCGGCAAATTAGAGGGAGATCTCGACTTCGATATCGAGAACGACCCGTCGTTTCCTGATCGGGATCTCTGGGTCTGGAGCGGGTTCAGTTTCAACCACGGTGAACGGTGGAGCGTCAGCAATGATGATCGGCTTATATGGACGTGGCAGGATTATCGATTTTATTCAGCGTTTGAACACCGGGACCTGATCAGTAAATACGCCAAGTACCGAAGGATCGCAGGTCGGCTGTACATCAACGAGCACGGGCACGTCTACGTGAATGTTCCTCGGGAGGAGGTGCCGCCGGGCGAGGCTGAAATGGTTGAACAGGTCTACGATAAATGGCGGAGACACGCAAACAGTAGTGACAAACGAGCGGCTAAGCGGCTCGTTGAACGACGTCTAAAGGTCACAGGAGATGGCGATCCATCTAAAGGCCATCTTCCTCTATACATTGGCCACCTATCAGAATTTGATGATGGGACGGTTCCGAAGCCTGTGGTGACTGATGAAGGGTATTACCTCAATGCGAGTCGTGAAGAGGCTGGAGGATACTGACCGATGGGTCGCCGATTCCCGCCGGCGATATTCGGGCTCAAGGCTGACAGACAGCGATATCGGACGATCGTCCAAACGGCGTTTGAGCAAGATTCACCAGTCGCACGGCCGGCGTTCGTAAAGCAATGTCAGTCTCAGATTGTGAAGCCAGATACCGGCGAACAGTATACTGAGTCCTATATCAAGCGAATCGTCGGTGCCTATGTCCAGGTTGGGGCCCTGTCACGGGATACCTCTGGCGACGAGACAATTCTCCACCCGTCGCCGTTCGCCGACGAGTTGCTTGACGGTAATCTCCCACTCTCTGAGTGTGTCTGGAAGTGTCTCAAGCGCCGGTGGGTCGCAATGGGAAAGCGACCAGAGGGTATCGAGGGACTGGATCGCGTACTTCGGACAGTTGCGGACGCTGAGGGTAGTCTCAACAAGAACGAAATTCAACGTCGGCTGTCTGAAAATGAAGGATACGAGTTTAACGATGCCGGGCTCCGCGGGTATCCAGAACTGCTCCAATTGATGGGCGTGCTTGAGTCGACAAGCGGTGAACTAGAGACAACCAGCGAAGACATGGTTGATCGGTACAAGCGCCGACTGCGAGATACCGATATATTTCGTACCTTGGAGAGCCGGCTCCGACGTGAAGGGCCGATGGTTGAACCACCCGATAGAGACGCCAAGCGGGATCTCGTGA
>JAQCNF010000106.1 GCA_028275165.1 Haloquadratum sp.
TCGATTCACGAGATGGACATCGACGCGTGGCGGTCGAAGATTGCTGTGGTGCGGCAGGACCCGTTTATATTCAACGACACGCTGCGATACAACCTCACAATCGGGAATCGGGATGTCTCCGAGGCGGAGTTGGACCGAGTCCGCCGGATTGCGAAGGTTGAGGAGTTTTTCGACGATCTGCCCGATGGATACGAGACGCAGCTCGGCGACGACGGTGTCCGCCTGTCTGGTGGGCAACGCCAGCGGGTGGCGCTCGCGCGAGCACTGCTGAAAGACGCCGAGGTACTGGTGCTAGATGAGGCGACGAGTGACCTGGACTCGGATCTCGAACGGCAGGTACAGGCGGCCATCGAGAGTATGGACCGGGACTACGCGATAATCGGAATCGCACACCGGCTGTCGACGGTCCAGAACGCTGACCGGAGCTATACGGTCGCTGACGGTCAAATCACAGAAGCCGGCACTCACAAAGAGTTAATTGAGAGCGATGGGCAGTACGCGGAGCTGTATACAATTCAGTCAGGTTGATTCGATGTGAAGTACCTCAGGGTCACGTGGTTCGAGAATCGAAGATTCTCGTCAGCTGCTCGCAGGCATCGCCCGCTCGCAGGTTCAGTGGACGGTGTCCAACGTTCATTACGGAAATTTTCGATTCCCGAACGACCCCGAGGCAGTCTGTCTGTTTCCTCTGTAGACCCCTGACGCATTCCCGAGCGCGTATCTGTAGATCCCGAATGTAGTGCGTCCGTGATGCTTCGCGGAACCAAGTCATAATGAAGCTCATCGTGTACCGAGCTGTGATCACGACAGCAACGCCGACAATCACAAACCTGAGGCTGAACGGAGTCTACAGACTCTGGTATACCGTTACGAACGCGGCCATGAGCCCGTCAGCTTCGGCCACCGGGTCTTCTGCCTGGACAATCTCAACGATTGGTAGAATAAAACTTAGACCGACCTCTTCGAGGGCCGCAGCAACGAGTCCAAGCCCGATGGTCAGTAGCGTAAACTTCGGGTTGAACCGAGCGACATCAAGAAGCGCGTTGGTCTTCTCCCGACCGGAAACAGTGGTGTTTTCCGAATTAGACATATGCGCTTGTGCGAAGACTCATTTACCACTATGAATAGTACATGACCGACAAAAGCACCCTGAATTGTCACTTTCGAGACCTGACTGATCAGAACTATGGACTTTCGTCAGAAGTAGTTCTCTTGATCTATGACCCGTGGAATCTAATATCGGAATATTTACTCTCCGAACTCCACTCCGAGGACCCAGATATTTTCACTATCGGTACTTCCCAACCGAGGATTCGGAAGTCGAGTTGAGTTGGTGTGAGCCGTTCAATCCCGGAGCGATAGCTGAGTGAATCAAAGCGTCGGTCTGAATTGAACCAGAGACCGCGACGAGAACGGTTGTTGGAATTGTTTCTGACGAGTGCTGCTGCTACTGACTTGCTGGCCCGAGGCCGCGGGCTGGTCGTCAGCCCGCGGCCGAGGTGTACGTGTCGGGAACTCTGACACCGTTCATCTCAATCTCCCATTGCCGTTCTAACTCTGCTTCCAGTTCGTGGTGAATCCAGTCACAGAACGTCTGAAATGTGAACTGCTCGGGCAGGTCGCGCCCGCCCCGCCGCGGGCGGGCGACGACCGCCCATCGCAGGACGAGCCACAGGTTCTCTAGCAGGAAGCTCACGATTACGAACGCAAATCGGACGATTGAGTCTTGGGTCGTCGTTGTTGCTCGTGCTTGGCGAAACAGCCGGTAACTCGTCTTTATTACCGAGCGTTTCCGATAGCGGCGTTCAACCTGCGTGGGCGTGCGATTGTTGAGATCGCACGCCACGTACCCCCGTACGACTTCCCCGTGCTTTCCTCGATCACCGTTCTGGTAGGAGACCGAGACTGCGAGCGGAAAGCGCAGTTCTCGCTCACTGTTCTTATATACGATAGGTCCTCATATAGCACTTGTGTACGTCGAGTTTGGCCTTCATCCGCTCACCCTTTTTCTGGACAGGGATCACCGTTGTTGCAAGGTCACGTGCGCGGCGAATCACCCGTTCGTTGTAGAACCCGCGGTCAGCGAGTAAGAGGTCGATTTCGAATGGATAGGTGCCGACGCGGTCGAGGACGCGCTCGACCGCGTCGGCCTCCTTCTGGTCGCTGCGGACGTAGGTGAGCGCCAGTGTCACCGGCTTCCCACTCGAGACAATGTAGGCGGTGCAGTAACGGTGACAGGTCGTGATACCGTCGGTTGGTGTGGTTTTGCAGAGTTCACCGCTGTCCTCGTCGGGAGAGCCGTGGGACGGATTATCGACGAAGTCGATGGAGACGATTCTCGACCGATCGGGATCGAGAATCGTCATGGCGAGGTGGCGAAACAGGAGTGTTGCGGCCATTTCGAGTTGGTCAAGTTGGAGCGTGTGCAGCCAGTCCGTGACGGTATCGTCGCAAGGTGTGTCGTCCGTCTGGGACGTGACCTCCTAGACGGACGACTGATTGACGCTGGCCATTGTGACGACTGGCCAGATATCACCGGAATCAAGGGGCGAGCCCTCGATTCCTGGCAATGGCAACTCACCAATGACGCTATCCGCTGCTTCTTTCACGTCCGCTGCCGAAAGTACACCGTCTGGTTGAGGGGTTTTGAACACATCATCTCAACCAGACATCTCCCCCAATCAAAGCAACGCTTTAGCTCCGCTGCTCAGACCGATTGGGAAGTACCGAAGTTCGGAGTCGCTGTTGATCAAGAAATCGTCCAAGAAGTGGATGAACTCGTGGCTGAGTGTGACGATCTCGGAATCAGCCGCCCGAGGTCGTCGAAGCAATCCTCACAGCGTTCATTCGTACGTGTTTAGCCCCAGCTTGATTTCGATAGTCTCTGGTAGGAGCCACCCGAATGGTGCCGTATGTGGTTGCAGCAGGCAAACGAATGCACATTCAAGGGATGGTCTCCAGTCCGGAGACCATTCCGTCTTGCCTGCTTATGACCTCTTCCGACGCCACCAAAGAGGAAACCCTCACACGCCTTGCCTCGCTTGAGGAAGAGGTCGAACAACTCCGTGAAGAGAATCAAGAGCTCCGTGAAGAGAACAAACGCCTCAGAGGCAGGCTGCGATGGTACGAAGGGCCGCATACCATTCGCCTTTAGTTAAGCCCGAGAGTAATATTTGAGTTCAGGTCATGCCTGATGGTATTAGAACCACGAGAATCTACGATTCAGAGACTGATGCTACCGATATCAAGCGATGCGTCCCCTCCTGAAGCGGCAAATTCCCACCAGAGCAGACGTGAGAGAGCCGAATCTGGGCTCAAAACGAGAATGGTGAGTATTACTGCGAGTATTAACTAAAGACGAATGGGGCCGCATACACCACCGAGCAATGACCAACCAGACGAGGAGGAGTCATCCGGTGGGAACGAGGACGACGAACAGCCACGTGCTGACGGTGACACACTTGGCCGAAAATCCGGTCACGACCCGGAATGGCGCGACGCTCCCGATCCAGATCAAGAAATTGAACTCACCTGTGACTGCTGTCCAGAGTGTGGTGAAGCGTTCGACGAGTCGGGGGCTGACACCCGCCGACTCGTCGAGGAACTCCCTGACCCATAGCCACCGGAAGTCACACAGTATAACCGCCATCACTACGAGTGTCACTCTTGCGGAACTGAGACGGTCGCTTCCCACCCCGACTGCCCCGATGAGGGGCAGTTCGGGGTGAACGTCATCGCACAGGCAGCACTCTCTCGGTACGATCATCGACTCCCATACCGGAAGGTCGCTGACCGCTTCGAGCAATTCCACAGGCTGGAATTATCAGGCGCGTCCGCGTGGCACGCGACCGAGCGCGCCGCGCGCGCGCTAGTCGCTGTGAATACGAACAGATTCGCCAGCAAATCAAGCAGGCTGCTGTTGTTCACGTCGACGAAACAGTGATTAAACGCGACGGTGAGCAGGCGTGGATCTGGACGTTCCGAACTGACAACCACATGCTGTACGCAGTCAGAGAGACGCGAGGCAGCGATGTTCCCGCAGAAGTCCTCGGCGAGGACTTCTCGGGAACGGTTGTCTGTGACGGCTGGACGGCATATCCAGCCTTCAGCAACAACCTCCAGCGGTGCTGGGCACACCTCCTCCGTGAAGCCGAAGATGTGGCTAAAGATTATGAGGAAGGAACCAGGATTTACCGGAAACTCAAGCAGATGTACGTCGGTCTCCAGTCTTGGCTGGAGACCGACCCATCACCTCGGGAACGAGCCGAGATGCATCGAACAACCCGGAGCGGGCTACAGTCACTCACAGAGGGGTCAGAGGCCGACGGACTAGTGGCAACACTACGCGGCAAGATCGCTGGTGGTCTTAACCACTGGTTGACCTTCGTCGGCGAACCTGCCGTCTCGCCGACGAATAACGCTGCCGAGAAAGCACTTCGTGAGCCGGTCGTTCACCGGAAAATCATCGGGACACTCCGAAACGACCGAGGAATGTTCGTCCACGAGACACTGCTGTCCCTGCTGGCGACGTGGAGCCAGCAGGGCCGCAACCCGTACGACGAACTCAGGCGAGTTGCCCGAGACAACGAGATAATCTCACGAGATCAGGCTGTACCGGTTGTGGAGACCGCCGGGTAAAGACGTACGTTCATTCAATCCGACTCAGATCACGCTAGACGAGTGCGAGAGATCATTATTCGAAAACGAAAGGGTACTCTCTAACGCTTTCTAAAGTCTGTGCATCAAGTGCACGGCATTCTAAGAATTAATTTCCTATAATGGTGGGGGTTTTACTATAGTGTGAGAACAATTCTATAACACGCTTATTTTTATACTATCATACGCTCTTGCGTATGAGATCGTTGATAGAGTCGCCCTTTTTAAATGATTATTGGGATCAGCCCTCTGAGCGTTTCTAACACGGGATTGCGATCCACTACACAGAACAGAAAATCGCAAGATTGCCGTCCATCAACAATGTGCTTCACGAGAGCGAAAAACCAAACTCCTCTGGAAGCGCTCAAACAGACAGTAACTTGCGACTCCTCCACCAGAGAATGTTTTAAATACGAGCCACCACTCATAATTTCATGGAGCATATTAACCAGTCTGCTGGGACTTGGAAAGAAGTCGTCTCGGGGTTTCATCATAAGACGCTAGCCGTGGGAGACATGATGAGCATGCAAGCATTCAAGATCGAACCGACAGGTGAGTACGGAAGCAAGCACAACCATGCAAATGCACAGATGATGTATGTGGTTGAAGGTGAAGGACTCCACTTCGTGGAATTTGATGGAGATGGAAACGAAAGAACTGCCGAGTATGAGGTACGACCCGGTGATTCGCTGTATATCCCATCTGAAGCATACCACAACGCGGTAAATCGAGGGAGAGAAACCGTATTTGGTATTGACGTTTTCTGTCCCCCCCGGGCGAATGCTACACCGACATATATGACAGGGGATACTTCAGACGCAGAATAATGGTAGGGATATCTGCGTCAATACTGGCGGCAGATCTCGCCTCCATACGGACTGAACTAGCAACTGTAGAGACAGCAGATCGCATCCATATCGACATAATGGACGGGCACTTCGTTCCGAACATCTCTCTCGGGTTCTCGACCGTCGAAAGTATTGCTGCCTGTACGGATCTCCCTATTGATCTTCACTTGATGGTGAGTAACCCAGAGGAGCACTCGGATCGGCTCACAGAATTAGATGTCTCGTCGATAACTATTCACGCCGAGATATCGGGCGATGTGCCAGCAATCTTGAAACAACTTCGTCATGACGGAGTTACCCCCGGTATCGCCGTAAACCCAGATACGGAGATTGAGGCTCTCGAACCAGTTTCGGACGCCGCTTCACGACTCACGATCATGGGGGTTTATTCAGGTTTTAGCGGTCAGTCATTCATCCCCGACACTATCAAGCGAATCGAGAGAACACGCGAATTGTTCACACATCGGATCGAAGTTGACGGCGGTATCGATCCCACAGTCTCCGGGGACTGTATCCGTGCGGGTGCCGATATCGTCGTGTCCGGATCCACGATCTTTGACTCTCCTGATCGAGAGCAGACGATCCGGCAATTACGAGAGTCCACAGGGTAACAGCAGGTTGCTCCCCCACCTCAGTTATCGTCGATACGGTCGGCAAGCTCGACTAACCCTCCAACCTCCATAATAGGGGGGTGTTCTAATTCTGTATCAGCATTGTGTGAACGTCGAACGAACGCGCTATCGATGCCGGCACGATCGGCTGCAACGATGTCCTTTGGACTGTCGCCGACGTACAGGGCACTCTTAGCGTTGATATCCCGGAGTGCCGCAGCAATCATTGTTGGTTCCGGCTTCCGATCGTAATAGCCCTTTAGCGAATGGTCACGGCCAATAGCCACGTTCATGTAATCAAGGCCATACACGGAGGTCATCTGATCTACCGTTGCTTGGCGGTTGTTACTGACGACACCGAGTGTAAACGATGGTACTAATTCCTCAAGCACCCGGACATCAGCAAACGGCTCACGCTCGCCGTCGCGTAGCTGTTGGTTTTCTAGCTCTGCGGCGTGCGCTTCCCGCCGCTCCCAGAACTCCTCTGCTGATACACCAATCCTCTCACAGGTGGATTGCATTTTTTGTGTGTAGTGAAAGTCTTCTAATGCGGCCATATCGTGATGAGTCGCTTGTAACCCAAGATCATCGATGGCTTTACCAGCAGCAGTTCGATAAATCCACGATGCTGTTTCAGACCCCTTTAAAAGGACTCCTTCCATATCGAACAGTACAGCGTCATAGGTCATACTACGGAGTAAACACCACTGCGTTGTACCGATTGCGATACTGGAACCAGTTTGAGCGGTCTGATTATGCAAGTCCGAATGCGGAGGACACTCAGTCGATATCTACTAGTCGACGAACTATCTCCAGGTCCTCAACCGTGTCGACATCGAACGATTCTCTCTTCGAAATAGGAACCAGAAGAGGGTTTTCACCCACCCGTCGCTGTTGTTTAATCAAATCCTGGGTCTTGATGCCGTAAAGACCATGAGTCTCCCTGTAGAGTTTCTCCAGATTTTGACTATTGGGGAGTTCTTCGACATCAAAATTCATTTGATCGCCGTCTTCGGTCCAAAAATACTCCTTAACTGGGGTGACTGTAAAGAAGCTATCGTAGTGCTTCTGCTTTTTTACGAACTCGTTGATACACTCGTCAATCGTTTCGGGTTTAATGAGTGGAGCGGTACAGTAGTGATGGATGAGGATGTCCGTCTCGTCAATGCTGTGCATAGCATACACAAACATCTCGTTCGCTCCGATATCGTTATTCGCTAATTCCGGTGGTCTGTCCAGTAGATTGAGACCTCGACTAAATAGTGGCCGAACTGATGATTTAATCCGTTCGTCTTCAGTATCTATGTAGACTTTATGAATGTTATCACAGGCGAGCAGTTTCTCACATCCTCGTTGCACTAGTGTTTTCCCATTCACCTTCCGCAGGTTCTTATTTGATACACGTTCACTGTGTCCTTTCGCGGGGACGACCGCTGAAACTTTCATTGTTTTAATTGTATTTCCGTTTGTTTATGAACTCGAGTTCTTCCTCATCCATCGCCTCGGGATTCGTATTCCGCTCCTGTAGCATACGTCTGGATATCGTTGTCATATCGCTGAATTCCTTGGGAGTGATAGCTGCGTCGATATGATGTATTTTGAAATCCCTTGTGAGAGCTAAATGTCGTTCTATCATCTTCGCACCGTATTCGGCAGCTAACAACGACGGCGCGATCCCCTGTTCATGTCCAGAGTACCCAATCTTGATCGAATCGCTCTCAAATTCCTCACGCATCTTCGGTATATGATTTATATTACATTCCCCGAACGGGGTTGGATATACTGATACACAGTGTAGCACGAAGGCTTTGATTCCAGCATCTTGGATATCTTCCACAATCTCTGTTTCTTCCTCATACTCTTTACCGCCCATCGAGATCACTAGTGGCTTGTTCTCCTCTCGACAGACCTCTATCGTCTCACTCACGAAAGATTCCTTCCCAGCATCCATGGACGCGATCTTGTAAATTGGGGGATCAAACTGACGGATGAATTCCCGACTCTCCGTGTCGTGAACCGTCGCAAACCACGGGATGTTCAAATCATCACAGAATTGATTAATCTCTCTAAAATCGTCTTTCGAGAGTTCAAGCGACTCTCGGTATTCAATAAAATTAAAATTTCGCCACTCTTTGGACTCATCTGTATAGTAGTCACGCACGTTCTTCATTTTCAGCTTAACGATGTCCGCACCTGCATCCTTCGCGGCTTCAATCATTTTTTTTGCGATCTCAACCATCCCGAGATGATTAATACTTAACTCGGCGATAAAAAGGGGACTATTTAAATCATCAAGCAAGTTCATACCTATGTCTCTATTCTGGAACCTCATTATAGTTACGGCACTGCTAGATTGAGGTTGAACTGAATGGAGTTCTTCGATTAGGGTGGAAAGATACTCTTCGAAGAACTCCAGATAGACATGACGGACTCCTCGGATGTGGAGTTTTTGCATAGTGACCGGACGCGCACGCCAGCTTGACTGATTAGGCTGGCGTGCGCTGCTCATGCTGGATCAGCCTCGTTAGCGGAGTGCCGAGACCTCTGTGAGTGGTTCGGCGTCGACAGACGCCGAGCAACGATTCATCACTGGTACCAAGCCTACGCCGAGTATTATAAGCAAGAGTTCACCGCCGAGCCAGATCGTGTTGCTGTTGATGAAAAGCAAATCCAGCTCGAAACTGAACAGAAAGCGTGGCTTTACGCCGCAATTAACATGGATACGAAAGTCGTTCTTCACGCACGACTTTCCTGGCACAGGGGCCGCGATCCCGCTGAAGAGTTTCTACATGAACTGAAAGAGAAATACCGCGTCTCCGACGCGGAGTTTCTCGTTGATGAGATGAGCTATCTCACCGCTCTTGCTCGGACCGATCTGAGTGGTGAGCTCAACTATACCGACCGCAACATCATCGAGAAACTCTTTCAGACTTATACGGTGCGAATCGAACGCTTTCAGGAAACCTGGAACGGCAGTCAGGCCAGCGCCGAGCGCTGGCTGACTGCCTACACTGCCTACTACAATCATCATCGCAGTCACCAAGCACTCGACAATCAACCGCCCATTGAAGCGCTTAACCAGGAGGGTTCAATCTAGCAGTGCCGATAATTAAATATTAACACAGGTTAGACACTTCCTTGCATCGTGGAAATAGCGGTTCGCTTGAATAAATACTGAAACTATATTATATTTTGTTGACAGAAGATGGTAACGTACGTGTTTAGTCTGATTCACTTGTATCCGAGTGCTTCCAACTGCTCTTGTACGTCTTCCCTGGACCCCGTAGTAGACTCTCCGATACCCTTTTCTTCAATGATTTTTCGTCGAGGCGATTCGCTGTCCACGACGAACCATGGGACCTTACACAATTCAATTGTCCGCGGGTTCCGATAGTGTTCATATAGTTTCCCAAGCAATGGGTAGGGCTGCTCCCCAAAGAGTTCCCCATGATCTGCGCTAATTATAATCTTTCCCGATATCTTTTCAAGCAACGGCTTTACACTCTCCAATACAATCCTGAGCGTCTCTCTATATGCTTCATGAGCTTTTTTTATCGAGATCGTCCCGTCAGCCACAAGCTCCATAATCCGCTTTCGTTGCGATTCATCTCCGCCCCCATCGTGCTGTGGGCCCACGATTTGATGCTTCGCCCGCAACTCGGTAGCGACTGGTCCGAGTGGTGGATCGTGTGGCTGCATATAATGTACAATGATCCGTTTATTTGGATACTGCTCATGTGCTTCTATGGCTGTCCTTGTCACCGATTTAGGTGGAACGCACTGTCGCTCGTCATCCCACGCAGAGAGCGGTTCTGTGATTGTTTTGTGAAATTCGGTTCCATTAAGTTTGTGAACATGTGGATTGGCAGTAACGTACACTGTATCGTGGAACTCACCGCCAATGAAATTCTTACGAATGAACTCTGGGCTGTCAACGCCCCGTGAGATTCGTGACTGCAACTCGCCAGTGAGGGTGTTCACCAACTTGAAATCATCAAACCGACAAGCATCCAAGAGTATGAGCGAATCCCAATCTTCTTCCATAACATTCGTACCTGCCCCGTGTTTATTTCTGAATCCAAGATTGTACACGGGTTTCAATATGAAGAATGGTGTTGGTGTCTCAGGGTTGACGACGGTTGGTGGCCTTATTATTCGAGGAGTAGTGTAACGTAGCGACTTACGCAAAAGAGCAGCAAGTCCTTCGTCTCTGTAAGTTTTAATTGCCTTGTTCAGGAGGGTTTTCCTTGTCATATTAATTATTAATAATCCCCCCCGTATTTCACCTTTTCATTTGTCTCGCCAGCGCTGCGGCGTTTCTGCACATAATCACTCCTGGGTTTGAGCCAATCGTTGCATTATATCGGTTAATTATACTTTACTGCTTATATATTTTATATGAAGAAATTAATTTTTCTGTTCACGTTTTCTATGTGTTCGATTCAGGAAAAATTCAGACCGTCGAATTCGACGTTTTTGATATATGACCGAACGTATTTGTGTAGCCCGGTTGGGAATTCTTCAAAGACTCTGGTACAGTTGTGTTGTTCGTCTGTTTCGAACTCAACTGCCTCCGTCCACACGCGATACCCATGCGCGATGTAATGTTTCCTCCCGCCGACTTCGGAGTGGGAATAAAAGTGCTCGAACGTTCCCAAATCTTCCTCGATTGTCACGCTAACACCCAGTTCTGTCTCGGCAACTCGATGGACCGCCTCTACCAATCGCTCGCCCTTGTGAACACGGCTCCCGGGAACGAACCACTCGCCTTTAGCCGGCCGATTCGTCCGTTCAGCGAGTACGACCCCGTCGGGACACTCGACAACAAGGTCCACCGACGGAATAGGAACATTTTGAACGATGGTTTCCCACTCTGCTCTGGAAATCCAGTCAGCCATGTAGTTGCTCGCGGTGTGTTTCGTACCAGTTGATAGTCTTTTCAAGTCCATCGCGGAACGAGGTTGAAGCTTCCCAGTCAAACCGTGCTTTCGCTCGAGACGTATCGAGTCGTCGACGCGGCTGGCCATCTGGCTTCGACCGGTCCCACTCAACGGCACCATCGAACCCTGTCATTTCAACAATCAGCTCGACAAGATTGCGGATACTAATCTCCATACCACTGCCGAGATTCACCGGATCGGAGGAGTCGTACCGCTCGGTAGCGTCAAGGATACCCTCAGCGGCGTCTTTCACATAGAGGAACTCCCGAGTCGGTTCACCGGTGCCCCACGCTGTGATGCTGTCGTCGCCGCGCTCACGGGCTTCAATTGCTTTTCGGATAATCGCTGGAATAACGTGTGAGGTTTCCAAGTCAAAATCGTCACGCGGCCCATAGAGATTCACGGGCAACAAATAGATGCTATTGAATCCCCACTGCTTACGATATGCACGAGACTGGGTGAGCAGCGTCTTCTTTGCGATTCCGTATGGTGCATTCGTCTCCTCCGGGTAGCCATCGTACAGATCCTCCTCACTGAATGGAATCGGTGTGTGATTTGGATACGAACAGATTGTTCCGAGTACGGTCATCTTGCTGACGCCGAACTGTCGGGCCTGTTCGATCAGTTCGATTCCCATCACCGCATTGTCGTAGAAGTACCGTCCTGGGTTCTCTGCGTTCGCGCCGATGCCCCCGACTGTTGCGGCGAGGTGAACAACCATGTCGGCTCCCGAATCTTTGAACGCTCGCTCAATTGCAGATTTCTCGCGCAGGTCGTACTCGTTGCTTCGCGGAATGAAAATATCGACATCATCGGATCGCGACCGGAGCTGTTCAACAAGATGGCTTCCAAGAAAGCCTGTACCACCGGTTATCATCACCGTACGGCCATCCCAGAACTCCCGGTGGGCCGTCATCGCCAGTCCACCCGGCCGTACCAGTCCCGTTTGTGGTTCGCGTACCAGTGAATCGTCCTGCGAACCCCCTCACGCCACGACACCTCTGGTTCCCAACCAGTCTCGTTGTGGAGTTTCTCATACCCAACCAGTAGCTCCTCAACATCACTGTCACCCGGCCTGAACCGCTCCTCGTCTTGAACAATCTCGGGATTGTCCCAGTAGTCGTGTTCCGAACCGACCTCAAGTATCACGTTCGTCCAGTCACGCATCGAGATGTTCTCGCCGTGACCGTAGACGTACTGTTCACCAGGAGATCCCTCAAGCGCGACGTGGAGGTGGCCGCGGACGCCATCTGCCACGTAACAGAAATCACGCTTCGGTGTCAGATTTCCAAGCTCGACAATCTCGCGCTCAAGCGCTTGGGTAATAATCGTTCCTGTGATGTAGCGGGGGTTCTGCCGTGGGCCATAATTATTGAACATCCGGGTGGTAACGCCGGGGAGGCCGTACGCGTCGTGATAGTTCATCGTGAGAAAGTCCGCGGCGAGTTTTGTCGTTGCATATATACTTTTTGGATTGACCGGCGAGCGTTCGTTGAGAAGGACACGGCCGTCATCCTCAAACTCATGATTGCTCTCTTTTTTTGGGTCGATATTGCCGTACTCTTCACTTGTACCGGCAGTATCGAACTTGTCGATGTCTAAGTCAAGATCGACACAGGCCTGCAATAGATTGAGTGTGCCCGTAATGTTGGTGTCGACGGTCTCGTATGGTCGGTCCCAGGACTCTCCGACGTGTGCTTGAGCGGCTAAATGAAACAGGAGAATCCCGCTCTCGCCACTGAGCGTGGCAAGTGCCTGACGAACGGAATGTGGGTCTCTGAGGTCTCCGCGATGAACTGTGATTTGATCTGCAACATGACGGAGATTTTCTAATTCACCACTTGAGGTGGCACGAATAAACGCATGAACGTTCGCGCCATGCTCAACAAGCGTATCAACAAGATGTGACCCGACGAATCCGTCAGCGCCTGTGACAAAAACAGGCCGGCTATCCAGTTTAGATTCAATCCTCATACGATATCAGTTGATGGCATATGTATATATCTTTCGGTTGAGATTCGTATCTGGCGGATATTTGTTTGTACCTACTTTCAAATCAATTTTGTAGTCTCTCGCGGGAGTCGTAAAACTGGTATAGAAGTCTATACAACAGGGGAGCAGTCGTATTTCGGAAAGATACTCTCAAGCGCGGAGACTGCTCAGTCTCGTCTTTTTGCGAGTTCCCTGGAAAACATCAAAGAAGAGAACATAACCGTCCCTCCATGGTTGAGAAAGAGAATCAATAACTTCAAACAATTCAAATGGCCGCTGAAAACAAGCGTCTCAGAGCCAAGACCCGGTGGTATGAGAAACTACAGACGCCACTGTGCAAACATCAATCAACTCAGAGGAGTCATTCTCGTCTGATGAGCACGAAGACGACAGACAATCACATACTAACAGGAGTAGTACGGATCGAAAGCCCAGACACAACTCTGAGTGGCGGGCTGCCCTGATGAAAAGCAGTTCGGTGCAAACACTATTAGATAATCGGCGTTGCCTGAATATAACTACTGCCTTCCCTACCGGAAAATCGGCAATCGTTTCAAGTAACTGTATAGTTCGGAACCCTCTGACGTGACTGTGTGACACGCGACCGGTCACGCTGTGCGCGCCGGGCACCGTGTGTGAGCGGATTCGCCGACACATTCAGCAAACCGACATTACTCACCTCAACGGGACTGCTCTATTGAATAGGGGTGTGCAGTCAAGATGGGTTTATTGAGGCTACGGACAACGGGTTAAGCAACGAGATCTCAGCAATCAATTTTTATTTCTCCTATTGGCTAATTAAATTCTTATTAACGTTCACTATCATTAGGGTGTACCGTTTCGTAATCTTTTTTACGTAGTCTAATGAACTCAGCATATGTCGGACGCATTTTTGAGTATTATTACGCCTTCATACAATCAATGTGAGTTCATAGAAAAGAATATACTATCAGTTATGCAGCAGTCTGGATCCGTCGATTTTTCTATTGAACATATTATAGTTGACGGGGGGTCCACTGATCGCACAGTTGATATTCTAAAACGCTACAGCGACCAATACAATCTCCAGTGGGTCTCCGAATCTGATAGGGGTCAGAGTCACGCGGTAAATAAAGGTATCAACATGGCAACCGGTACTTGGATTGGCTGGCAGAACTCTGATGACTACTATCTCCCTGGCTCGTTTGCCGCTGCTTTCTCTAATCAAAGGCTCATACAAGACGTAGATGTCATCTATGGAGATACACTTGTTGTTGATGCCAACGGTGCCGAGATTGCGCGAATTTTCCGAACTCGTCCATCACAATTCATCCAACGATACTGGACGCTCTTTGCTAGCAACCAATCAACATTCATTCGTAAAAGTATAATCGAGGAATTGGGTGGATTGGACGAGGAATTGATATATACTATGGACGCGAAACTGATGTGGCAATTATTAGAGGGCAATTACCAATATCGACGTATTTCGACTGCTCTCGGTGCACTTCGTAAGCATGGTGAGGCGAAAACTGCTGAAGACGTGGGCTACGCACAGAAGCAGGAATTGAATCCCGTATACGGTCAGACATGGTATGAGCCATTCATGCCCGACAAACTGCTTGGACTTGTAGCTAAGTCATTAAAAGCTGGGTATTTACTTGCTGAGGGGCGGTATAACGCAATTCAGTATAATATTGACAATATATCATAATAATATAATAAAACAAACCGGCACTGTCTAGTTTAGTACCTCCTCGGTAGGCGTGCAATGATTAGCTCTTAGTTCGGCCGATTTCGGCTGTTGTAGTGCCTGAACCGCCGCAATCGTCGCTCTGCGTTTGAGTGACTGTTCCATCAAAACGAGCGAGAGCGGTTGATTCGCATAGTCACGGTCTGGAACCACTTTCGATGCGGTTCCTATCGTGATAATTGAGATGACCACTCAAATCGTGTTAAGAGAGGCAGTCAAATAGCCGCCAGCATCGATAAAGGACTCCGCATCGGCGATACCGTGTTTCTTGATGAGACAATACAAGAGCGCCGTCACGCGACCAGTTCCGCGGCGGTTGAATATGCCTCTTTGAGTAGCAGCTTCGAATCTGTATCAATGTCAGCGTGGAGCCACTTCTCCTCGACATCAACTTCGATTTGTTTCTCATCGACTGCGACCCACGACGGCATAGTACCTCGGGAAAGCTATTGAGGAAGCGCCTCAATTAAGGGGAAAAATACCGTTCTCTCCTGCGAATTTCAGCCGCTTGGCTCTCAGTTCCTCAAAACCTTCTACGGAGTACTAGGCCGTCGGCGGATCGCTCTGTGTCTCAGCAAGCGTTTCCGTCCGGTTCTAAATCGCTTGGTGACACCAATCGACACCCAACCACTCTAAGACGGTCTCAGCTTCACGCACCGACGTTCCTATCAACCGAGCTCAAGCCGCGAGACAACCGACGGGTGTCGGCGTACGCTCGTTCTCCCAAGCGTCTTAATTTTCTCCGTTTACCTTTTTTCTGAGGAGGTCTGCGGGTTCTATAAAGAACTCTTACTACACCCTTCTTAATTCTCAATCTCTCAACTAGACAGTACGTAATCAAATAAGGAGGTATTCTACTCCGGAATAAAGCATGAGTTTTATAAATATCGGGCATGCTGTATAAATAGATACAGCAGACCTGCGACCGGACTTATTAGGAAAAATCATGTGTACCTGTAATACTCGTACAACAGTTCATACGTCCATCCTGGGATATTACTTCAAACCTACAAAAAATCTTTATTCAATCTCCAGAAAGTACCGAATATGTTCACCACAATAAAATGAGCCAGCTTACAATACAAAACAAATGAACTATAATAAAACATCGTACGTTCTTGCATTATTTACTGCGATAGCAATCTTTTCTGGATCAGGATTCAAACTCGGACCTGCGCAGGTTCGATTATTTGACTTTGGGATTATTATACTGATAATTACGTTTGTGCTCAGCGATACAAGACTTGTACTCCGGCGTGAATATCTATTCTTTTATATTGTGTTCGGCTTTCTTCTCACGTACACGGTGCTCCTGCTACCCTTCCAACCGTATTCTCAAACCGCTACAATTCTTCAGATTGTTGAATTGGCCGAGTACCTCATAGTTTTCTCGGTGTTTTCTTCCTTTCTTGCTGACGAGAGTACTACCGAACATAAGTTGATTTTAGATACGGCGCTGTGGGTCACAGTTATTGGGAGTACACTTAGCATTATCACTTTTTTTACACTCGGGGTCCGACCAGTGTTACAGTGGTACGTCTTCGGTTTTCCAGCATTTGGAGTGTACTACGCTGCTGCAAAGTACGCAGCACAGGGAGACTGGTACTACCTCGTAATCATTCTCATCCTACTGCTCAGGGTTCTTGTAGGCCAGAGTAGAAGTACGTACCTTTTTATTCCACTCGCCGCTTTGTTTACTCTGGTATATCTTAATGTAACAGGGCCAGTTATTAAATTCCGCGAAATAAGTATAATTAAGACCATCCCGACAGTAGGAATACCATTAGTTGGCACATTTCTTATGTTTCCATCTTTGCAGAATCGTGCCATTTCGATTATACAGTTGTCACAGGGATTCTTATCTCGTCCCGCTCGCTGGATAGCCGGGTTGAACGTGTTTAAACAGCACCCATTTGGGATTGGGCTCGGAAACTACGCAACTGCCGTTCAGAATCTTGCTCTGAAAGGAGAAATATCATACCCAAGTTGGTTTGTCAGCCTATTTGGCTCTAATCGGATTGAAATAGAACTTAGTAAATATCGAGTCGGCAGCGCTGGCCCTCACAGCGATCTCTTTCGATTGTTAGTTGAGTTGGGATTTGTTGGGTTAGCGTCTATAATCGTATTTTGGATACTATTAATGAAAAGGATACTGAACCACTCTATGGACAAACTCTCGATCTCCTTGGCTGCAACGATGGTATATTTCATTTTTCAACAGTTAGTCAACTCACAGTTGTTCACGAGCAGCGGAGGAATTATTTTTACCCTCTTTTTTGCTATATTTTCAACATATGGATTAGCTTCTAACCGCGAGAAGGACTCCTTGTAATAGGCGCACGTAATATGCTTAGTCATATTAAGTAAAAGAGGAGCAGCTGATTAAATTTTGTCGTCAACAGTCTTGACGAGGAACTTGCGATAGATCTTGATGAGGATGTTGTGGTTACGACAGAGGTTCTGTGCGAGGTCCTCGCCGGCGCCAGTGCCGGTGGGGGCCTCGATCAACCACGTCTGCGAAACGACAGACGACTCGCCGCATGCCAATACCGTCCGGGGGATATCTCACCGACCAGTTCGAGCTTGACTCGGTTGAGGCGGTTGGTGACACGCTCTTGCAGCGAGATGCCCTTGAGACACTGCCAGATCGGCCGGTGGAGGTCTGGGCAGACCTCCACCTCGGTCCCTACTACGGCGACGAAAATGAGACAGAAGCGCTGTACTCGTCGCAGGCGAAACGCGGAACAACGTCGTTTCACGCCTACGCGACACTCTATGCGCGGGTGCGTAACAAACGGTACACGCTGTCGGTTCGCCAACTTGTCGCTGGCGATACCACCAGCGATGTTCTCGCTGAGTTCCTCAAACTACTTGACGGCCTTGATCTCGGCGTCAAGGCCGTCTACCTCGATCGCGGATTCTACAACACTACCTGCCTTGGACTGCTGTACGCGCACAACTACGCCTACGTGATGTCGATCCTCAAGTGGGACGAGACGATTCAAAACGAACTCAACAGAGGTTGGAGCCGCGAGATCGCCGCCGTCGACAGCGACTTCTCACCACCCAAACGCACCGTCTATATCAGTTTGAGAACTGTCCACGCATTGAAGACACAAATTCAAGCTCTACTGGATGGTTCGACTGCCGAGTTGAGGGGTTAGAGAGCTCTCGGTGTGATCGACCGAGCATAGACTGCATGTGATGTATTTTCTGCTGTAGACGACATGTTCCGTTAAATTTAAACCCCAAAAATATAGTGATTTCGTAATCGTACTATTTTAGTATGGTACGTGTACTAGTTTATGTTGATGAGCTGACCTCAACATCCATCCCAGTTGAGATGGCTGCAAAAGCACATACGAAGGACAACGTTGAGGTTGTCCTTGTCTCTCACTTTGATAAGAAAAATGATAATATTGGCCCCAATGTTGAGGAGATGGACATTCCTAGGATTAGACTTGGGGCTTCTTCGAGAATTGATTTTGGGGCGATTAAACGACTCCGTCAAATCTGCACTAATCGGGATATAGACATTCTACATACACACCCAATTGCGGTTGGTGCGGTCGCACACGTATTATTATCTGACGTAGTTGGGAATATAGTAACAACCGAACATAGCGACTACCGCTCCCGCGGGTTCGCTCGGAGGTTTTCAAAATCAATTACGTATCCACTCGTGGACGTAATTGTATCTAATTCACAAGCTACCAAGGACTCAATGAGTGCTTTGGAACAAATCCCATCTACAAATAGTAAGCAAACTATTATTTATAACGGTGCAAATATCGGTTCAATCCATTCAGCGATAGAAGGAGACACCTATATAAGGGATGTTGATGAGCCGGTCATAATAACAGTTGGCCGATCTATTGAAGAAAAAAACCAGGAGACGCTGATCAGGGCATTCAATTTGGTTCAAAATCATAATACAGAATCAACATTAATTATTGTTGGTGACGGCCCATTGCTAACCAGTCATAAAAAGTTAGTATCTAAGTTGGGGATAGAAAGTTCCGTCAAATTTACTGGTCTACTACGTAGAAAAGACGTCTATTCTGTTTTGAAACAATCAACACTCGCTGTGTTTCCGTCCTGGTACGAGGGATTCTGTGTAGCAGCAGTTGAGGCGATGGCCAGTGGTCTCCCAGTAGTTGCAAGTGATATTGACGTGTTCCACGAAGTCATTGATGATGGTGGACTCTATGCGCCCCCAGATGACCCACACGCATTCAGTGAGAGGATTCTAACGCTACTCAACAGCCCACAGATGCGCTCCCAAATTGGTGATGCCGCCGCGGAACGTGCTAAACAGAAGTTCCCATTAGAACGCACAGGGCAGGAGTATGCGCGACTGTATAAAGAAATCGCCGATGAGGAATATTAAAGATGAAGCGGCTAAGAGAGGCATGTAAGAACTATTTCCATGAGTCTGAGTTTATTAAGTTCAAATCGACTTAGCAAGGTCAACCGCGCACTAAGACACCCTGGGGCAGTGAAACGACGATTGCGGATTGCGCTAGCTCAGTCATTCACCGGGACAGATCGAGCCCGTGTTTCCTACTTAGACCGTGACTGGGACGTCTTGGTGATTCTTGACGCCTGTCGGTACGATCTATTCAAGAATCTAAACCCATTTGATACCCCCGCACAGAAAGTCCATTCAAATGGCACTCACACAACAGAGTTCCTTGAACGAAACTTTGCAGACGGAAAGTATCCGAATCTAGTGTATATTACAGCATCTCCACAGGTGGCGCGGTCAAGCGCGGAGTTTGCTCATGTAGAACACGTGTGGAAAAACCAGTGGGACGATCAAAAGCGGACTGTTCTGCCTGAGGATATGACAGACGCAGCCTTGTCTGTTTCCGAGCGGTTCCGAAATAAACGACTTATCATACACTATATGCAGCCACATTATCCGTTTATCGGGCCAAAGGGAAACGAGATTAGTAATCAGATAGATTATGCGTCGTATGGTTCAGACGATACTGAGGCACGAATCTGGGAACACTTGGCGGCCTCCAGAATTGATACTGAACTTGTTCAATCTGCCTATGAAGAGAATCTCAAATTAGCGCTTCCGGCCGTGGAACGGCTAGTGTCACACATGACGGGAAAAATAGTCGTGACAAGCGACCACGGCAATATTTTTGGCGAGCAGGTCTGCTGGCTCCCTTTAAGAATATACGGACATCCGCCAAATGTGCCAGCACCGAACTTGACAGCCGTACCGTGGGTTGAACTTCCATGGGAGGAGCGCCGGAACTCAGAAGAAACCGAAACTGAGTCTCCAGATACCAGCATAGATCAAGACGTGCAACAGAAACTTGAGGACTTAGGCTATGTCTGAACATATATACAACAAAATATAGAGGTCTGATTGATATGAATAATATTGTCCTGATGGTTTTGGACACAGCCCGGAGTGACACAGTTCACGCGTTACACCAGAATGAGGAATTCCTTTCGAGCCACGTGGGAACACAGTTCAGTTCGGCATTTGCTGCCGCGCCATGGACATTACCCTCTCATGCATCTCTCTTCACCGGCACTACTCCATCAAACCACGGTGCTCATGCGGGTCACAAGTCCTTAGATGAACGCCAGACTGTCCTTCCAGAAATCCTCCAGCAGGAAGGATACGAAACCGTCGCCGTTTCGAACAACACTTGGATCAGCGAGGAGTTCGGCTTCGGCCGCGGCTTCGAGACCTTCTACAAAACTTGGCAGTACGTTCAGTCTGAAACCGACCTCGGGCAAATCGCTCGGACAGAAAACGGACTCGATATGTTCAAAGAAGCGGCAAAAGCTGTCTTCGATGGGAACCCGATAACCAACATAACAAATGCGGTCTATGGTCAGTTCTTCCGTCGAGCAAACGACGACGGCGCTGCTCGCACAAACGAGTGGATCGAAGACTGGTTCACGGAGAGAGATGATTCACGTCCGTTCTTCCTGTTCGTCAATTACCTCGAACCGCATCTCCAGTACCACCCATCAAAAGCGCATGCAAAAGAGCATCTGTCCGAAGACATCACCTACGAAGAAGCGATGGATGTCTCACAGGACGCTTGGGGATACATTGTCGGCACTGTTGAGATGACTGACGAAGACTTCGAGATCCTTCGAGCACTCTACCGGGCCGAGATCTCCTATCTCGAAGAGAAGATCGAAGCAATCGTCGATCTACTCAAATCTGAAGGGGAGTGGGACGACACGCTATTCATCGTCACGAGTGACCATGGGGAGAACATCGGCGAACACGGTCTGATGGACCACCAATATGCTCTCTATGACACACTGTTGCACGTCCCGCTGTACGTCCACGGTGGCCCCTTCGAGGATAGCGTCCGG
>JAQCNF010000112.1 GCA_028275165.1 Haloquadratum sp.
CGAACCGTCCCTCGGAGGCGGCCTGTCCGCCCACGTAGCGAAGTATTTGGAAAGCCAGTCGGTGAACGCCATGCGCTTGAAGAGTGTGCCGACTGCTCGAAGCGAACCAGACGATACCCTCGATTCCGCTGACGCCTGCTGGCGTCCCCATAGTAAAAACAACACTTGGACACCTCAGACACTCAACAATAGGGGTCACGGCCACTTGGCATGGCCACCAGTCCGAGACTGTGGGGCTCCCCGCGCGGTCTGGTCGTCTGTCGATTGGAGTGCAAACCTGACACCCCCACTGCTCGGGATTCCTCCGCGTTCACGCGAGGAGGATGTCAAGAGTCGTATTTTGCTGAGTACAGCGTACAGCCTGTATACTTACTCTGGTGCTCACTTCACCGTGTTTCGTTCACTCCTTAGTGAAGAGGACTGAGCCTGTAGGGGCTAAAAGGGGGAAAGCACGCGTGTGACGTGCAACTACAGATTTATCATACGCATTCATAAACGTCACCCACGCGGAGTGAAAGTGTAATCAACAGACGCTGCGGGACTGCATGGGTTGTCAGACAGGCGTCTGTTGCGTCCGGGTGAGCTTCGATATCTGCCCATTAGATGCGTTGATATGCATCTGAGAGTGTCACTGACCGTGAGTACTGATCTCACGGTTGTCCGGCCCGACGTATCGTGATCGTGGGCGAATAAGCCGACCATTTTCGTGCTGTTCCATCACATGTGCAATCCACCCTGCAGCACGAGACATCGCAAAGATAGGCGTGTATATGTCGATTGGAATGCCCATTTGATAGTACGTCGACGCCGAGTAAAAGTCGACATTCGGGGCAAGCCCCTTGGTTTCAGATATGTACTCTTCAACAGCGACCGAACAATCATACCACCGTGTGTCACCCGCGACCTCTGCGAGCTGTTTTGAGCGCTCACCTAAGATAGCCGCTCGGGGGTCTTTCACATCATATACTCGGTGACCAAATCCGGGGACTCGGCCACCCTCATCCAGGACGTTTTCAACCCATTCACGCGGGTCTTTATCACTCTCGTCCATCTCGATAAGCATCCGCATCACGTTCGTGTTCGCACCACCATGTAGCGATCCGGAAAGTGTTCCGACTGCGGCGGTCATTGCACTGTGTAAATCTGCTAATGTCGACGCAGTCACTTTTGCTGAGAATGTCGATGCATTGAGTCCGTGATCAGCGTGCAACACTAAGGCCATGTCAAATGTGTCTGCTAAGGTTTGATTCGGCTTGTGGCCATTTAGCATATATAGAAAATTAGCTGCATGCCCAAGATCATCTCGTGGTTCAATGTACGATTTCTGCTCACGGAATCGGTGAAACGCGGCGATTGCAGTCGGGATCTTTGCCGTAATACGTTTTGCCATTTCAATATTTGTCTTACCCTCACTCGCCTGGTCGTCGCTATCAGTATCATACGCCGATAGCGTCGACACAATCGTTCGGAGAGCAGCCATCGGATCCTCATCAGCAACGGCTAGCTGCTTGATCAGCTCGCGAACATCTGAAGCAACCTCCCTCGCACTGATCATACTCTCAGAGAACTGCTCAAGTGTGTGTGCGTCTGGTAACTCCCCGTGCCACAGGAGATACACGACTTCTTCATATGACGCATTTCGAGCCAAATCCTCGATAGAGTAGCCGCAGTATGAAAGGTCACCGGCTTCTCCATCAATACAGCTGAGTTCTGTCTCAGCGACAAGAACTCCCTCTAGCCCACGTTTCACGTCATCTGGCATACTGATATGCTTCGCTGTCCGCGAAAAAAAGCGTTATCGTTTCAATAAACCACAATATGACGGTCACGAACTGTTTTATTCTCACGTATCAAGACTGCTTATATGGACCCGAGCGGCGTTGAATATGAGCCAGTAAGCGTCAAAGCGGTTCTTTCTGAGATGAAGGACACAGCCGAGTTACTGATTGACCTTTCATTCTCGGCAGTGCTGTTGGAGAGTGAGCCACTGGCTCATGAGGTACTCAATCTTGAGGCTCGAATGGATCGGCTTCATTTACAGGGACGCATGAGTCTATTGATGGCTGCCCGGAGTCCAGAGGATGCTGAACAGTTAGCCCCCGTGCTGGGGGTCCTCGCAGCAGCCGAGAAGATATCGAATGCTGCTGGTGATGTGGCCAAGATTGTCGACGAAAATATCGGGCTTCCAGGCGCAATCCGTGGTGCGCTTCCCGAGGCAATTGAACTACTTGTCCGCGCATCAGTCGCTGATGACTCACCGTATACAGCTCAGACACTTGCCGAGTTGAATCTCGAAACTGAGACCGGAGTACGAGTAATTGGCATCCGACGAAGCGCACCAACAGGAAAGCAGCAATGGTTGGCAAATCCAGATGCGACATCGACAATTCAAGCAGGCGATACATTGCTTCTTCGGGGACCTGAAACAGGGGTTGAAGCTGTCTATGAAGCTGTTACGGGCGATTCTTATACGACGCCCACGTCTGATGTTGACCCGATTGATGATCTAGGACGTGCCGTTGACACAATTATCTTGATGAAAGATATGAGTGAACTAGCTGTTGATTTAGCATATGGATCCGTCCTGCTGGAGAGTGTTGGAGTTGCAGAAGAGGTCGACGAACTTGAGATGGAGGTTGATTCACTC
Organism: Haloquadratum sp.; assembly: GCA_028275165.1. Classification (GTDB taxonomy): domain Archaea; phylum Halobacteriota; class Halobacteria; order Halobacteriales; family Haloferacaceae; genus Haloquadratum. The sequence goes on from JAQCNF010000112.1 coordinate 2,648, forward strand.
CAGTCTCGATTCGAAGCATGGACGCTGCGTGCTGCAGCTCGCGTTGATGACCCAATCAAACTTCGAGGGCTGGTTCACCTTGCATCTGCGACTGAGGTCATATCTGACGCGGCTCTGGAAATCAGCGAAGGCATTCTCCGGGGGATTGATGCGCATCCTGTTGTTGCTGCAGCAGTTGAAGAGTCAGATGAAGTGATCATGCGGTACAGTGTCGATGCCACGGCCCCGCTGGCTGGGACATCTATCGGAGAGGCAGAGATCCAAACTGATACTGGAATGCGGATTATCGCTGTGCGACGGGCCGGCTCTGGATGGATCATTCAACCCGGATCGACGACAGTTCTTCACGGAGAGGATATTTTCATTGCGAAAGGAACCCGTGCAGGCGCAGAGCGACTCGGGAGGCTCGTTGGCGATCCACAAGCCTTCGCTGAGTAAATGCCTCTCATAATCGCCTTAGTAATACGGCCACGTTGATAAGGGTCAGAAGTATTGTTACGAGGAGTGCAGTCGTGCTCAATAACACAACCGCTAACAACAGAAACCATCCTTCAGGCCCAATCACAGGATATGATCTGGTTCCCGAAAGCGGTCCCAATAGTCTGAATACCCGGGCGATATATCCTATTGCAGCAACGAACAATCCGACACTAAGACCGATAATTGCGTTTTGCCGAACAGATAATGCCTGAATCAACCCTGTCTGTTGCTCATCGTTCATCGCTTAGCTATACTGGATTAAGTGGATGCAATTCAAATTAACCACTTCCCACGCTTGAAGCGGAATTCAAGCTTGCACATTTGCTCAGCCCTCACACACGCATTCGCGTGGGGGGGCTTCAAATTCGAGGTTGCCACTCGATTCTGACCGCGAGCGTGCTTTCCAGCGCGTCCAGCCCGGTCAAATGCAGACAGGCCTCGCCACGGTCAGGTATTCAGCCGGCTGAGTGCCACGGTTCGCATCATCTCGCGTGTGACGCCGTGTACTGATCTTCGGATTTCTTCCCCAGCGGATTGTAGACGCGAAGCGTCTGTCGGGTCAAAGACTCCATGTCACGACTGGGAAACACTCTCATTATGCCGGATGGGAAGCTCGTGATGAATGATTCGGAACACAACTCTCGATTGACTACCGGACGTTTGTCTCACATTGTGCCGACTTCAACGCTTTTGCCTTGAACAACTGCAAGACGCATTGAGAACCCTAAGACCGAACCACTAAATGTAGCTATACCCGACTATTGAACAATGACGACACTCGGGACTGCGAGTGCGGCGCCCGGGGAAATCGCGGTTGGGCGTCTTGAGATAGGGGAAACCCGAGACGGTTCACCGTATGGTCTTCCTTGCGCCGTCGTTGAAGGGGCACATAGTGGCAAAACCCTCTATGTTCAGGCGGCATCAGATGGCGATGAACTGAACGGAGTCGGTGTAATCAATCAATTAGTCCCACAGTTGGATGCGAAACAAATCTCAGGGACGATTCTGATTGTTGGAATAGTCAATTATCACGCGTTTCAGGTGGCACAACACAGGAATCCGATCGATGACACCAAAATGAATCGGGCATATCCAGGTGATGATACCGGAACTTCCTCCGAAAGAATTGCTGCAGCGACCTTTGAGATTGCCAAGCGTGCTGACATCATTTTAGATCTTCATCAAGGGTCGACCTCACAGATGATTGACGAGGTGCGGGTTCGTTGTGGTCGGCGTCACCGACTCCACAAAGAGTGTCTTCAATTGGCGAAAGCGTTCGACTGTGGCTATATTTTTGATCAAAAGGGTCCGGATGGACAGTTGGCACGGTTAGGCCCTGATGAGGGAATCCCAACAATCGATCCTGAATTGGGAGGCAGTGTCGGGTGGGATCAAGAGAGTATCGCAATTGGTGTGCGGGGTGTAAATAATGTACTACGAGCATACGACTTCCTCTCTGGAAGTGTCTCGCTCACGCAACAGACACGAGCACGTGGGTTCAATCAATATGGGTCACCAGTTGGTGGACTCATCAACTACAATGTTGAACTGGGTGGTGAGGTGTCAAGCGGTAGTATTCTATTTGAAGTAACAGACGTGTTTGGCGAATCAAAGGCCCGAATTACGGCCGAAAATGATGGCATTTTCTGGCGGTCACGACGACTTCCACAGGTCGCGACAGGTGAATATGTCTGCTCAGTCGCTACACAAGTCGATACTTACTAATCTAGTCTGATCTAATCTAAGACTGTTGATGCTTACTGATTCACTCATTCTCTGGTGTCCGGCTTGTGAACAGCGATACACTTCCAGATGGACTTGGCGGTGTGGCTGTGGCCATCCACTTGAATTTGAGAACGCACCATTGGCTGAAGGGAGTCCACCTACGCCATCTGCTCCATCCTCACTGTGGGCATTTCAATCGTTATTGCCGGTGACTCAGGCAGTTTCACTGGGTGCAGGAATGACACCGCTGGTTAATGCACCCAAATGGGATGCACGCTTCAAACTGGAGTATATCTCACCGACGGGGTCATTCAAAGACCGTGGGGCGGCCACGACAATCGCCGTGGCAGCTGAGCTTGGTATTGAGACATTGATTGAGGACTCCTCTGGGAACGCGGGAACCGCGATTGCTACATATGCGGCCGCTGCTGGGATTGATGCAAAAATATATGTCCCGAGTGGAATCAAAGCTGGGAAACGCCGTGCAATTGAGCAGACTGGGGCGACCATCTGTGCAATCGAAGGTGAGCGTGTCGATGCAACTGAAGCATGTCTCAGCGCAGTCGAACAGGGTAAGGGGTGGTATGGATCACATGCATGGAATCCCGCATTCTTTACTGGAACGGCGACATTCGCGTATGAAGTATGTCTCCAACGCGAATGGACTGCGCCCGATGCGGTTGTCCTTCCCGTTGGTCATGGAACCCTGTTCTTAGGCGCATATCGGGGGTTTTCCCGGCTCAAGGCCGGTGGATGGATTGATTCGCTTCCTCAACTGTTCGCTGCACAGGCAAGTGGCTATGCCCCAGTCGTCGAGTCGAATAGAACCGTTTCTCAACAGCCGAACGGACTCGCCGATGGAATCCATATTCGTAATCCACCTCGCGGCCATCAGATATCCGCTGCAATTGATGACACCGGCGGTAGTGCCGTCGCAATCACTGAGGAAGCACTCACTGAGAGTCTAGACCAACTCCACACTGCTGGGTTCTATACTGAACCGACGTGCGCTGTTGCCCCTGCAGCCCTCAGACAACTCCGCGCGTCCGGAGCGATTGAATCAGATGCTGACGTTGTCGTCCCTCTCACTGGAAGCGGGCATCACGTCGAGATGCCGTCATAGCTGGTTTTCCCAGTCAATCCACTCGTGCTCCCAACCGGTTTTGGCAAAGTAACCGTTATCACGGTATTCAGCGTCCTCGCGGCGGGTCCGATTTCGAGGAGGACCACTTCCGAGTTCACCCTCAACCAGTAATGGATTAAATGCGACTGGCCCGAACTCATCGATAGTGTTTCCTTTGTGGTCGACTGCTGTGAGTGTCTGTTTGGGCCCACCTAAAGGAAGAACCAATCGTCCCTCAGTCCGTAACTGCTCGAGTAAAGCACGTGGGGGGTCGACTGCAGCAGCCTCAATCAAAATACGGTCATATGGCGCGTATTCTGCAAATCCCTGTGCACCGTCACGTGCATCAACTAAGACGCTGTCATGGCCTGTCGTTGATAGATTCTTCCGAGCCTCATAGACAACCTCCCGATCGATATCAACGGCATGCACACTCCGACCGCCGACCAGTTCAGCAATAATAGCGGCCGTGTATCCGACTCCGGCACCAACGATAAGTACTGATGTGATCGTTGAGTCGACACTCTTGCCACTGGTATCGTGCTGTTGGGTTTGGGGCGAGGGGTTTAGATTTAATGCACTCACCAGCCGAGCAACTAAGCTGGGTGCCAACACTCGCGTTCCGATAGCCTCTGAGTCGCGGTCGGTATGGCCGATGTCAGCGACAAATGGTTCGCGTTCAACCGTCCGCATGGCCAGCGCAACTGCATCATCGACAGTGACTTTTGTCTTGATGCTATCAACCATATCCTCTCGCAGCGCCGCTGGATCCATATATCTAATATCCGGTATGCGTCCTATTCAACGCCTCGCTTGGAGAAATGAACCCGTGAACTTCAATTGCCGATATCCATGGGAGGTCTGGATACATTGAGAGAGTGTGGTCTATGTTACCATGCTGACCATGCTGATGTGGTCTGGTCGGTGCCATATAGACGCTTGACATCCTTTGCATAGACCATATCACCTGTATGGTCGAATGTGCCGTGTCGGTACTCCGGTGCGTCCGGGCGGACTTGTATGGCATTCACCTCGAACGTCTCGTCTCCGAACTCCTCTGTCTCTCCAACGACAAATTCGTGATCACCAGGCACGTTCAGCGTGATACTACGTGAACTATCACGTGAGCCGTTGTTATCCTGTGGGTTGACTGTGACGTTGACGGTTACATTATCCACCGCACGGGTCCATAGGGTTTCAATTTGCTCAATCGGTGCACTTGTCGTGCGCTGCTCGGGGCCGATTTCGATTCCCGTAATACGGACTAACATCAGTGCCTTTTCACTATCAACGATAAATTCCTCACCCTCAGTGACTCGCTCGTCCGGAGAAATATCTACCGTCGTCGCAAAGGATTCGCCATTCTGTGAGATGATGACGTCCTGTGTGACTGTCCCAGTGTCTGGTTGGTCTACCTTGTGAACGTGATCACACTCCATACAGCGAACTGTCAGCTGACCACCGCCTGCAGAGAGTCGCTCGTGAATTGTCGGGTCCGCCGATGAGCACACCGGGCAGGCCACCGGAATCTGTTTTTCTGAGATACTCATTGTCGTATCAACCCAGTCGATACCTAAAAGCGGTCCGTTGAGAGTGAGTTATGCTGGGGCGGGTGCAGGGAGCGGCAGTTCTTTTCCATCAACAGTAACAGTCGGTTCACGAACAATCCCGTCAAGATGGAGTGGAGCTTCAGTATTTCCACCGATTCCTGCATTATCACCGATGGCAATGTGTACGGTGCCGGCAGCTTTCTCATCAAGCAAGACTGACCCGACCAGTGTATCGATACCGACGTTTGTCCCAATCCCTACCTCAGCAAGATTATACGCTGCATCGCCGACTGTCTCCGCGGCTGCCTCGACTTGGTTACGGATTGCGGGATCCGAAATATCAGTGACATAGCCGTCGGATACCTCAAATCGAATAAATTCTTCATCCTCAAGAAGTCCATGCGGCCGCATTGTTCCATCAACAACGTATGTTCCATTGGCGGTCGTTGGGGCGATGAATACCTCGCCAGCAGGGAGGTTCGAGAAATCACCGGGCTGGTTAATCATCCCAGTGTCCTGTTGCCATGGTCGGTGTTCGATACTGACAGTGAAGTCTGTCCCTGATGGAGATGATATGTGTAGTTCACGTGCTTCGTTCACAGCGTCGTAGACGTTCTCGCAATGTCGCTCAATCGCGGCATAATTTGCTTGTAATCCCTCAGCAAACACTGATTCTGTGATACCAGGGAGTGTTGCCCCGCGAGCACCACTTGCGCAGGCGTCGCTGCGAGCTCGTGTATGACTCAGGCTTTTTGTTGTTGGTGCAAGAAATGCATCGGCTGCGCTCATCGCAGCAGCAACTGGCGCTGGAGGCTCTTCACCATGCTGCTCGCCGACTGGAAACTGAACCGTCGTCACTTCATCGCTCACCTGACGCGCGGCATCCGTGAGCGCATCTGCAATCGATCTCCGCTTATCATCAGTGACAATTACGCATGATTCATTTTGGTTCAACCCGAGGCACTGTTGAATAGCTGTTTCTGCAGGTTCTAAAAGCTCATTCTCGGCCATATGTCATAATCATCCGCGAGCAGATTAATTCGTTCCGGGTGATTGCTGGGTGGCCAGGGTGTACTCATCCCAGAGTTAATTTCTCTCTATGAACGGCGAAATAATTATCCCCGCGCTCGCTCGAAAATCGATTAATGATACAGGTGGGCGTCAATGGGTTCGGAACGATTGGAAAGCGGGTGGCTGATGCAGTTGCTGTCCAGCCGGAGATGACCGTTATCGGTGTCGCAAAGACAAAACCAAACTTCGAAGCACACACCGCTGGAGAGCGTGGATATGATATGTATGCTGCCATACCAGAGCGTGCCCCACTCTTCGCTGAGGCAGGCATTGATATCGACGGCCCAGTCGATGAGTTGGTTGCTGCAGCAGACATCATGATTGATTGTACTCCGTCGGGAATTGGTGCAGAAAATCGGTCTTTGTACCACTCATATGACACTCCAGCGATTTTTCAGGGTGGCGAATCGCCTGATATCGCACCTGTTAGTTTCAATGCGCGGGCAAACTACTCGGCGGCCCGTGGTGCTGATGCTGCTCGTGTTGTCTCGTGTAATACCACTGGGCTATCGCGAGTTATTGCCCCACTAAATACTGCCTACGGTGTCGAACGAGTCACTGCGACACTTGTCCGACGTGGCGGTGATCCAAGTCAGCATTCTCGTGGCCCAATCAACGACATTCTTCCGAATCCAATTGAGATTCCTTCCCACCATGCTCGCGACGTGCAGACAATTTTTGAAGATCTTGATATTCACACGATGGGGCTCAAAGTTCCAGCCACACTCATGCACGTTCATGCTCTCAACATTCGACTTAAGTCAGATGTTACTGCCGCTCATGTTCGGCAACTTCTCAAAGACGAATCCCGAATCTATATTATTCCGCCTGGGCTTGGCATCGATGGTGCCGGCGAACTCAAGGATTTCGCACACGACGCTGGACGGCCACGCGGCGACCTTTGGGAGAACTGTGTCTGGGGAGAGTCGATTGCAACACGCGGTCGAGAATTATATCTTTACCAAGCAATCCATCAAGAGTCGGACGTTATTCCCGAGAATGTAGATGCGATTCGTGCCTTACTGGACATGACTGATGGAACGACCAGCATTGAGCGAACGAACCAGACATTGGGCGTCGGGATCGGTGGAACACCAACAGGGCTCGGCGAGTCTATTCAGGACCCGTACCCGTCGGCATCTGAGTGAGCGGACCAGACTCATGAATTCCCCCCACCCGACTCACTCGCCTACAGTTTGCTCCGTGAGGAAGGCGAGTGAGCATATACAAGCCAAACACAGCCAGAGTGGTTGATCAGGGAGCGTTTACCTGTTTAAATTCAATTGCTGCTGACTCGGTCTCCACAATCGCGACATGATAGGTGCCATCAGCACCTGTAATCGGAAGGCCACCTGGGTTGAGGTGTATTGTTCCATCACGATTCTCATACCCATGTTCGTGCGTGTGACCACGAGCGACGATATCGTAGACTCCACTCTGACATAGGCTATCAACAAGTTGCTCGCTTGTTCCATGATACATAGCAATATCCATGTCATCGTACTGTAGATGTGCAGCCTCCCCGTGATATGTGCCAAACCGCTCTACTATAGAGGCGAGTTTCCACTCACCGTCATTATTCCCGCGAGTCGCATGAAATGAAAACTCACCGTCGAAACACATTGCAGTGAATGGTGAGACGATATCCCCGCAATGTAGAACTGCATCAACGCCGTTTGTCTCAAAATAGTTGACCGCCTCTTTCGCCAATGCTAGATTGTCGTGTGTGTCGGAGCATATGCCCACTCGCATATATTCCATTCACATCAGCCGGATTTCAGCACTTCGACACCAATCAATGGTTCGCCGGTGAGCGCGCGTAAATAAGCCCCTCCTGCAATCGAGATGTGATCAAATGAGTCTGCATCGAGATTATATATCCCGACTGCTCGCGACGTGTCGCCGCCGCCGACCACAGAGAAACAGTCTGTGTCTGCAATTGCTTCAAGTATGCTCACTGTTCCGACAGCAAAGCGTTCATCCTCAAATACACCAAGAGCCCCTTTGACGAAGACCGCCGTCGAATCACGAATAACATCTGCATATCGCATTGCTGTTTCGGTCCCGATGTCGAGATAGAACGTCTCTTTCTTGTTAATTCCTGCAACAGCCTGCTCTTTACGATTGCCAGTCATTTCATACGCTAAGTCAGTCGGAAGCTCGATTTGCCCGCCGTACTCTGCAAGGACAGTTTTAATCGATGCGTGATTGTTTTTCCACTGTGTGTCACACTGGTCTGTTTCGGTCTGTATATCATAGCCGACTGGTGCCCCGCTTGCACGAAGAAAGAGTTCACCAGCAATCCCGCCCAGCAGAAATGTGTCGACCGTTTCGCCGAGATACTCCATCATCTCGATAATATCACCTGCTTTTGTTCCACCAAGCACCATCGTTACCTGTCCATCGAACTCCTTTCCAGCAATGGCGGTGTTAGCATCATATTCTGTTTGCATTACACGCCCACCGTATGCAGGCAGTGTGCGTGCAAACCCAACGAGCGATGCATGTGAACGGTGGGCTGTTGAGTACGCATCGTTAACATAGCAGTCGACGACTGCTGAGAGTGACTGGACAAATTTGGTGTTCGCTTTGACAGTTGGATCCTCCTCTGGTAACTCATCATCAAGCATTCGTGTGTTTTCGAGGAGTAGTATGTGACCTGGCTCTAATTTTTCAATCGCGTCGGTAACGCGTGCACCATACGTGTCATCGATAAACGCAACCTCGTGATTGAGATGTGATTCGAGAATATCTGCATGCTGTGCCAGTGAGATACAGTCCTCGTTACCAGGGCGACCCTGATGTGCGAGAATGATCACTTGATGATCTTTGCTGGCCAACTCGGCGACAGTTTGACTGTGTCGTGTAAATCGTCGATTATCCTGTACCTTTCCACTCTCAACTGGAGAATTGAGATCAAGTCTAAGTAATACGCGCTGTGCATCTGGAAGCGAATCAAGTGTTCTAAATGGGGTCATAGAGTAGGAGGCGATAATAACTCACGCAGCGCTATTCAACTGTCGGTCTTTATGATAAAGCGTGCCACATCAAGCATTCGATTTGAGAACCCGAACTCGTTATCATACCAGGTAAGTATCTTGTACAATCCACCATCATTGACTTGATTCGTTGAACGCAAATCCACTGTTGTAGAGAACGGTAATCCAATAATGTCGGTCGAGACAACTTCATCATCGGTATATCCGAGCACCCCTGCCAACGGTCCAGTATCAGCAGCAGCACGGAATGAGTCATTCAGTTCGGGTACTGAAGGTGTCTGGGCAAGTGAGACGACCAGCTCAGTGATAGAGCCATTCGGTACAGGCACTCGCATAGCCATCCCGTCGAGTTTTCCCTCAAGCTGTGGGAGAATCTTCGTTGTTGCCTGCGCTGCGCCTGTCGATGTTGGAACAATGTTTTCTGCTGCTGCTCGCCCGCGACGTGTCTTCGACATGGGGCTATCAATTAATGCTTGACTGCCTGTATATGCGTGCACTGTCGTGAGAAGACCGCTCTCGATACCGAACTCGTCATCAAGGAGCTTTGCGACGGGGGTCACCGAGTTCGTCGTACACGAAGCATTTGAGATGACGTCTTCGCCTGCGTATTCATTATGATTGACACCATATACGATCTGCTTGACTGGATCGTCCCCCTTTGGGGGCGCAGAGATGATTGCTTTTGAGGCACCTGCCTCAAGATGTGCTGCCGCATCAGATTTGGTTCGAAAGATACCGGTGCACTCTAATGCGACGTCAACATTGAGTGCTCCCCAGGGCAGTTGTGTGGGGTCTTGAATATTATACAGTGGGACGGCATTATCCCCGATAATTAACTGCCCATCATCAAGGTTCACCTCCTCAAGCCGGCCCATCGTTGTGTCATACTGTGCCAGGTATTCCATATCCTCAAACGACATAACATCATTAATTCCAACTAATGCAAGATCAGGATGGTCTATGACCGCTCGAAATACATTGCGTCCAATACGACCGAAGCCATTCAGCCCCACTCGGACTACCTCGTCGTCAGGAACATGATCCGCAGCCTCTAAGTATGATTCTTCACTCATATCTGAGTCATTTATTGGCACTTACTTCAATTTCTCTATATGACTCTCTCTCTGTTATATCGAAAACCCGAGTTAAATCGGGATGAACGCACGTTTGTATCCATATTGCACGAAGCAAGCAGTGAAATGCAATATGCGGTTAGGAGAACCTTTTTGATGGAACAGACATAATATATATTATATGAGAGACGGTGCAGATGACCCGTTTGATGACTTTTTTGATGGAATCGAACGAATGATGGACGAGATGTCAGGTCGTGATGCTGCTGGATTTGCCTCGGAAACGCACATCGATGTATACGAACAAGAGGACCAACTTCGATTAATCGCAGATTTACCAGGTGTTTCGAAGGACGCGATCAAACTCCAATGTGACGGGGAGATACTCACTATTTCTGCTGCTGACGACCGGCGGGAATATGATGAGCGGGTCAGACTTCCAACAAAAGTTGATGAACACAGCGCAACTGCCTCATTCAATAACGGCGTTCTTGAAGCAACGTTTGACACGCGTTCTGATTCTGCTTCAATCAACCTGGATTAATTTATCAACTGAAGTCGGATGTGATATGTCCTGCAGGGCTTGATTAATCTGAGTGCTGCTTACACTTGTTTGTGCTCACGAGCGATGTAACAACCACGTGCAGTGCTGTCGTCTCATAAACACTCTACGACGACCAGACCGTATGAAACTCAATGTGAGTCGCGACCTGGCGAGCTAGATGTACTCACTTTCAATATAACAAGAAACCACGTCAAGATGCAGACACAATGTGAACTGCTCCGGGGTCAAGCCCCGAGACACTCTGCCTGCATCTCTGTCGGTCGTGAACAACTCGGGGACGGTATAATAGTCCACCTTCCTGCTGATCGGTTACAATGAGCGAAGCAACCACGTCCTGTATCAAGAAGGCAATCAACGAAAACAGAGAGGTTCGCGGGGTCGTTGTCACGCTGGCATTAGATAATTATCGACAGAGAGACAAGGCGAGCGCCTCGGCTGAGAAGTCTGTGCTGTGATGGTGAGAATTAAAGCCACTCAATCCACATGTGGCTCCGAAGCGATTCACGTTGTAGTTCTCTTGATTAGGTTTGCTAATTGCTCCCAGAACGTGTCGACATACTTCCCAGCTGCATCGATGGTTGGTCGTGCATTTGTCTCTGATACATATGTCATCTCAGAGGTTTGGAGCAAGTCGACACCAAGATATGGGATATTGAGTGTTCGTGCTGTATTACGAACGACCTGTTTTGTCGACTCGGAGACTGTCGTCGCAACTGGTGTTGCCCCTCGATGCACATTATGTTTCCAACGGTCACGGTTACGCTGTGCGGCAGAAAGACTCCGTTCAACTGCTCCGACAATGGTCCCGTCGAGAACCATTACTCGGATATCCCTCGCCTCAGGGATGAATTCCTGTAGTAATACCGACTTATCAGCCGTTGTCGGCACCGTGTGAATCACATTCAGATAGTCAAGCGTGCCGACCAATGAATCAACATCGTGTACCTTTGTAACCCCTCGTCCCTGAGTAGCCGAATTCGGCTTGACGATGAGTGGAAATCCAAGAGTGCGTGCAGCATCAACGATTTGTTCTGTATCAACAGGGTGTGAGAGTAATTTCGACTCAGGGACATCGATTCCAGACTGGCGTAGGCGAGTGAGGACTGCAGCTTTGTTTCGCGAGGTGACAATTGCTGCACGATCATTTACCCAAGGGATCGATTCGATCGCGTTGACGACTGCACCTTCCATGAGTCGTGAAGGATATACGAAACCAACGTCGAATTCAGAGGTCTGCTGAGCGGTGATATCGAATACTGTTCCTGTCGTTGGCAGGTAGGTTACATCAATATCGTGTGCCTGAAGTGGCTCTTGCATCCGCTCAAA
>JAQCNF010000114.1 GCA_028275165.1 Haloquadratum sp.
CGCCGCCTTCCGGCACGACGCCCACAAGTTCACCGGCGAGGGCCACGGTGAGGCCCGCGAAGAGTTCGCTGGTGTTCCCATGAACCAGTCGGTTCCCGAGGGTGCAGACGGCGATGCAGCGGCGCTCTCGCGGCCTCACCAGAAGCAGACTGTCCCGACCCACGACGACTACTCCCGGCTCAAAGGCGCGGAGACGTACCTGATCGAACTCGTGACGCCGTTCGTCCTGGCGTCGGAGTATCCGGAGGTGAACGACCGCACCATCGCGTGGTGGTGGGCGGAGAACCGCGACAATCTCCGGCTCCGCGAGGAGAAGATACTGGAGCAACGCGAGATGTTCCGACTGGAGACGGTCGATCATGGTCAGGTCGTGAAGTACCTCGGCGACCGCCCGTGGAGACCGCGAAGAACGGCCTCCAGCGGGTCGGCTCACACTCCCGATACAGCGAGAACTGCGGCTGAAGCCCCTCAGCGAACAGGATCAAGAATCGGAGAGGAAGGAGTGATCACGCTTATGAGTGAATCCATGAACGATGATGAATCGCCCGACAGATATTCGCGGTGTAGTCTGAATAAAGAAATCGTATTACCAACAACTAATAAGATACCTTCCAAGGCGACACCGCTTGAGGATAGGAGGCTCTTCTCTCAAAGCGCGAAGAGTTCATTTGTGAACGATTCTGCTCACGTCACTCGCAGAATTGCTGAATGCCAGACAGTCATCTGGAAACAAGTCTGTGAGTCACTCGCCAAGTAATGCCTGCTTCGCTGACTCAACTGATTCCTGTTCAACAACTAAGGCTACCCTGTCACCACTCGCGATCTGTTGACCCGGGCGTGGGATGGTCATCGATTCGCCAGCGGGGCCATGTGCGTAGACACGAGCAGTCGAACCAAAATCAATCTCGTTGACTGTCTTGTCGATGATTGGAGCATCCTCTGGGATAGTTAAGCTGATCAGCCTGAGCCCTGCTGTGAGTTCGCTTAGTGCGTTAAAACTCCCACCCAATAATGCAGTTTTGGCGCCGGCTGCTCCTAATTGTTCAGGATAGACTAATTCATCAACGTTTGAGGAATACTTGTTGTACTGATCCTCGGGAACATCCTCGCTTATTCGCATTACTGTTCGACATCCAGCCTCAGATGCATGCTTGCAGACCTGATAGTTACAGACGGGATTACCAGTCAACCCTGCTACTGCCAGGGCTGAATCTAAGCCTGCATCTTGTAGTACTGCCTGATCAGTTCCATCTCCTGCGATAACTTGATGTCCCGCTTCTCGCGCTCGCGTAATCTTATCCACATCGGTCTCGACCACCGTGACCGCGTGGCCTTCCTCATGAAGAATACGAACTGTTCGAGTTCCGACTCGCCCATATCCGACGATGACGAAGCTCATGCCAGTTATGGACTCACTGTGAGTATAAAAGCGCTCACCCACAGCGGTATTGAAGAAGTATGCATATGATACCAGCCGACAGGATAGTGATGATGGCCTCAAATCCAGAAGTGCCAATTGATGTCGTCGGTGCTGGGGTTGGTGATGATGTTGATGAGGGAGTTGGTGATGGGACTGCAGTTGGTTCCGGTGATGATGCTGTCTGTGCCGGTTCTATCGTTGACCCAGGAGTAGTCACTACGGGAGTCGGAGTCTGGTCGATGTTAGCGGGGACAACCTGGATACGCCGAATATCGACTTCATTCCCATCAGTTGCTTCGATTCGATACTCACCTGGTGGCACATCAGTAAGGTTGATGACTGCTCGCCAGACTCCATCGGTTCCCCATGATTCATCATTTGCGAATCGAGTCCTCTCGCCGTTCACTGCACGGAACTCGACAAGGATGGCGGTATTATCTGGATTCCGATTTGTGACGCCAGTGACCTCGAGTTCACTGCCAGTCGGGATTGAGTCTGTCGTCGTGTTATTAACGCTGACAGCCTGAATGTCCACATTGGCTGAGTTCAGATCGATAGCTGTCGCCGACCCGCCGAGGAAACTACACAGTAGGAAGAATACAAGCACGGCATCTGCAGTTTTCCGGAACACGTCCATGCTATCTTCAGTGAAAATTAAGATCGTAGAACTACCTGAATGGATCGCTTATCTCAATCCAATATAATACGAAAAGCCGCGACGAAGTGAGCGAGTAGTGAGCGAAGAGGAGACGATACGACTGATGATCTGAACGACTCCTTGCTAAGAGAGAATATGGCCCTGTGCCCTCCTCACGATTCACATTCCAGGAAGAAGAACCCGAGGAATTGACCTCCCCCGGCGCCTAAAGGCGCGAGAATGTGCTCGATTACCTATCTGGCGGAACTAAAAAAGACGAATTCCACCTCATGAGGAAGAATCTCAAGTGCAACAAATCTTCATCCGGCAACGCCACCGCTTCTGAGTGGACGCGGACTGGCTGCTGGACGCAATTGTGAAAGTTTCGAAACAGTCGTGGAGAGATACGTTGGACAGTGTGTCGGGGTGCTTGTCGTGAATGGTATCTGTGGGAACGAGAGTGGCGAAGAAATTGGAGTGACCGCGGCATCCTTGCATGAGTGCATGTTCGACCGTTTCACGGCACTTTTGGACTACGAGACAGAAGCTGAGGGTATCGACGCGGAGTTGATGTCGGAACGGAATGCACGAGGACTGTGTTCGGTGTACGGTCACACCAATGATAATTACCACCTCGAAGCGAGTTGCTCGTGTGTAGAGAGCACAGAACGGTTGCGAGCGCGGATGTGAATGGTGTGAGGAAACCCAGCACGAGCCACTTCAGTGTCTTGACACAGACCCCGGCAAGAGGAATATCAATCAAATTATTGGTTACGGCGGCCGCGGCCAATGAGACGCTGAGTGAATGAACGGTCATGAGGGCGCTCTGAGAGTATGACGCCAGCATCGACCTCGTTTATCACCTGCATATGTAGCGAGTCAGAAATGAGCCGTGAGAGAAGGCCGCGCTCAGTCGCCCCAAGCATAATCAGAGTCGCCGACTGAGCCTCGCGCTTGATTGCCCGCTCAACATCACCGGAGTCGTCAACGATTCGCGTCGCGTCCTCAAGATCGTGTTCATGTGCCCATTCCTTCAAAAATTGTTCGCCCTGTTCACGCTCTGTTGGATCATCGACCACGTTCAACAGCCGAACTGAGCAGTCACTTGTCTCTGTAAGTGCTCTTGCTGCTTCTGCACTCAGGTCCGAGTCTGGACCGCCGACAGTTGGAAGCAGGATTTCTGAGCAATCCAAGTTTCGATCATTGGCGATCAAAAAGTCACAGGGAAGTCGATTAGTGAGCTCGTCGAGTGGCCGCTCGGCTCGGGCACTATTCCACAATTTTTGTTTTCCCCATCCCATCACGACGACATCAGGCCGAGTGCGAGCAGCAAAGTCAAAGATTTCTTCAAATGATCGCGGCGAGACGATTGTTGAAGATTCATACTCCACATCGTATTCATAAGCAAACCGGTCAAGCTCATCCATAGCTTGCTCGGACTGCTCAGTAATCGCATCGCGACGATCATGTTCGGGGTCAAGGATGAGATCTTTCGACGCCTGTACAACATGAAGAGCGTGGACCTTCCCTTGTTCTCGGGTTGAGGCGAGTCTTGAACCGAGTGAAATCAGTTCCTCTTCGGTCTGAGGGTTAGCAATCGGGACAAGAACACGGAAGCTATCAGGATCACGCGCAAAGTCGCCGAGTGTATCGATAACAGGGACATATGATCGCCCTGCTACGTTTCCCAAAAGCATCTCGCGAGACGCAAGTCGGCGGACATTTTCGAACTGGTCAACTTCAAGCCGGCGCTCACTTGTTTGATAGTAGTTGACAACAGTGACAAGTAAAACACCACCGAGTGTGTTGCCTGCTAATACAGGGAGAATAAAATCGGTGAGACCGACAAGAATTGACAGGTTTCCATGAGCGACTAAGAAAACTGCTTCAGTGAACGAAACAACAACATGAAATAGATTCCCCAGTGGAATCGCTAAAAAGGCGATATACACGATAACGAGCCGAGAAATTGTTTCTTGAGCTGCGAAGTCCATCCAGACGACGCCAGCGACAATCAGACCAGCGAATGCTGCTTTAAAAAAGAGGTGACTGATTGGTGTTGCAACCCCCTTCTCAGCAATATCGATAGCAACAGCCGTTGTCGCAGGATCAAACACGCCTCCATACGCCAATGCTAACGCACCGAGACCCCCACCGAGGAAGTTGCCCGTCAGGACAATGACCCAGTGTCGTAATAACGTCGGAACCGAAGCTAATCGTTCGAGGGTTAGCGCCACTGGAGGGAGAGTGTTCTCTGTATACAACTGATATCCGCCGATAATAATATAAATAAATCCGAGCGGGTAGAGTATGACAGCGACGAGGCGACTCTCGCTAGTAGCTGACATTGATGCATAGACTAAAAACGTGATTGTGATTGCAAAGCCCGCTGCAAGGGCACTGAAGAACAACTCGCGAATCGAGGATGTAACTTCGTGGTCCGCGTCGGCAACAATCCGCTGAAACACCTCATCTGAGGAAAACCGCTCAGGAACGACCTCTCCTTGGGTCGGAACACCATCTTCATCGCCAGTTTCAGTGGCCGAGTCCGTCGCTGAGGATGAAGTGCCAGCCATATATATACTATGTGGTGGGGTGGTATATTCGTTGTTACATCAGACGCATCGTCAGTATCTGCCATCGAATTAACTCACACTCTGGATCAGACACTCAAGTTCATCGGCGGTCGAGGCGGATACCCCGAGGCTTGAGTTGAGGACGGGGTCTTGACAATATAGTCGAAATATCGTGTCAACGGTATACCACAATTATTATGTCCAGACCACTCAGAGTTTATCCTCCGATATCACCAGTGCCGACGTATTGGATCGATAATATCAAACTCAACCGTATCAACAAGCCCACGATTCGTGAGTCGGAGTTCTGGGATGACTGCAAGGGCCAGTAGAGACATTGTCATGAACGGAGATTCAAGCGAACAGCCAAGCTCAGCCCACGCAGACTCAAGCTGTTGAACTTGTTCAGTAACTGTCGACAGTGGTTGATCGCTCATCACTCCTGCAATCGGAAGTGGTACCTCAGCCAACACATCGCCATTATTGACTGCAACCATCCCCCCGTCAAGTTTCATGACTCTTGTGGCTGCGTGTGTCATATCTATATCATTTTTGCCAACGACAAGGAGATTGTGGCTGTCGTGGGCAACTGTTGAGGCGACGGCACCACGGTCAAATCCGAATCCACTAATAAACCCGCGGCCGACCGAGCCATCACCACCGTGTCGCTCCAAGACGGCCGCCTTTGAAATACCAGGCTTGATATCGACAGTCCCATTATGAACATCTAATTCCGCAGAGATCTGTTTTGTCGGAACCTGATTTTCCTCAACCTGAATGGCGGCCACTTCCACCCTTTTTGCACCCTCTGGGGCGTCGATTGTGAATACTTCTTGAGTTGGCTTGTCCAGTTTGACGGTATCGCGTGCTGCTGGGGGGAACGCTTCGTGAACAGCATCCGTGTGCTCCTCCTTGCTCGGTAACGCGTCTGTATTGGTCCAAGTGCCATCCTCAACAACAATTGACCCATCAATCATGACACGAGACACGTCAATGCTCGATAGCTCATCAAGAAAAACAATGTCTGCAATTTTCCCTGGGGAGAGCGCTCCCAGATCTTCATCGACACCATAATACTCTGCAGCGTTGATTGTGACTGCCTGGACAGCGGTAATTGGATCAAGGCCATTAGCAATAGCAACCCGTAGAACCCGGTCAAGATGTCCCTTTTCGGTAATCGTGTCTGGATGTGTGTCGTCGCTGACAAGCAAGAGATGTCGCGTATCGACATCGGTCTCTGTAATTGATCGTATTGTCTCTGGAATATCTTTCCAGGCAGAGCCTTGTCGGAGCATTGTCCACATACCCCGACGAAGCTTGGCAAGAGCCTCTTGCTTTCGCACGGATTCGTGACACGAGGAGATTCCTGAGGCGACGTACGCATCCAGATTAGCGTCGGTTTCTCTGCTCGCAAAGTGTCCTGTGGCACGTTGACTGGCAGCATGCGTTGCTGCTAATTTTGTATGTACCTCATCATCCCCATCGATGACTCCAGGATAATTCATCATCTCTCCAAGTGCGATGACATCATCCCACCCAAGAGCACGCTCGATATCTGCAGTATCAATCTCTGCACCCGCGTCCTCGAAACCCGGTGCCGCTGGGACACACGATGGGATGGTACAAAATGTCTTCAATGGGAGGTTCGCGGCTTCATCGAGTAACTGACGAATTCCTTTCAGTCCGAGTACATTACCAATTTCGTGAGGGTCCATGAACGCACCGGTTGTCCCAGTTGGGACGACACCGCGACAGAATCCAGTCGCTGTAACCATACTCGATTCGTAGTGAACATGTGTGTCCAGAAATCCAGGTGCAAGAATTTCGTCTTTAGCGTCGATGATGGTCGATTGCTCAGCAGCCTCTCCAACACCTGTCTCGGTAACGGCGGCAATGCGCCCGTTACTAATAAGCAAACTCCGATTATGGCGAAGTTCTCCGGTGTGTACATTAATGATGCTCGCGTTTTTAATCACAGTCTCAGCAGGTTGCTCACGCCGTGCGACTGCAGCCAGCGTTTGTGAGCTGGATTGGGTTGTTGATGTGTCGTTCGTGTTGGAGTCGAGAGGATTAACCATGTATCCAAGCAATTTGTATCTCAGAGTATATTGGTTCTGACTCAGCCGCAATTTGGACACACGTTGTCACCCCCATCTAATTATGATCGTCAAGCGCTTGTGAGCTCACCCCAAGGGCAGTCGCTTTGTACCGGTTGTACACAGTATCACAGTTGTCACAGTGACCCGGTATTCATAAACCAGCCTGGGTGAAATGAATTGGTAGTACGAGAGGAGCACGTAGATATAACATCATGCATACACTCGAAGGAACGATTCTTGCTGGTGAGTCATTGACGCCACGCGAGGGCCGTGTCGTCATTGAGAGCAATCATATTGATGCTGTTGAGACGTGTGAAACCGATTCAAGCAAGATCATTGCACCGGCTTTTGTCAATGCCCACACACACATTGGTGACTCGGTCGCCAAAGAGGCTGCAGTCGGCCTCGATCTTGAAGAGGCAGTTGCGCCACCAGACAGTCTGAAACATAACAGACTGGCAGCTGTAGAGGACACGGCTGCGATACGGGCAATGAGACAAACAGCGCGATTTATGAAACAAACCGGAACGACAGCATTTCTGGACTTTCGAGAGTCCGGAGTTGACGGTACGAGGCTCCTTCGTGAGGCAGCGAGTGAGATCGATATTGATGCGTTTATTTTTGGGAGTGGCGACCCAGATGTGCTTCAAATTGCAGACGGATATGGAGCCAGTGGTGCAAACGATGCGGAATTCCATACCCACCGAGATGCTGCGACTGAAGAGGCGGTACCGTTTGCAATTCATGCTGGAGAGCCAGATGCAAGCGATATTCACCCCGCTTTGGACTTGGATCCAGATTTGCTCGTGCACATGATCCATGTGACTGAAGAGCATCTTGAGCGTGTTTCTCAACTGGATATCCCAGTCGCTGTGTGTCCACGGGCGAATCTTGTTCTTGACGTCGGTAAGCCGCCTATTCGAAAGCTCCGGGATTATACAGAGGTTGCACTGGGTACTGACAATGTGATGCTGAACTCACCCTCAATGTTCCGTGAGATGGCCTACACTGCCAAAACATTCGATGTGAGTGACCGAGAAGTTCTCCAGATGGCAACCCAAGCTGGAGCAGCAGCTGTCGGTCTAAATCGGGGGGTGATTGAACCTGGCAAGCAAGCAGCACTGTGCGTATTCGATGGTGCGTCAGATAATCTTGCAAATACAGAGTGTCCAATTCGAGCAATCGTCCGGCGAGCTGGTCCGCTCGATTTAGAGCGCGTCATCATGTGATGCTCTTTATCACCGATTGAAACTCGATGTCGACGTTCACATCGAATGTCACTGCCTCGAAGCAACGCCGCAGTAGCATTCTCAGAAACAATGAGACATGAGTGGGTAAGGGAGGTATCACCTACTCAGTTACCTCATCGCAAGTTACCTTGTGGTTGTGGGCTCGTGGCAAGCCCCTCTCGCCGCTTTGCAACGCCATTGGAAGGATATCGGGGCGCCGCTGGCGTAAATTGTTTTTCGATATGACTGTATGGTTTCGCACTCACACGAAACTTAATCGGGGTCAAGCCCTGGGGCACTCTCCCTCGCTCTCTGTAGGTCGCTGGCAAAGTAGGAAGCGTTCTCAGAGACAACTGAGATTGGTTCAAACTGCGCTGTTCCGCATTGGCTACAGACCGGAGGGGACTCGATATCCGCTGTGACGATTCCACACGAGACACATTCATAATATCGAAGCATATCTGACCTCCGAGAGCAAATTCAAAGACACCATCGAAGTGAGTGTATTGAACATTAGCCTTGCCTGTGAAGAGTGTGAGTGTGATGATATTAACCACACTATCACTCTCAGCACAGAGACATAACTCGTATGCAATCACCACACGGTGAGTGAGATATACAGAGGATATCAGATTACAGCGTGAGTTACTTTAGAAGTCGTCTGTCGAACACGTGGCATTAGTAGCTCAGAATGTAATCACGATTATGTCACAGGACAGTGGTGGTTTCAAAGACGTCCGAGAGGATCTTGATGGCCATCCAATTCGCAGTCTACTTGAGTACGCCCTTCCCTATTGGCCGCGATTGGGGATTGGTATTCTCGCTTCGTTCTTGACCCGATTCGCGCGGCTTGTGCCGCCGATTGTCGTTGCAACTGCAATCGATCGCGTGATTCTCCAATCTGGCGATCCTGGTCTGCTCTCGGATATTGGCCTTCTCTCACCAGCATCGATCAGCGGAGAACCTGCAAGAATTGCGATTCTCGAACAGTTAGTCATCATTGCAATCATTGCGTATCTTATTCGGTCGGCGACGAGATTCGCATCACGATACCTACTCCAGTCAACCGCGCAGAAGGTGCAACGCGACTTGCGAGATGACACCTATGACCATATTCAACATCTCTCTATGGATTTTTTTGTGTCGCATCAGACTGGTGGGATGATGTCAATCCTCAATAGCGACATTAACCGGCTCGAGCAGTTCCTGAACACCGAATTTCGACAAATGATACGCGTCATTGCTACCGTCGGCGGAATCTCTATCGTTCTGTGGACGTACTCTCCGAAGCTGGCGTTGATTGCGCTGACACCTGTCCCTGTAATTGGCGTTGCAAGTTGGCTTTTTCTGCGGTGGATTGAACCACGGTATAAATCAATACGAGAGACGGTCGCGCGGCTGAACACCCGCTTGGAGAATAATATCGGCGGGACAGCTGTCATCAAGTCGTTTAATCGATACGGATTTGAACGAGACCGCGTCGCCGAACACAGCCAGCAATACCACGATGAGAAGGTGGCTGCGCTCCGGATCAGGCGTGGATTCTTCGCCGCACTCCGATTAACGACTGGCATCGTATTCGTCCTTGCTCTCTATTTGGGTGGAACAGATATCATCGCCGGACAGTCGGATGCACTCTCTGCAGGAGCTTTCGCACTGTTCTTCCTCTACTTACGCCGACTTTACTCACCAATGCGGCGTATCGGCAAATCAGCGAACAAGTATCAACTCGCCAAGTCAAGCGCTGAGCGTGTCTTCGGAATTCTCGGCAAGGACCCAACGATTCAAACCCCAGCCGAGACGATCAAACCCGCTGACGTAGAGGGAACTGTTGAGTTCGATGATGTCGTATTTAGCTATCGTGATCGTGACCCGGTACTGCATAATATCTCCCTCACAGTCCCAGCAGGCACGACTATTGGATTGGCAGGGGCGACAGGAGCGGGGAAGTCGACACTACTCAAGCTCCTTCCGCGATTCTACGACACCGATGAGGGCACTGTCCGTGTTGATAATGTTGACGTCAGACAGTATGATATCGAGCGACTTCGTGATGCAATTGCCATCGTTGAGCAAAATCCATACTTGTTCTCGGGAACGGTCGCTGAGAATATTGCATATGGTGACAATGAGATTTTAGATGCGGAGTGGCATAACGATACAACACAGTCAGGGACTCGCTCACAGATTGTTGAGGCAGCGAAATCAGCGGAGGCAGATGAGTTTATTAGTGACTTACCGAATGGCTATGACACGCTGATTGGTGAACGTGGTATCAAACTCTCCGGTGGGCAGCGTCAGCGGTTGGCTATCGCTCGTGCGATTCTTAACGATCCTGAGATAATCATATTCGATGAAGCGACCTCCGATGTTGATACAGAAACAGAAGAGCTTATTCAATCGAGTCTGAATCGACTTATTGAGGATCGCACAGCATTCATCATTGCTCATCGATTGTCGACAATTCAGACCGCAGACCGCATCGTCGTATTGGACGATGGCGAAATTATCGAATCAGGCACGCATGATCGCCTTCTCGCCGAGGATGGTGCCTATGCTGCCTTGTGGGAATCACAGGCTGACATAGGAAACACTCTGCGACCCGCCGAGTGACTCTGGCTATTCCATAGTGTCATCGTCTTTCCTCACTCGGAATGTTGAATCAGGCCGAAACGCTGCTAAGCAGAACCGGAGTATCATACAGTAGGCACCTTTCAAACATGATGGCAACGACACATACGCTGGCAGGAATGGCTCTTGCGAGCGTGACAATCGTATTCGCCCCCGAATACGCATCTCCCGCGCTCACTGGCGCTTTAATCGGGGGATTGTTTCCCGACTTTGACCTCTATGGGGCGCACCGGCAGACGCTTCACTTTCCCGTTTGGTATACGGTCTGTGCAGGAGTATTACTTCTCGCCGCTGTTTTGAGTCCAACTCTTATTACCGTTGGAGCTGCCGCGTTTGTGTCTGCCGCATCGCTCCATTCTGTCATGGATGCCTTTGGTGGTGGGCTTGAACTGAGGCCATGGCGGGCTACCTCAGATCGTGCAGTGTACAGCCATTACCACGGCCGATGGATACGTCCCCAGCGATGGATCCGGTACGACGGCGCCCCGGAGGATGTCGCAGCAGCGGTATTACTGGCGGTTCCGACACTCATTCAAACCACTGGAGCGTTTCAAATAATCGTAATGGTCTGTGTCGGTATCTCTATTGTATACGGGATTATCAGAAAATCACTCGTGAATATCGCTGAAGCACTGATTGCGGTCTTACCCGGTGGCTTCAGTCGCCTGCTGAGTCGATTCACCGAGTGACCAAGGAATCGTCTGATACCCCGCTCCTTCTGGTGTGGATATGAGGTATTCACCTATTGCTCTATCCTGCTGCTCGTCGCGCCCAGCAGGACGTCTTCAAACTGGATCGCGTGTGTTCTTTTGAGAGTGCAGAGTTAAGTTTGATTCAAGCGTTTGTTGTAGCTTATTTGCCTGTATTGACCAATCCTGTCGTGAGAATATACTGAATTGCTTCCTCAACAGTAATATCGACATCATAAACTTGATGAGCTGGGACATGTGTGAGGTGGCCTCCCATCACAGGGTTAGGCGCCATCGGAAGGAAGAGCGTTCGATACTCCATATCCGGTTGCGTTTGAATGGCACGAGCAGAGTCGACGATGCCCGCTGGTGGTGTCGGTGCAGTAACAAACCCGAGCGTATATGTTTGTTGGCCTGGGAATTCAACGAGTTTTACTTCCCGAAACTGGTCCTCGGCCGTCTCGTCTGCTGCGAGGAGAAGGTCACTCATTTGCCGCACGGTCTGATATATTGTTCCAATACCGGGTATGCGCTGAACCGTCGTATCAACGATATCAACAACTCGCCTTCCTAACTGACGCTGGGCGACAGTGCCGACAATGAACAGGACAGCTAATATTGTTAAGACGCTGGCTGTCTGAAGCGTAAGTACAATACCGGTTGAGGTGAACCCGAGGGCCCCGAAAACAGCACTCAGTGGCCCAAGAAAGTTAGCAAGCGCCTGTGCTAATGTAACAAGAACCCATCCGGAAACAATGAGTGGAATAACTACTGCAAGACCAGTCAGCAACCGATTTCGTGCTGCTCGAAGATAGCTCATACCTGTTGCATGAGTGCGAGTTTCAAAAGCGCACGTCATCGTGGAACGAGGCGGAAATCCAGCCCGCTTGTGACTTGACCGGGCGCAGCCACAGAGACTTATTGGTTGGGTTCATCGTGTATATATGAGCTTTAAATCCAGAGTCAAATCATATTACGCTGCACTTCGTGATGGTGACCCGCTCGGTGAGTTTTTTGCAGACGAGGCATCTATCGTGAAATTTGGCATTTCGGATCGTCTCACTGGTGGAGATCAGATTCGAGAGGGACTGCGCGCACAGACAGAGCGAACCGAGGACTGGGTTGTAAAGAGTAACAATCTCAACCTATATGACGCTGGTTGTCATGCATGTTTTAGCGACGAGGTCCAACTTGGCTGGACTGATACTGTCCAACAAGAGAGATATCAGTTCGATACACGATGGAGTGGCACACTTGAGTTGAGAATGCCTCGTAATGAGTCAACTGGGAACGCACCGATATTCGTTGCTATGCACGTGAGTGCCCCACAGCTGTTTAGATAACTGCGTGCCGATATACGGTTGAGTCGTGATTACTCAAACTCTCGGCTTACCTCACGTGTATTCCGGCCCTCACTCTCTGAAGAGTCATCAAGTTCATACTCCAGCCGGCGTTCAAATTCCCGTTCTGATAGCTCTCCACGCGCGTACTGTTCTTTGAGCGTCGAAATCGAGTCTTCTGATTCCGGCGCTTGGTGAGACTGTGATGACACAGTAGCTGATGATGAAGATGTGCCCCGAAGCATTGAAAATAGCCGATAACTCCCATATCCCATTATGCCAACGGCAAACAACACCGCAATGAGTGTCATCAAAGCGATTGCGACGCCAATGATTCCGAAAATGATACCAATTAGTATCCGAGCGAGAAGCAACACTCCCGCGCCGACGAGAATGTAGAGTATCACGTTCTTCAAATTCATATGTGCTATT
>JAQCNF010000122.1 GCA_028275165.1 Haloquadratum sp.
CGCTATCTATAATAATTAATTCTTTGTATGAATGATACGGTCATATCTACATGTATCTCAGCTTAGCACAATGTTCACTGAACTGTTCAGTGTGCAGCCAGGAGATTACAGATGTCGGATACCTTCCGGCTACGGTGGACGAAAATGAATACGAACCCCATCCACAGAATGCGGTCTGTGATGTCTGTGGTTTTAACAAGATTGGGATGGAAGGGTGCGCTCCTGAGCTTACCGATATCGTTGACAACAAACCACAAAAGAGCCTGCTATACATCCGCATAGAGGATGATGAAATCAGCGTAATCAGCGAGAAAGAGTAGAGCACGCCGGAGCGCCTCTCTCTGCGAGGTATTGGAGAAATAGTCTGATACCGCGTTCCGTTATTCGATCACATCATCGAGCGATTGTCTGATTCAGCACTGGAGTAACATCTCAGTATCTCACTTTGAGGACAAGACCTCCCAGTGATGTCGTGTTTCCGATACACTCAGACACCATTCTTTTCATCTGACACTCTCAACCGACTCAAATCGGGGGTTTTGGGCCTACTTTAGGTATAAGTGAGCAAATACGTAGTTCTCAGAGCCGCAGATGAACGTGATGATACCGAGGTCAACTCGGCTTGTCTGTTTAATGAGAATGTCTTCGACAGCAGGCTTTCGTGGATGATCAGCATGCATTCGACGATGATACTCACAGTCCGGTTACCTGCTTTTTGCTTTTTCAGGATGAATTGTTGATTTCGCCGTTATTTGAGGTTGTGGGAGTCCAAGTCACTGATCTTTGAGAGAGCCACAACAATGCGTCCAGCCCGACTCGTGTTACTATCTGTATCAAAGCCTGACTGTGCCTGATACTTCAGTATTCTCGCGGTGCATTCCATCTGAGACGACCAATCTTGAAGCCGCGTCCCCCATTTCATGACACTTTGCTGCTCTTGATGTGTCCGACTGCCATTTAGAGGCATTTTGAGTGACCTTGCTTCTATTCTACCCACTTTCGTTTCCACTGCAACAATTTGTCCTGCATTGTCGCGATGGGTTGTCGTCTGGAGCAGGCCGGTATTCCTGCATGAGAATGTGAGTGTCGACTTTATCACAGGGTAGAATTGTTTACCGTGCGGTCTTGCCAGCAGTGGCGTCCTCTAATATCGTTCAATACTGGAACGCCTATTTTATCCTAACTATCCTTTTGAACCTGTGTAAGTGATTTGTTATCAGGCACAACAGACGCCTACATCCCCTCCATACCCGTTCAGTTTATTAGTTGTTGGCAATGTGACCAATATGTATACTCGAAACCACACCAATTTGAGTTAAAACGATAGTTTGCACGTCCTATTTCGAATAAAGAAAACCACATTACCAACAACTGTTATGTGATTTGTCTCTCGAGGAAATGGGGTAAGGTTATGTGAATCCAAACCCGGCCGTGAGCGATAATATCGCAGAGAGCATTCAGCCTGTTATCCTCACACCAGTATCAACGAACTTCTTGTCCGCCTAACTCAAAAAATGTGATTATTTCATCATGATAGCCAACATGGCCACACATAAAATGTTCGCTGAGCGTAGGATTATTCATCATGGAGAGTCCACTGAAAACGTGAATCAGTAAATGGGTGTTGCTGAAAGGGTTTGGCAAGGCCGTGGCCGTATTTCAGACCGACTTGGAACGATTTTGATCGCCGTGATGATCTTAATCCTTATTGGAGATGTTCTCTCTCAGCTGCTCACGGGTGTCATTGCGGTCCCGTACGTTGCTTCTATTATTATCGAGGGTATTGTAGTCGGGCTGGCATATGGTCTTGCGGGAATTGGCCTTTCGATGACGTATAGTATTTTAAGTTTTGCAAATTTTGCACACGGAGATACAATTACTGTTGGTGCATTTTCTGGGTGGTCAGTTGCTTACGCTATTGGTGGAATCGGATCAACTAGTTTTGGGAGTCTCTTTCTCTTGAATGCGACTCCAGGTATCTCTATTGTTACCAGCTTCTGGGTAGTGATACTTGGCCTCATCTCGGCAGCGGTGATTACAGTTGCCGTCTCACTGGCAGTCGATCGTCTCGTATATCACCCCATTCGGGATGCAGAAGGGATATCTCTGCTCATTGCTTCAATCGGCGTCGCGTTAACATTTCGCTACTTGATAGCGTTCTTCTATGGGACGAGTGTAAGAGGAATTACTGACCCAGCTTCGAAGGTCGGGTTATTCTCGGTGAACGGGCAGATTGGTGTCGGGGTGATAAGACCGAACCAGCAATTAGCGCAACTGACATCAACGGATGCGCTTCCAGCTTTTCTTGAGTTGACATCAACTGCTGGACCATCCGAAGTGATTCTCTCTATGACACTTCATGCGGTGGTACTGGTTGTCGTTGCCAGTCTGTTGATGCTCGGAGTGCACCTGCTTCTCCAGCAGACGAAATTGGGGAAGGCAATGCGTGCGATGGCCGATAACAAGTCGTTAGCACAGGTGAGCGGGATACCCACCGAACGGATTATTCGAATGACATGGATCATTGGTGGTGCACTCACTGGGATGGCTGGATTTCTCATTGTCCTCAACAGTGGCACAACAAACTTCAATTTTGGATGGCGGTTACTACTGTATATTTTTGCATCAGTCATCTTAGGCGGAATTGGCTCGATATATGGCGCAATCGCAGGTGGACTCATTATTGGATTGGTCAACTCTATTGCTATCATCTGGCTTCCCAGCGGGCTTACCAAAGTCGCTGCATTTGCTGTGTTAATTATTGTACTACTTGTCCGCCCTGAGGGACTGTTTGGAGGGGTGACCACTGCATGAGTGGTAAGCTATCGGAAAAAACAGTCCGTGAGACTGTTATTACAGCAATTGGCGAGATGGTCGGTGATAACGACCTTCGAATGATTGCTGGGTTGCTTGCAGGTGTGTATCTTCTCTGTATTGCTCTTGGATTGCTTGCAGGCTTCCCCATCGGAGGAATCGTGAACACATTGCGGGCAGTGACCGTCTTTGCAGCAGGGTATGGTATGCTCGTGTTAGCGCTGAATCTTCACTGGGGATATACGGGATTATTCAACATCGGAGTTGCAGGGTTTATGGCGATTGGAACTTACGTCACTGCGATTCTTTCTTCACCACCAACGATGATGCCGGGTCCCGGACTTGGACTCCCAGTGCCGATTGCAATTCTCGGCGGCATGGTCGCAACGGCAATCGCCGGATTGCTAACCGCGCTCCCAGCGTTAAAAATGCGAGCGGACTATCTGGCCATCGTGACCGTGGCTCTATCAGAAATCATTCGATTATCGATTAAATCACAGTCACTGGCAGAATTCACTCTTGCAGGACGGACACTCGGAACTGGTGGCGGTCGGGGGATTAGGTACCCTGCACCAGGGAGTATTGGAGGCGCCGTGACCGAGACGGTTCCAGGCATGGCAACGCTGGCAGAAGCAGCAGCGGCGGTCGGTATCAACACACCAGTCTTTACGGGACTCATATACATGTTCATACTTGTCGCAACTGTGGCAATATTTTACTCGATTATCGTCCGAATCGGCTCTTCTCCATTTGGTCGCGTGCTGAAGGCGATTCGAGAAGACGAACTCGTTGCCTCCTCGTTAGGCAAAAACACGAGTATATACAAACTCAAGATATTCGCTTTTGGGTGTGCGCTGATGGGCCTAGGTGGGTACCTCTGGCTCGGTCGTTCAGGCTTTGTAAATGACCTGTCCTTTCGACCAAATATCACATTCTTCATTTTCATTGCACTGATAATCGGGGGCGCAGGGTCAAACACAGGCAGTATTCTCGGAGGAATTATGTTTTCATCACTGTTATTCTACGTTCCACAGTTCGTGTCACAAAACTTCTCCGGCAATGCCTCCCCACCAGGATCATTCGCTGCAGCCATAGATGGGGCGATTGTCCCATATATCATCACAAATATTGGACCGCTCCGCTTCGTCGGAATCGGAGTATTGTTAATCTATCTCATACAGCGTCGCCCAGATGGGATTCTTGGACATCGGAAAGAGGATGCAGCAGCCGTGAATCTCGGTGAACGGCCGCAATCTCAGTCAAGAGTAAATAAGGAGAAGTCGTCATGAGTCAGCAGACACTCACTCTCTCAGAAAATACAACAACTGAGACACCATTGCGTGTCGAATCGTTGCGAAAAGAGTTTGGTGGTATCACCGCTGTCGCTGATACCTCATTTGCCGTCGAGAAAGGCTCATTAACCGGACTGATCGGTCCGAACGGTGCTGGGAAATCGACGACATTTAATTGTATTACTGGTGTCTATACACCAACTGCTGGTCGTGTGTATTTTGATGACACTGACATTACCACGGACAGCCCACACGAAATTGCACAACAGGGTCTCGTTCGTACATTCCAGATTGCGCGGGAACTCTCCGAGATGACAGTTATGGAGAACATGATGTTAAGCCCAAAACATCAGCAGGGTGAATCATTGCTTCGAAGTGTTTTACCAGGACTTCGTGAGGCGGTTATCAAGCAAGAGGAGAAAAATCGCGAGCGGGTCTGGGAGATGCTTGAGTTCTTCGAAATTGACCACTTGGCCGGTGAGTACGCAGGGAATCTCTCTGGTGGGCAGGCAAAATTACTCGAAATGGCCCGTGCGCTCATGACAGACCCTGAGGTCGTACTCCTGGACGAGCCATTAGCTGGTGTCAACCCAACACTTGAGCAGAAACTCCTCGATCGCATTCATACTCTCTGTGATGAAGGATACACGTTCTTACTTGTGGAACACGATATGAACATAATTATGAATCATTGTGAGCGGATTATCGTTATGCATCAAGGACAGGTCCTTGCTGATGGTGATGCAGATGCAATACGAGAGAATGAGAGAGTGATTGATGCTTATTTGGGCGATCCTGTATGAGCACAATAGCAGACATTGATACGTCAACACACTGTCTTCCAGATAATGAACCACTGCTAGGCGTTTCTGGGCTGGACGCGGGTTACGGTGACCTACAGATTCTACAAGGCATTAATTTGATTGTGACTAATGGGGAGTACGTGACTATTGTCGGTCCAAATGGAGCTGGAAAATCAACCGTCATGAAGTCTGTGTTTGGCTTGACAACAATCATGAACGGACAAGTTGTCTTCGCAGAAACTCCGATCCATGAGTTAGACCCTGATGAGATTATTCATCATGGAATCGGATACGTGCCACAAAATGAAAACGTATTTTCCGGACTCACCGTTGAGGAAAATCTGGAGATGGGTGCATATATTCTCGATTCGGTCCCTGAAGACCGATTGCAAGACATATACAGCCGATTTCCTATCCTCCGTGAGCGAAAAGGACAGAAAGCCGGACAACTCAGCGGCGGACAACAACAGATGCTGGCCATGGGACGTGCACTCATGTTAAATCCAGATTTATTATTATTGGACGAACCATCTGCAGGGCTGGCTCCTGACCTCGTCGCAGATATGTTTGACCGAATTGACGATATCAATAACGATGGGACAGCCATCCTGATGGTAGAACAAAATGCAAAAGAGGCATTGCGTCGATGTGACCGTGGATATGTGCTGGTAGATGGTGCGAATAGATATGTCGATAATGGGATGGAGTTACTCCACGACGAGCAAGTGAGGCGGGATTTCTTAGGTGGGTGAGTGTCAGTTGGGTAGCTTTGCGAGGCGAGATCACTTCATTACTCGTGAGCCAACTGTTCCGGCCCGACTTCGCCCACCACGTGACGCGATTCGTTGAGGGCGGGACTTTCTCTTTGCAACATCGTAATCAACGTGGTGCTACCTTCCGCACGACGGGAGCTCATTTCAATCTTGAGTATTCTTGATATATCAAAGAATGAGACAGGATTGAGCCAGGATTGAGCGTGTGAATTACCACGGGTCGGGTAGCCCGTGGCTTCCTGCTTCTACGAGCTTCGCTCGGCACATCCTCGGTTGGGTAGACGCGGTAGTTGAACGTCTGCTCCACTATCGATATATTGGGGTGCGGGTCAATTGAAGATGCGATTTAACTCGGGCGTTTGTCGCATTCATCCATGGGTACGGTGACCCATAGAATTCTACTCGTTACCGTTTAAAATGTGAGACCGAACTGAGCGATGTCCGCAAGCTCATGATCTACATTCGATCATATTCAACCTCGGATGAACTCATGAACTGAACTGAATCGTGGTTTGTGTCTCAACACCATCCTGTGTAAAACTGAATATTTCGTATGTGACAGCTTGCATATCACCATTCTCGTCAAAGTCAACCGGTGAGGACGCACCGACATAGTTGATTGACTCACCACTTGCTACAGCGTTCACTGCCTCTGCAAGTTCGCTCGGTCCATATTCAGTACCATCGGGATTGGCTACAGTCCGCATGTTATCCCGTATTGCTGGCCCCTCATTCGAACCAGCAGCGACATTCGCCAGTATAGAGACTGCTGTGGCGTCGTAGGCCTGCGATGTAAATACTCCTGGCTCACTTCCATATTCATCCTCAAAGGAGGTGGCGAAGAACTCACTTCCAGGACCGGCCGCTGTCGGAGCCGTTCCTCGCACGCTTGTCATATCACTTCCAACCTCGCTCGGTAAGCCCGGATCTTTTAGCCCATCGGTCACTACAATATTGGTTCCTGTGTCGAAATCACTGTAGTAATCTCTGAATATCTGAATGCCAGAGGCCGGATACCCGATAATAACCATCATGTCGGGACTATCGCTCAATGCTTGCTCAAGTCGAGATGTGTATGATGGTTGCTCTTTTTCGAACGCCACTGTATTCAGAACCTCTCCACTGAACGCCTCAGAGAATGAATCTGAGAGGGCCTGGCCGTAATCATTGTTCACGAACATAGTTGAGGCGGTTGCTGCATTCAGATTCTCAGTGCCTACTTGAGCGATCACTCTCCCTTGTAGTGCATCTGATGGCGGTGTACGGAAGATAAAATCATTATCGTTTAAATCCGTCACAGTCGGCGATGTTGATGATGGTGAGATGCCAACAGTCTCATTCGGTATAAATACTTGCCGTGAAACCTGTAGATTGACTCCCGAGGACGCAGGTCCAGTCACCGCAGGATATCCATTATTGATAAGCGTCTCGGCTGCGGAAATGCCAGCCTGTGGATTCGTCTGTGTGTCGCCGACCTGATAATCGTACTCAAAGTTCGTATCCGCCTCTTGTAGCTGGGTCAATGGCAAGATAGCTCCATCTCGAATCGGCTTTCCGACTGAAGAGAGATCACCCGTCTCAGGCATAAGAATTCCCTGCAAAATGGTTCGCGTTTGACTGCTGCCGCCTTGGCCTCCACTGGTAGTTTGGGTTCCATCATCACTGTCGGATTGACCCCCAGTAGTGGTTTGTGTTCCATCACCACTGCCGCCTTGGCCCCCACCAGTACAGCCTGCGACTGTTGCGATGCTAATAGCACTTGCGCCTTTTATTACATCTCTTCGATTGAATCTGCGAGACATATTCAATCATGTATAGCTACCCATGTTTAATAAAACTGATTTGGGTGTCGAGAGAGCGTAATTTCAATCCGGTTTGATTCAATATCTGAAACGGTTCATACGGCCGCTATCTATCTTTCCTCTCGTCAAGGTAAAAATCTGTTACCGTGACGGACAGAGGCAGTAGGATTCGTTATCTTGATCGATTAGGTCCCGCTCGCACAGAGTCGATAAAATACTATAGAGAGATATTTTTTTCATATCGAGAGCTGATTGCATCTCTGAGATATCTGTTTCACCATGAGTGGATAAAAATAGATACACCAACTTCGCACGGGGTGAATTAATGTCGGAAGGCACAGTTGAAACCTCGGATGTGGGTTGTCGCTGTGTGTCGGCCGATGTATGCATTATATATCATGCGTATACCTTCGACAATAATAAAACCAACTAACGACATCTGTCGAAATACACGCTCAGTATTTTGTTCTATACTAAATTTGTTTCCTCAATGAGGTCTTAGTGTATATAACACGTCCATCGGTTTCCTCCCCCCGCTCGCCAGCAAAGTTGACTCCTTGAGGACGGCGGGTCCACCTCAAGCTTATTGAATGGAAATCCGACGATCGACAAGAGTAAGATGTGTCTACATCCATTCGCTCAGTAACTCCGAACTTTCGGCTCGTATGTCTTACTTTCACCCTCAAGAACAGCAGGTTTATACCACAACTCGGGTGACCCACCGTTCCAAGATAGCATTGTGTGCTTCAGCCAGTTTTGATCCTTCCTCTCCTGATGTTCCTTTCGCCAATGCGCCCCACGGAACTCCTTACGACCAAGTGCACCCAGTGTAATTGCCTCCGCAAGGTCGATGATATTCCGCGTTTCTATCGTGTGGAGGAGATCTGTGTTGAACGTCCGCGACTGGTCAGCTACGCCAACGGATTGATACTCCTTTCTTGCAGAGTTGATTTGTTTCAATGCCGTTTTCAGTCCATCTTCTTCACGGAATACGTTCACATGCTGTGTCATTGACTGTTGGACATCTGAGCGGATTTCTGCGTGATTTTGTCCATCTGGATTACTCAACAGCGCGTCAACATGTGATCTTGCTGACTCGACTGCACCTTTGATTAGCTCTGTTGGTGACATCACCGGGGCAGTCGCTGTATGTCCACCATCTGCAATCGCATCACCACCTGAGTGGTCAAGTTCACCAGGCTCGACAGGGTATATCAACTCACCGGGTTCCCATTCACCCTCTTTTCCAGTTGGAATCTCAGCCTGTTTGAGATCTCGGCCAGCGGCATGATGTCCTGCTCTGGCGCCGAAAACGATTAACTCGGGCAGTGCGTTCCCACCCAATCGATTTGATCCATGTACTGATGCACACGCACACTCCCCAGCAGCGTACAGCCCTTCGATACATGTTTGACCATTTTCGTCTGTTTCGACACCCCCCATTGCATAATGTTGGCCAGGCTTGACGGGCATTGGTTGTTCAACTGGATTGACTCCCTCAAAATCATTCGATAGGTGAATGATATTTTCGAGACGATCGACGATGCGGTCCTCACCGAGGTGGCGCATATCCAGGTGAACGTATTCATCTCCGATTCCTCGCCCCTCATTCACCTCTGTCAGCTCTGCTCGTGAAACAACGTCTCGCGACGCTAATTCTCCATCGTTGTTTGCGTACCCCCGTTCGTACATGAACCGCTCACCTTCGGAGTTATATAGAATCCCCCCCTCTCCTCGTACTCCCTCGGTGATCAACACTCCTGTGGATGGGAGTGTTGTTGGATGGAATTGGATGAATTCCATGTCCTCAATTGGGGTGCCAGCCCGATATGCCATCGCGACACCATCGCCTGTGTTGGCAACAGCATTCGTCGTATGATCATACACCTGTCCGAGCCCTCCAGTGGCAAGGATAACCCCATCGCGGGCTTGGAATCCTTCGATCGTGCCTGACTGGACGTCATACCCAACAACACCATGACATGTTCGCTCCTCAGGTGCTGGCTCATCTGTGACGACCAAATCTAATACGTGCCACTCGTCGTATACCTGTATCCCACGCTTGACGAGTTGCTCATACATCGTGTGGAGCAGTTGGTGACCAGTTTCTGCCCCTGCGTACGTCGTTCGGGGGAATGAGAGGCCACCAAATGGTCGCTGACTGACACGCCCATCATCGTCTCGGGAGAATGCCATTCCCCAGTTTTCAAGCTGAATGACTTCCTCTGGGGAATCCTGTGCCAGTGTTTCAATTGCGGGAGCATCACCGAGATAGTCTGAACCCTTCATTGTATCATATGCATGGTTGCTCCATGAGTCACCCTCTCGCAACGCCGCATTGATACCCCCCTCGGCAGCACCAGTGTGACTCCTCACCGGATGGAGCTTTGAAACAATGGCTACATCAGCACCCTCCTGCTGTGCTGCGATTGCTGCTCGGAGTCCCGCCCCACCAGCGCCGACTACTATGACATCGTGATTGTGCATGGATAATTGCCTGAATATAGGTTGGATTGAGGTAACTTAGTTGTTTCACCAAAACTTGAGGTTATTTTTCACTGCCTCTCGCTTGAGCTCTTGGATATGTTCTGTGAGCGGAATGTCCTTTGGACAGACCTCTGTACATGAAAACTGAGTCTGACACCGCCAGACGCCATGTTCTTGCTCAATTATCTCCAAACGCCGTTGTTTCATTTCATCACCCTCGCGGTCGTCCATGGCAAATCGATAAGCTTTGTTGATCGCTGCGGGCCCTAAGTATTGATTATCCTCCGCAGCAATATTGCACGATGACATACAGGCCCCACACCAGATACAGCGTGTCGACATCTTTATTTTCTCACGATTTTCGCGTGATTGTCGTTGCTCGTCAAACTCACCATCTGGAAGATCCTCCGTCTGAAAATATGGCTCGATAGCCTCCATCTGATCATAGAAGTGTTCCATGTTCACCACAAGATCTTTAATGACGTCTTGATGAGGAAGTGGTTCAATACGGACAGGTTCCTCAAGATCGGATAGCTGTGTCTTACAACAAAGCCGCTGTGACCCATTGACGAACATTGCATCAGAGCCACAGATAGCCTGTCGACAGGAGTGGCGGAACGTGAGACTTGAATCGTATGTATCCCGAGCATAGATTAATGAATCCAAGACTGTCATTCCTTGATGATATGGCACATAGAAGTCGTCAAATCGCGGCTCCTTTTTTCCCTCTATTTCAGGGTCATATCGGAACACTTTGAGGTGGTACGTCTCCTCGTCAGCAGTCGCATTCCTTGTTACCTCTTGACGCTGTTCTTCGACTTCAGTTGTCTCTGATTCAGATTGACTGGATGACTCTTCTTTCGCCTGTTGTGTGAGTTGTGTGCTCATGATTGGATTATATTGGAACACCGTCGGCCCAAACGACTGCTGTTCGAAGTCCCTGTGCGATGAGAAGTAAACTCGCTGCAGAGAGGACAAGTTTCATTATGGTCTTTTTTTTGCCCGTGACTCCCTGATTAATCAGCGCATTGTATACTCCATTTACTCCATGAAATGTTGCGGTGATCAAGAATAATACCATCAATGAAAAGTATGCTAATTCTTGCATTCGACCCTGTGTCATCCCGAATGTGACCTCATTTGCATGGTGAACAAAGTGTAGCAGAAAAAAGTGGAATGCTAATACGATGATGAGAAATGCTGCGGTAATTCGCTGCCACAGCCATCTTCGTCCGCCGCGTCGGAACGATGTATAACGCTCTGCCATTATCCGAATACCCCAGCGAGGAATGTTGGGACGCTGGCTACGACGATTGCCCCAGTTAGAATGAGTGATGCGTAGAAACTTCGATCCTGCGATTCCAGCCCGACGCCGAGGTCAATGAACAGCAGACGAAGTCCATTGAGAATGTGAAACACAGCGACCGCGAGCAATCCAATCTCGAGTAACCGGACAACTAAGAGTCCCTCCAGCGTTTGTATAGTTGTGGTATACGCCTCGGGACTCTCCAGTGCAGTTGATAACACTGCAATATGCGTGAAGAGATAGCCCACGAGGACCCAGCCAGTGAACTTGTGGAATATCCAAGCCCACATTCCTGCTGAGAACTCCTGCCATCGACCAAAGTCTTCAACGAGGTCTCGATTGTAAGATTGACTCATACTCGTGCATGATATGAGCCAGAGTGTATAGAACTTACGCGTGACTGCATCGTATTTCTGCATCTGCGAACGGAATATTTAACAGAGCGTATCGTTCACTTTTACATATATGCTCGATTGGTGTAGTCCGGCCAATCATCTCGGCCTTTCGAGCCGAGGACAGGGGTTCAAATCCCCTATCGAGCATTCTCTTCCGTGTGATGACAGAAACTAAGCACACGATGAATCTATATAGCATCAAAGCAGGTCGTGTGCGTTTTGTGCATGGGGAATAGGGTCTTAGTTCTACGGCATGTAATCTGTGTACGAACGGTTATGAAATCCAGCTTGACCCAGATTGGGGATTATATGGCAGTGTATCAATGCGAGTGTGATGAAGTCCTTATTGGTCAAGAGAACGCGCGAAGTCACTTTCAAGACTGCAGTTCTATGCCACATGTTTCTGAGTAAACCGCAAGTGAACTATCCCACTCAACTCAGCGGTCGACGCCGCTTGGTTGAGGGAGCGACTCCATCGTAAACGAGCGGGTAGCCAAATTTGCTTGCGGGAAAGAGTCCAATACCGTTTCTCAATGCGCCCTCTGTGAGCCTCCTCTTAGCTAAACGTGTGGTTCTTGAAATCGCGGACAATTTATGATGCCAAGGTCAATCATGTTTCGGACGCCCATACTTTCGACGGCCGGTTTTGCTAGATATTTAGCATCGCGCCGCCAACGATACTGACCGCCCAGTTTCTTGTTTTTTGTTTTGTCAGAATGACTTCAGTGATGTCTGCGTCTTCTGTAAGTTGTCGATAGGAGTACAAGCGGAAGCCACCGAGTTTTGAGACATTCATGATAGTGTGACCAGTTCGACCCGTATGACTATTCACATTATTGCCTGACTGATTGGCTTTAAGACTGCGGTACTCTTATGATGCTTTCCACTTGAGTCGACCAAAATCAACGTTCTGTGAGCGATTCGAAGACGCTTTCACTGTGTTTGAGATATCGGGCTGTCATCTGCAAGCATTTCAAGTACAGTTGTTTCAATTCTGACCATTCTCGCTTCCACTCGGGAAGCTCGCATGGTGTTATACGGCGGCTTGTTCTCATCAGAAGAATGATGAGACTCTTGAGTGAGCGTGTGATTGTACACTTCTCGACAGGTTTTGGACGTGGCTCTACGCGGTCTTGTCAATGGCTCTATCCTATCCTCTGATGTCGCTTGATACTATGCTGTACTGGGACGCCTTCTCAACTAACCACCAATTCTTGATGAGAAATCCTGTTAGCATCTCTTTCGGATCAGTCAGTCCCTACTGACGAGCGGTCATCTGAGATCCCAGCGGAACTCCTGAGACCTCACCTCATCACAGCGGTTAAGCATACACCAGCAAACTGCTAAATATACTCCCAAACCAAACTATCTCGAAGTCTAAAAGCTAAAGCCAATCGAATGATTCCTAATTTTTTACGTATATGACAGTGACGCATGCACCAGACCCACCGACTGGTTGGCATCTCTGGAATGAAGAATCGGATGGGAGAGTTATTCTCCTATATCGGCCAGATATTTTCTCTGAGGATCAGGACCTTCCACCAGAGTGTATTCCAACACTTCTCATTTCAAATAGTTCTCGTGCGAATCGCCCTGGTGCATCACAACTAACGACTGATACGTGGCATGCTGCTCTCACGCTAGAACCAGATATTGATCTCCGAATTCAGGCGTTCAATACGCGTCAAAGAGCAATCGAAGGGGGATATGCGCTTGCTCAGTCATTTCATGCCGGTGAATTTGACTTCCGTGATCCATATCAAGTTCCGCGAGAGGCATATTTCACGAGATTGGACTCCGTCTTACAGACAACGGAGTGATATACCGTGTCTGACATCCTCCCACGACTGAAGTCGTAGTTTTCACCGTCACAGGCCGTGCCAGTTCGGCTGTTGATCGAGATAGCAGGATCTCCCGCCACGGTGACGTATTCTTCCCTCGGGCTCGGGACAACATTCAACGGGACGAACCGTCGTCGTTGTTTCGGCTGTTGTCGGATTCATCCCACGAGGCTGTGTCTCCTCGAAACGTTGTAGGGACGTGAAACAAGGAGAGTAAATGGACTGGGTTGGACACAGTCAGATGTTGAAATCCACATGCTGAGATTGGCTTCGCTCAGCT
The DNA here is from genome assembly GCA_028275165.1 of Haloquadratum sp. Classification (GTDB taxonomy): domain Archaea; phylum Halobacteriota; class Halobacteria; order Halobacteriales; family Haloferacaceae; genus Haloquadratum. Next base: position 13,794 of record JAQCNF010000122.1, read on the forward strand.
CAATTCAATGGTATAACCTGTGAGCACTGCATCAGGCAAGCCACTCATCTGGCTTCGTGTCGTAGTCAATGTCAGCTGCTTGTATCCGCTCGCTCAATTCTTCGGCCAATTCAGTCTGAGTGACGTCTTCACCGTCGTATCGGATACGGACCCCTTTTTCGGTTGGCTCTGGCTCACGATTCCGTCGCCGGGCAACTTCTAATTCGTGTTCCTCATATTCTTTCCGAATCGTCATCAGGTTTACTGGCCGACCCCAGAGTGTATGCACTCGCTCAAGAACCGACGCCGCCTGTTCAAGATCGAGCGCGATTCCATTATATCGATGTCCCAGGAGAAGTTCCCCACGATTCTTGAAATTATCGTCGAATACTGCGATCGTTGGTTTTCCGAAATTGGTAAAGGATAATAATAATTTCTGTTTTACGTCATCTGGATCTGTTGAAGCGACCCTGAAATCCTCAGTCGTTTGCGTGTACTCATATGTGAAATAATTATTTGTGGAGACGAACTCCTCAGAGAGGAACTCATCAATGAACGTCACATCGTTATGACTCTCTCGAACCTCAAGCATGCGTTCCCATCCAGCGGTTTTTGAGACTTCTTCCAACGCGGCTTCGACGGTGTCGTATCGATCGCTATCAAACAGATATCTATCTAATTGCTCAAGCTCTTCGTGACGAATCTGTGAAATAAAGCCTCTGTTTTGTGGTTTGACCAAGGAGAAATGCCTACTGGCGAGGCCTTCATACGTCAATACCTTCCACGGATATTGGTCAATATCAACACTCTCTGGGTTTGAGAGTGCTCTATCCAGTGTTTCCCAGTCGACACGAGGGTCATCATCAGGAAGAGTCTGTAACTCATCAACCGTTTGGGGCGTGATCCGATCAATACGTGGGTCAGGCTCAAGCAGCGATCTCACGCGATCAAAGTCGAGCTTGTCGTGAAAGTTTCGCCAGGTGATTCCTTCGACACGCAACAACTTGTCAACGACTTCGCGTCGATTTGCTGTATTTTCGATATACTCCCACAGTTCCTTGCCGAGTTTGTATGGATTCAATCCTGGTGAACCCAATACACGGGATTGGTGGTCGGCGTACGTGAGGAACTCATTCTCACTTGCGAATCCCTCTTCGCTCATCATCAGCGACTCATAGATGCTCGCCCAACCCTCATTCATGACCTTTGTCATTTTTTGAGGTGCAAAGTAGTATGCCTCCTTTCGCAGCGTGTCGAGAACCTCAATTTGCCATGGTTCCATGTCGACCGTCGATTCGGTCTCTGGATCGTATGTTTGTGCACGATCCCGGAGGAAGCCCAAGACATCAGTTCGCGGTTGCTCAAGCGAAGCACCTGGGCTCTTTGGCTCATCCATCTGTTCAATCCACTGGTCATCGAAAACTTCCTGCCTCACATCATCTGCAAGATCCAGTTGGTCCAGTCTGTCAGCGATCTCGGCCGTCTCTGTGTCGTCATCATCCGGGTCGTACTCCATCGGCCGGTGTTGGTCAATCGTATCCTCTAAACAGAGAATCGCATCGATAAACTGCTCTACATCTTCTTGATTGATGTCTGGATCATCGATATATCGCTGGACTGTCTCAGCGTGTGATTCCAGCATCGCTGCGGCCTCTAGGCTCTCTTCACCGCTAAATCGACGAAACCAATTGTTATTCTGGAAGAAGTCAGCATGGCCTTCGACGTGAGTGATGACTGCCTTCTGGTCGGCTTTCGAGTTCGATTCCTGAAGAAAGGCATGGCTCGGGTTGTCATTATTGACAATTTCAAACGCTTTCCCCATACCAAACTGGTCTTGTTTTTGTTGTCGATCATAGCTCATTCCCCATCGCCAATGTGGATAGCGCCGTTGGAAGCCTCCATATGCTATCAACTCATTCATATCATCGTGATCGACCACCCAGTACTTGACTGGATATGGGTCAAGACCAAGCTTTTCGGCCAACGCTGCGGCCTCTTTCACCGGTTCCTCAAGTTGCTGTGCCTCATCACGAGCGCGATTTTTGAATTGTCTGATTCTGTTTGCCATGCTAATGTCTTAAGAACTGTTTAAAATCGATTCAACCCCGTCAATGACGTCGGCCGGTTCACTCACAGAAACGACTTTAATACTGGCATTGTCGCGAAACGCACGCTCAACTTCTTCTGCATGAGTTGCATTAATTGCGGTGCCGCCTGGCTGCGTTTCGACGTACGCGTGTTTGTTTGCTGGGATTGATTCCATGAGAGGGATTACTTTTTCAGTGGTATCATTGGCTGCATTCTCCGAGTCTCCTGCTGCGAAAACATATCGATTCCACTCTGACCACGGATACTGCGACTCGAGAATGTCTTTGGCAAGTTCATATGCACTTGAAATCCGCGTTCCGCCACCAGACCGTATTCCGAAGAAATCGGATCGTTCGACTTCCCACGCCTCTGCATCGTGGGCAATGTAAACAAATTCAGCGTGGTCATACGTTCCAGTCAGATACCAATCAAGCGGTGTGAACGTTCGCTCAACGAGCTCTCGCTTTGTCTCCCGCATTGACCCAGAGACATCACGTATGTTGACGACTACGACATTTTTTTGTCGAGTTTCTTCAATCTCTGGTTGCCGATATCGCTCATCCTCACTTCGGAATGGAACCTCTGTGAGCCCTTTCTCGCGAATAAGTTGGACTGGAGGTGTTCGCTCATTCACTGACTGCATTGCCTCAAATGAGCTATAGCGATCTCGCTCTGTCATTGGGATTGTCTCCCACTCGTTTTGAATCCAAGACAGTGAGACGAGAATCTGCTCGTTTCGACACCACTCAAATACTGATCGCGGATCCTGCCCTTCGACACGCATCGCCTCACGGACATAGTCCTCATCGAAATCCATCGCAAGCTTCCGCTTGAGCCCCTGCTTGAATAGTCGCTCAAAGTCAAGTGTGCTATTTGGACCGCTCCGCGTAATATCGGTGAAATCACCCTCGACTTCTTCGATGACTTCCTTACCTTTTGGCTCTAAGTCCAGTCCAAGGGCCTCATCAAGCTCCTCAGCGAATTCCTCGGGGTCCATCTCATAGTAGCCATGTTCACCTTCTTCATCACCGGGTTCACCTTCTTGATCACCATCATCAGCTTCATCTCCGTCGCCGTCAGCCTCAGTCGGGTCACCAACAGGTTGACCAACATCTGGTGTCGAATCGTTTCCTTGGCCGACACCGCCTTTATCTATTTGGCTGTACTCAAATTCTGGTAAATCGACAACTTTGATCGGAATCTGGATTTGGTCGGCATCAGAGTTGCTCAAATCACCATATCTGATAAACGACTCTAAGTCTTCGCGGCGTTCTTCTCCAATTTCTTTGAATCGCTCAAGATCTTCTCTCAGTCCCATTTGTCAGCTATCTCCCGTAACACAGTACGGCTTGTGAGCTCAGCAGACGCCCTACTGTATCCCTGTTCACACATGTATTCAATCGTCCGCTCCTTTGCTCTTGCAGTCTCCGTATTCGCGGGTGGATTATTCCACTGTGTCGGATCGAAGTCTTCGTACAGTCGCTCGATATCAGCCCAGTCATGCTCATCGAGTACAGCTCGAATAACAGGAATCTCCGAGAGGTCAACATTCTCGATAGTGAATCCTTCGCCTCGATTTTCCCACGCATACCGATTGAGCGCGGTGATGACCTTCTCTTTTCGAAATCGTTTCACTGCGTTCGATGGCGTCGTCCCAGCGTAATCGGCTGCCTCAAACCGACCGAGTTGCTCAGTCTCGAATAACTTCATCCGGAGCGGGTCAGGGTCTGCTGGTCCTCGACGTGTTTCGACAGTTCCGTTATCATACCATGCATAGACATGTTCGACGTACGATTCCACGGTTTCTCGCTCGACAGACCGCTCTGAAAGCAGCCCTGCGAGCACATCCTCTTCTTGTCGTTCTTGAATATGCTCACGAACCGGGCTAATGTGTTCACGGTACTCTGATCGCTCTCCTCGCGAAAATACCGGAGCTTCCCGAAGTCCGCTTGTCATAGCGTCTAAGATATCTGTAGGCATTACCACTGAGCCAACATCAAGCTCTGGATGGTGGCGGTCGAACTCCTTGTGTAAGAGATCAGCGATAATATCTCGCGTGAATGTCACTGGAATGCCTTGGGACCCCTCACCTTCCGCTGAGAAACCGAAGTCTTCGACCGGTGTCCGCTCGTCGCCCTCTTGAATGTATCCGAATTCATACAGAAGCGCCTTGTCAACAAGATCATATCCGCGCGAAAGTTCGTCAGGCTCCAATCGTGTGACGACACTGTACAGTGCCGCAGCTTCAATTGCGTGTGGGGCAAGTTCACGTTCAGAGACCGCTCCAGGCTCCTGTCTCACGTCCATACTCAGTGGAGCTCGAATCTTTGACTTGAGATCTGCTTCGTCGCTTGCTTGCCAGACAGTTGTCTCATCTGTCAGCTCCCGACGAATGAGTTCTGCCTCGAGCGAAATATTCGTTAGGTATCTGAACTCGTGTCGGTCCAGTCGGCGCTTCAGCGCTTTGAGCGGGTCTTCTCCATTTCGATCGGCATACTTGTCCAATTCAGAGTTGAGATCTGGATTCGAAATGATCAGTAACTGCGAGTCCACATCCATGCCGATTCCTTTGTCCAACTTTACATGTCCTTCATCGGGGACATTCAACAACTTCTGTAGTAAGTCTGCATGTTGTGAGGCATCCTCTACAATCGTCAGCAGACCGTTGCCCTGCGACAACACACCATCATAACTGAATGCCTGCGGATTTTTTCTCCCGCGTGAGTCCAGTTTTTGAAGCATGCTGGGCATCCAAGACCCGACGAGGCGTTCTTTGGTGGTTCCATCGTCCTCCGAATGAAGCACGCCAATACCCTGGCCAACATCGACGATATAATTCTTAATTCGAAGATGCTGCGGGTCGGTGATTGTTGAAAACAGTTGATCGACGCCTTCGCGACGATATGTCTCCTCAAGATAATTGTACGCTTCACGGGAAAACGGATCAAGTTCCTCACTGACCGTCGTCTGAATATGATTCGTGGCTTCCTCGTTCAGCTCTCCTAAGAGCGTCTGTCTTACTGACCGAGGGAATACAGACAGTGGATGTGCTTGAACGGGGCTCTCATACCAGTCGCGGTCGGCCTCAGGTCCGCTCACCTCACCGCCATACGAGAGTCCACGGGTTTCGTCCGCAGCAGTAATATTCCACTCGACCGTATATCGACGGCCTGCATCTGTCTTTGAGTATGCCCGTAATCCGTTAATTAGACACCGCTTCAATTCTGATTTTCCTGTTGCTGTGGGACCATCGAACCAGAGAATTTTCTCTGACTTCCCTCGATCAGCAGCGATCGTCCGAAGGTCATCAACAAACCTGTTGAGTACCTCTGTATTTCCTAACACAGCATGCTTGCCGTCGTTTGCTGGGTCATCGAAAAACCGATATCGCTCACGACTCTCACCTTCTTCAAACACCGTTCGTGTTCCCATCGATTCGATTGCCTCTAAAAGATACTTTGAAGCGTGTGAGGCTATTGATGGATTCTCGAATGCGCGTGAGACGTATTCCTGAAGACTGAGTGGCTGTTCATATGTCCCGCGAAGTTGACTGTTAGCCTCCGCAAAGAAATGATGTGGCTGGCTCATGCCTCTAGCTCGGTCTTAGCCACCTCGGCACCTGCGAATTCCAGAACCTCTCGCGCACCTGCCTCAGAGTAGCCCCGGTCAACGAGCGCGCTTACCCATGAGTTACGCTCATCGTCGTCCAACTCGTTGGCACTCACCAGCGCAGAGAAGTTTATATTGTGCTTTTTATCCTCCCAGAGCTTCCGTTCAAGCGCACGCCGCAGTCGGTCGTTATCCTGCGGGTCGAACGAGGTCCCCTCACGTGCTCGTCGGGATACCCAGTTTGATACCTCTTGACGGAAGTCATCTTTTCGATCCTCTGGAATTTCGAGTTCCTCCTCAACAGACCGCAAGAACGTTTCGTCTGGGTCTTGCTCGCGTCCGGTAAGACTATCTTCGACAGTTGCATCATCAATATACGCCATCACGTGATCCATATACTTCTCACCCTGGCGTTGAATCTCATCTAAATCATATGCGAGGGCGTGTCGAACATCTTCAATCGCCCTTTCACGATACTCTTCGCGGACCATCTCAAGATATCGGTAATACCGATCAAGATTCTCTTCTGGAATTGACCCGTGGTTTTCGAGATTCGTCTCGAAGTGCGAAAACACTGACAACGGTGACAGATACGTTCGCCCACGGTGCCGTGAGTCCATGATTGCTTCAGCAATCTCATCACCAACGAAGCGCGCTGAGACACCTTCCATTCCCTCTCCGATGTCAGCCTTTTGTTCCCCATTTTCACGAATCTTTTTGACATCGATGTCATCGCCGTCATCGAGTTCTCCGTTGTACGCCTTTGCCTTCTGAATAAGTGACACGTTTCCATCAGGGTCACTAATTCGAGTTAACACTCCAAAGAGACCTGCCATCTCCATCGCGTGTGGCTCAATATGCATATCTGGCACATCGGCATTTCGAAGCATTTTTCGGTAGATTTCAGCTTCCTCATCATATTCAAGCACGTATGGGAAATCGACGCGCTTGGTGCGATCATTAAATGCCTCCATCTTCTCATCGCCCTTCTTCTCTCGGTACTCAGGCATGTTAGTTCGGCCAACGATCACTTGATCGATGTCTATCCGAGGATTATTCTTTGGTTTGATTGTCTGCTCTTGTGAAGCGTGAAGGAAGTCATAGAGGAATTCTCGCTGGAGTTTCAGTAACTCCTCTCCAGAGAACAGTCCTCGGTTAGCGTTACAGAACGCTCCTGAGTAATCAAATGCCCGCGGATCTGATTCGCCGTAGATGGCTAACTTGGAGTAATTGACATCGCCGGTCAGTTCAGTTTCGTCTTGGTTCTTTTTATCTTTCGGTTCAAATGTTTCGATACACTGACGTTTATTCTCTGAAGCAACCAGACGAACGATCTCGATATGATTCTCTAAAACGGTTTCGAGATCGTCATTATACTGAGCCAGGAGATTGTCAAGATAGAACTCTGAGGCAGGATCGAGCGTCTGTTTATTCCGGATCGTATATGGCGCATCTAGCTCCTCATTGAGTCGCTCAATGACCTTATTGCGCTGTTTCTGTGGGAGAAGAACCAGCGGATCCTGATTCATTGGTGATTGGACCGTATCATCAGCAGGGTCTTGATCTTCAATTACCTCACAGAGATTGACCCATCTGAAAGTATACATCCGGCCGGCATCTGTCTGCGTGTATGCTTCAAAATACCGTCGGCTCATCCAGTCAAAGTGTGACTTCCCTGATCCAACCGGACCTAAGAGCAGTTTAATTCGTTTCTGCGGCCCGAGTCGCCGCGCTCCTGATTTTACTTTGTTGACAAACTCATGTATTGACTCGTGTACTTCGCGACCATAGAAGGTATTTTCACCATCATGTAGAGGATCTTGAGATGCCATCCGGTATTCGACAACACCGGCATCCTCATCATATTCTGTGCCGTAATAGTCAAACATATCCGCGACCCGCTGGTGAGCATTCCGTGCAACACGCGGATCCTCATATACCTCTTCAAGATACCAATCAAATGACTTTGAGTCGCGGAGATCTGTTGGGACTGATGTCTTATACTGTTGGCTGAGTGTCTCGAGGGTAACTCTGTCACCGTTCATTGTTTGAGGCTTCGATGAGTTTACCAGCGACAGACACGGTCATATCTCGATTTGGCAGTGACCCGCCCAGACACACCTCTCATTGTCTGCTGGACGACAACGCTTCATCCGCGGTATCACCCCTGGTAAGCTGCTACGACAACGCACGATGATACGACAAAACATCGAATTGGTTGATGAACAACACGCGATGGGTCGCTGGATTACTCGGTCCGAAGCGTACTGCATGTTAGCAATCATCAGTCTTAAACCTTCCCCGGGTGACATGATGTCTCTGCTTGTTTACGGCTCAAAAAACGACACAAAGCGCTCTCATAAACATGAATTCGCTTTCGGGCTGAATACACACACAGGCGCACACGCTTAACACAGTTCGTCTCATATATATCTCCGACATGTCACAAATCACTCTCATTGGCGAGCAATTAGCATCGGTCGGAATGGAGTTTGTATACCAGGGTGAGTCAAGTTCATGTGAGGGCTGCCCCTATCGTGACCAGTGTCTCAATCTTTCAGACGGGGTCCAGTATGAAGTCACTGCAGTTCGGGAAGATGCACAGCTGTTAGAATGTGCTGTACACGAAAACGGTGTCAGAGCGGTTGAGGTTGAACCGACATCTGTGCTAGCGAACGTCGACTCACAGGGGGCGTATGCTGGGTCGAAAGTAAAGCTTTCAGGCCCATGCCCACACACTGAATGCCCAAGCCACCCATACTGTGAGCCGGCAGGAGCAGATTTTGACACTGAGTATCAGATTAAATCAATTGAGGGTGAGCCACCACATGACTTCTGCAAATTGGATCGGGAGCTAACGCTCGTTGAATTCGAACCACCCTCTGAGTGATGATAACCATACACGACGCCACGTGACATCCACGCCCGGCGTGAACGGCGGGATTCTCTCGCTGCTCACAGATAGAGTCGGCTGACTGTGTTGGTTATCTCAATGTGCCGACCCTGTCGGCGGCGTATCCGAACACATCCTCGTATCCATGTGCCGAGAGTAGTATCGGAAAAAATGATTGGTCAGCAGTATACCGATCCTCATCAGCCCGGGCAAACAAATCACCAGTGTTCACCTGCTGGAAATTGTCGACGAAAACCTCGTAACTGTTTGCCGGCTTTTTTGGAATCTGATTGAGCATCTGAAAAACAATCACCTCCCCTTCGTCTCGCTGTCGAAGCGACAACGGCGGTTCGACATCGCCTTCGATAGGTGCTGAGAGCACGCCCGTGGCTGAGAGAAATGCGCGTGTAATCCAGTAAGCATTTTTTCTCGCAGAGTCACTCTGTTGGAGACCACATTCCACTTCGATTGTGTGGGCTTGTTCGATAAGCCGACCGTCAGAAAACCGCTTGGTTTCGACGAGTTTCTTGATCGGCAGATGCGGACACACAGCCCGTGAAACCGCGTCGACCTCTTCAACTAACGCGAATGGTTCGGCTGAAGACTGTGTCGAATGGAGAGATAATACTGTTTTCCCTCGAACTTCGCGGAGCAAGTCATGTGCGAGCCGATTTTCATGCGAATCACTCTCTGGACTGCCAGGAAAAGCACGATTAAGATCGTTATCTACGTAACGCTGCTCTGCCTTGATCGCTTGCTCATTTGCTATAATAAGCTTTACTGGACGTTCAACTGCTATATCAGCCTCGACAAGTCGTTCGACTGCATCCTTTCCGCAGGGCTCATCACCGTGAATTGCTCCGATAACTGCAACCTCCGGGACCCCTTCACCTAATTCATAAATCCGCACATGCATCATAGACGCTGAGCTGATATAACATCTTTAGTTCGTGATTGTGGAACCGCCTCACCCAGCTTCGCTCGTCAAAACCCGACCAAGCTGTCTTCGAGAGTTGCACGAGGGTATGCGGCAGTCTCATCATCGTCGTATACCTCTCAGCATAAATCGCTAGCTCTATGACTGCTTACGTGGTGGCCTTGTGGCGATATTCACGCCAGCGTTCTGATCCAATTGAGGCCGATCGAAAAACACTGAATGTGGAATGTCCTGTCATATCCCTGCCCCGCTGTGCTACTCGGTCCTCGCTCTGTATGGCCTGTTACCCGAATCAAGTTTGTAAGAATCAAAAATAGCCGAATTCAACATGTTCGGGTCCAAACCTTCAGTATGTCATCAATCCCAGATCTTCGCGGGCGGACTGCGCTCATCACTGGAAGTGCAAAGCGCGTTGGCCGTGCGATATTACTTCGTATAGCAGCAGCCGGTGCAGATGTCATCGTTCACTATCACACAAGTGAATCGGCGGCTGAAAGGACTGTTGAGTCGGCTGTTAAACAGGGGGTCAATGCGACTGCTATTCAAGCTGACATCACCGATCCCGACAGCGTTGATTCACTCTTTAGACAGGCAAATGAAACACTTGGACCAGTTGATATCCTTATAAATAATGTTGGAGACTTTGATCCCCGTCATTGGGAGGAGATTGAGTGGAATGCATGGAAGAAGGTTGTCGAGACGAATTTCTACGGAACTGTTCTCTGCACAAGAGCAGCATTGCAATCGATGCGGGAAGACGGCTGGGGACGAGTCGTCAATATCGGATTCGCTGATAGTGACCAACTCTATTCCCATCCAGAGAACTTTCCATATTTTGTTGCTAAGACCGGTGTATTAATGTTTACTCGGATGGTTGCTTCTGAGACCCAGGATGCAGGCATTACAGTCAATGCGGTCTCTCCCTTTGCCGTCAAGAACACTGCTTCAGATGTGAGCTCATTTCCTCGGGGGAGGGCAGCAACGTTTGATGATGTTACAGCACCAATTTTATTTTTTCTGTCTGACGATGCAGCCTATATCAGTGGAGAGAACGTTGGAGTTGATGGAGGTCGACTTGCAGAACGGTGAGTCCTGTTGAAAAGAAACCGATGGATTCAATTCCGTTGGTTCACTCCATATAGAAGTAAGCGAGGGTGGCCGAGTCTGGAAAAGGCGGCGGACTCAAGATCCGCTCTCGTAGGAGTCCGTGGGTTCAAATCCCTCCCCTCGCAATCTAATTCATGATAACTACTCTCTGAGTACACTTCTCAAAACGTCCAGATGATCAGAATCATCACGGCCTGATCTTTCATGTTGTAAAATCGTCTAACGTCGTCAATGGCGTCTCATATTCTGTAATAAACGATCCATCTTCTTCGATACCTAACAGGTTTGTTGCGTAGGCACCTGCCTCTGCGGCCATCTTGGCTGGGACATACACGCCCATTCGCCACTGTTGTTTTTGTGCAGTTCGCAGCGCAGAAACCAGCGGCGATTCATCTGATAACTGCCTGATTTCCCCACTCACGATGACCCGAGAAGTTGATTCAGTCATCGTCGGCGTCGGTGGCACGTCGATAATGACTGACGTTGGGTCTGTCTCCAGCTGAGTAGCGATTTCCGCCTCGGCCTCCCGAAGCTCTTCATACGACATCTCACGAACTCTCGGTGGAACAGCACTGAATTCGGCCCACATGGCCCGCTTGAATAACCTGCGTTCATCTAATCGCTTGGCTAATCGTTTTGTTTCGGACACTTTTCGAAGCGTAACGAATAATTCGTAGTCATCCATCCGGCGTAACTCTGTTGCAGAAATATCCGTCTCTTTGAGCAGCCGCTCGGCGGCTTGCCGAAGCATTGCCTTGGCAATACGGGCGACGTGATGTTGATACACGACGGGATTCATGAGCGCACGCGCTACTAACAACGATTCAGCTGTTTGAACATTTCCAGCACCTAAGACGAGCTCACCGTCAGCGAAGGTGAGCCCGTTAATAAGCCGTTCATGATCGATTGTTCCATATGGAACACCTGTATGATGTGCATCACGAACGAGATAATCCATTCGATCGACATCAAGTTCGCCAGCGATCAGTTGCCCATATGTTTCATCTCCTGTGATTAAATTTGCTATATGAGTCGGATCAAGCCCGTATTCCCGCAAGGTATCGCTTATACTTTCGGTGTGAATGATTTCGTCAACATCGTCGTGATACTTTCCGGTGTAGCGATGCGTGACTAGTTCAATATTATGACTGTAGGGTCCATGTCCAATATCGTGGAGAAGAGCTGCGGCTTGGAGCCGCTTCATTTGAATCCCTTGGATGTCCAATGTGTCTATTGCCTTGGTGACAAGATGATACACACCTAACGAGTGCTCAAACCGGCTGTGATTCGCAGACGGATAGACAAACTGGACCGTCCCAAGTTGACTAATTCGTCTAAGCCGTTGCATCGCTGGAGTATCAAGCAGTGCGCGGGCCACCCCTTTGACATTAATATGGTTATGGACACTATCCTTAATCACTGTCATATAAATTATGTGTTTGTCCTTTATGCTAATATGTATTCAGTGAAAGACTTTCTCACTGATTAGCCGAGAGTTGATGTCTGTAGACACAGGGTTTCGGTACATCTGATATATAAATACAGCTGATATCACTACCACACTGATTCAGTCATGCTTGATTGCTGAGAATAGCATCGGAGCACCGACTACACGTGAATGACCACTCGTGCAGACTATCGTGGAGTGTAGCCGATAGCGTAATGCTGAGAATACATATCGGACCTTCTCAACAATTACTTGAAGACGTGCAGAATATGCCCAGAATCTCTCACACTCGTGAACACGCTGCAGCTGTCACAGTAAAAAACGTTCAAAACATTGAGCCCCTGTATACACATATGGTTACCTTTCTCGCTGGTGGAACTGGGACACCGAAACTTCTTGCCGGCGCGCGCGATGTCTTCGATCAAAGCAATATCACTGTTGTTGCCAATACTGGCGATGATATCGAGCTCTCCGGTCATCTTGTCTGTCCGGATGTTGATACAGTTCTCTTTCACGAGGCGGGGCTGCTTGATACCAAACGATGGTGGGGTATTCAGAATGATTCAATTGAAACACACGAGATGCTTGGAAAGCTCGCAGCGGCAAATCATCGCGGTGAAGAGCCCCAATATCTTGAGCAATCGAAACAGACCGGTGGCCGTCGTATCTCGCGATGGCGGCGATTCAGCGGACTCTCAACATTTATGGAGATTGGTGACCGTGACCGTGGGATTCATCTCTACAGAACTGCCCGCATCGATGAAGGAGCAACGCTCACCGAAGTGACGATGGAATTAGCTACTGGACTCGATATCGATCTTACAATACTCCCAATGAGCAACGACCCCGTTGCGACGATTATACACACTCGGTCCGGACCAATGCACTTTCAAGAATACTGGGTAGCTAAACGTGCCGATCCAACAGTGACAGATGTTGAATTCCGTGGAAAGGAAACAGCAGCAATAACGCAAGAGGTCAATTCTGCTCTCTCCGAGCCAGTTGTTATTGGACCATCAAATCCAATAACGAGTATCGGACCCATGTGCGCACTTCCGGAATTTGTTGAGAGGCTCAAATCTGTTCCCGTGGTCGTTGTCTCGCCATTTATTCGCGAGTCGGTCTTTTCTGGACCAGCAGCAGAATTGATGGAAGGTGTCGGGTATGCCCCCTCAACGGTCGGCCTTGCTAATCGGTATCCGTTTGCTGATGCATTCGTGCTTGATGAAACCGATGACACCTCACTTGACCGACCAACGTATCAAACCGACATTACACTCAATGATGCGACGGATGCAACTCGTGTTGTGACAGCGGCTCAGCAAGCAATATCTGATATATTTGGGACATGAGCGTCAGCACCCCCACTCGGTATCCCATTGTTTACCATCATCGAAGCTTCTCAATCAAACATGAGTGAATCACCTGTATCTGCATCTGAGGTGGTTGATTCCGCCCAATTAGCTCTCTTGTTGGATATCGGTGTTGAGGCAAAGCCAGGGAACGTTGACCGTGATCATGATTTAGAAGATCTCACATTACCGCAATTTCTCGCTGGGGCAGCCGACTCGAGAACTGGACTGGAACGTGCTGCTGCTGGGGCACCACTCGGAGAGGCGTTTGAGCGTGGTGTAAGAGGCATGGTCACACGAACAGGAGAAAATACACAGTTCGGATGTCTTCTCCTATTAACTCCACTCGTTTCCGCAGCAACGCAGACAGTGCTCACCCCGGCTGGTCTTCGGGATGTTCTTGCAACGACAACTGTTGACGACGCTGTCAATTTTTATCGAGCATTTGATCATGTTGATGTCGCTGTGGGGACACCACCAGCATCGAATGGCCCCCCTGATGTACGCCTTGGAGCAGCGGCCGAGCAACAGCTTCGCGACGAAGAATGGCGACTGATTGATATAATGGAAGCAAGTTCGATTGATGAGAATGCAACAGAATGGACCACAGGATTCAAGCGGACTTTCAGCATGGCAAAACAGATGCAGTCGATGGAATGTTCGCTCACAGAGCGGGTCCGACGCGCGTTCATCTCTCGGTTAGGGATGACCAGAGATACTCATATTATCAATACTCATGGGCCACAGGTGGCAACTGAAATTCGGCAGCGGGCAGCGTCACTTGAGGATGATATCGATCAAATACGCGAGTTAGACCGCGAGCTGGTCGATCGTAATATCAATCCTGGGACGACTGCTGATCTAACTGTTGCGGCGACGTTTGTGGCACTCGAGCGGGGGATGTCAATATGACCGCGCAATCTGCCGATTCTGGGCACTGGCCCATCCCGCTCGTCGGTATCACAGAATCAGTTGTGACCACACTTGGACCAAACAACAAGTGGAATGTGGCTGCATTAGGGTTGAACACAGAGCCAGGTGACCCCGTAACAGCTACAACATGGGGGCGAACACGTACATGGCGCAACTTTACCGAAGAACGCCCTGCGACGATCCAATTTATTAGTGACCCACGGATATTCGTGGCAGCAGCCCTATCAACCATTGAGATTGACGCCTCAACAGTTGCAAACGCTCATGCGTGGGTAGATATTGAGGTCCGCTCTGTCGCGGACGGCCAGCGTGGTGGAACACAGTGGGAAGAGTGGGAAATTACACCTGTCGATGCGACAGTCTCTGACCCCACTGTTCCGATTATAAATAGAGCAAACAATGCGGTCATCGAAGCAACTGTTGCTGCGTCCAGACTTGACGTCGATGTGTATGATACTGATGTACTAGTTGATCGACTGGTTCATCACGCTGAGGTGACTGACCGTTGTGGTGGTCCCCATGCTCGTGAGGCTTTCGCTGGTGTTGATGAGCTTACCGGGTGGCGGTCATACTTAGATGATGATACAGCCGCCCCGACGTTTGATTTGACATACGACCGGAACGAATTGTTTTAATGCACGCTTTCACCTATATGCAATAATGGCTATCAAGCCCAAGTACGTCAAGCAACTCGGCAAGCTGTTACTAGAAGAGTATCCCGAAGCTTTCAATACCGACTTCGAGACCAATAAAGAGAGCGTCGAGTCGCTCACGAATGTCGAATCGAAAGGTGTGCGCAACCGGATTGCAGGCTATATTACGCGCAAGAAAGGCAGTGCAGCAGCACAATCTGCGTGATACGGATAGCTCCTACCGTTCAATTCGCTCTAATCGAGTCCAATCGTCGCACCCTGCGTGGAGGGCAGTATCTGTCACTTCACCGCTTGATACTGCTTCAAGTCGGCTGGTCGTCCTCCAGTTTTGCACCTCACCACGTGAGACGTCCGCATCTGATTCGGTGGATGTATGTTGCTGTTGGTAAATAATCTCAATGGTAGCCGAAATTGCTGCCACCTCCGCATCTGTCGCCTGCTGATCGACTCTCACTGTAATACTTTCTGGCGAACTCATATCGGAAGATTACCGTGCTTCTTATTTGGCTGTGACTGTCTCTTTGAGGAGAGCATCTCAATATCATCGACCAATCGCGATCGTGTTTCTGTCGGTTCAATCACAGCGTCGATAAATCCACGATCAGCGGCCGTGTAGGGATTGGCAAATTCCTCTCGGTACTCCTCAATCAATTCTTCACGGCGAGAGTCTGGATCTGAAGCAGCCGCCAACTCCTCACTGTACAGGACGTTAACTGCACCTTGCGGACCCATTACCGCAATTTCCGCTGTTGGCCACGCGTAGTTAACATCTGCACCGAGGTGTTTCGAGGCCATCACGTCATATGCACCACCATATGCTTTCCGAGTGATAACCGTCATCAGCGGGACTGTCGCTTCCGAGTATGCGTACAGGAGCTTTGCTCCATGTCGGATAATACCGTTATGCTCCTGATCTGTCCCAGGCAAGAACCCTGGAACATCAACGAAAGTCACTATTGGGATATTAAAGCTGTCGCAGAACCGCACGAACCGTGCTGCCTTCTCAGACGCCTCAATGTTAAGCGTTCCTGCATCGGCTTGTGGCTGATTGGCGACAATGCCAACAGAACGACCATCCAATCGTGCGAAGCCAACTAAAATATTTTTTGCGAATTGTCTGTGTACCTCAAAGAATGAGTCTTGATCTAATACTCCATCAATAATTGCACGCATATCATATGGCTTCCGTGGCTTGTCTGGTACTACGTGAACTAGCGATTCATCTACGCGGTTAGGGTCATCCCATGGCTCCACTCGGGGCGGTGTTTCGACGTTATTTGCGGGAAGATACGAGAGAAGATAGCGAATGTCATCAAGAGCTTGTTTCTCTGATTCACAGATAAAGTGAGCCACGCCTGACTTCGATCCATGCGTCACCGCCCCACCTAACTCTTCGAATGTCACCTCTTCGCCGGTTACCGTTTCAATGACGTCTGGCCCAGTAATAAACATTTGACTCGTTTCTTCGATCATAAAGGTAAAATCTGTGAGTGCTGGGGAATAAACAGCTCCTCCCGCACAGGGCCCCATAATTGCAGAGATCTGTGGAATTACTCCAGATGCTTCGGTGTTCCGTCGGAATATCTCACCAAACCCGCCAAGTGACTGGACACCCTCCTGAATTCGGGCACCTGCAGAATCGTTTAATCCAACAATTGGCGCACCAACATCAACAGCTTTGTCGATTAGTTTCGCAATTTTCTCAGAGAACACCTCACCAAGTGAGCCACCAAACACGGTAAAATCGTGGGCAAATACGAATGTTTTGCGCCCATCAACCTCTCCATACCCCGTAACGACACCATCGCCCGGGAGCTGTCGTTCCTCCATGCCAAAGTTGTGGCTTCGATGTGTTCGGAACTGGTCAAATTCGCGAAATGTGTCTGTATCGAGAAAGTACTCAACGCGCTCGCGGGCGGTCATCTTTCCTTTTTCATGTTGGGCGGCAACCCGCTCTTTGCCTCCTCCTTGAAGCGCTCGCTCACGCATTTCACGGAGTTCCTCGATCCGGTCCTCCATCGTCACGTCGGACCACCTGCAGTCATTGTCACGAAGGTGTCCACGAGGATTAAAAGGGTTTCCGCAATCCACTATCCCTACTATCGACAGCTGTCGAATGCTGAGAGATTGACAGGCGGGACAACTCGTCAGAAACGAACGGAAATCGCTGAGTTCAGGTTTGTCTTGTTCTGTATTCGCGATAACTTCAACTCACTCTTTGAAAACAGTCGAGAGGCGAAAGCTGTGACACCATTCGATCACATTTCAGCAGATATCTCGTGTTCTGATATGTCGCCGGTATATATTTTTCAAAGAGTGGAGTTAACGAATACAGGCTCAGTTCCCTTTCGGCGAGTAGAAGACAGAGGCGAGGCAGCTGTGCTAGACCCAACAAAAGACAACTACCACAAGCTGTGAACTACCCCT
>JAQCNF010000004.1 GCA_028275165.1 Haloquadratum sp.
CAGAAAATAGTGTTCACATCGAGACAATGACGAAGACACAAAAAGCACGGTACACGGGCACAACTATGTCACAAGATACGCGCCCTCTGTTCAGCAGCGGTTGAACAACCTACCTGTCCGGTGTCACAACGCGTCTGCTGAATGTAGAGCGTGAAGTCAGCACGAGCAACCCAGACAGAATGGCCTACGCAGAATCCATTCAGAGCGGATACAGCACAGCGACCCCGTGTTCGGATCAGAACTGACGAATCAGTCGGTCAATACCACTCACTCATCGGGCAGTCCAGCAGTATCGAACTCAAATCGAGCACCGCCGTCTCGCCCGTCGGTAATCGCTACCTCCCAGCCGTGAGCCTCTGCGATACGCTTGACAATCGTGAGACCGAAGCCTGTTCCGCCACTTGCAGACGTGTGGCCTGGTTCGAGTACCGCGTCGCGGTCACTCGGTGGGATTCCTGGCCCATCATCTTCGACATAGAGACAGTTCTCACCACAGCGTCCAACCCGGACCGTTACATCCTCGCCACCATGTTCCACTGCATTGCGGAACAGGTTCTCGAACACGTGTCGGAGCCGGTCACGGTCTCCACGTAGCGTGAACTCGTCCTCGATCTCGAGCGTCGCTTCACCTGTCTCTACCCCTGCCCAGCATTTCCCGATCAGATCAACGAGCGATATCGGATCTGTCCCACCAACAGTTTCGCCCTGTCGAGCGAGCGTCAGGGTGTCTTCGATAATGCTCTCAATTCGGTCCAGCGAACTCACGAGCGGAGTGAGGTGTTCCTGCAACTCCTCGTCGGCGCGCTGTTGCAGAATCGTCGCCCGCGCCTGAGCGACGTTGAGTGGATTTCGGAGGTCGTGAGAAATAACGCCTGCAAACTCGTTGAGTCGGCTATTCTGTCGCTGGAGCTCCTGCTCTCGTTCCTTGCGCTCGGTAATGTCTTGGAACGTCCCGTTGACGGCGACAATCTCGTCATCCTCATACCGTGGTTCACCGCGCGTACGAACCCAGCGTACCTCGTCGTCTGCGGTGACAATCCGCAGCTCCAGCTCGTACGGTTCGCCTTCAGTAGTGAGTCTGTCGAAGGCTTCTCTGATAGTGTCTCTATCGTCCGGATGATAGAACTCGATCCCCTCTTCAGGTGTCGGGTTCGCATCCAGTGGCAGTCCGTGGATGCGATACAATTCTTCGGACCATCGCATCCGCTCGGACCGCAGGCCAACCTCCCATCCACCAACCGTTGCGACTTCCTGTGTCTCTTGCAGGAACTGGCCTGTCCGCTCAAGTTCCTCCTGGCGTTGTTGGCGTGTAAGCTCTGTCCCGACCCACTGTGCGATAATCCGCACGAACGACTCTTCAGCGTCTGTGATTGGTGCGTCACGAGATTCGGGACGCGAGAAATTCAGGGTCCCGTATCGGTGGTCATCGACGAAAACGGGAACTCCGATGTAGGACTCGATTCCCTGCTCTTGGTACGCTGGATGGTCTTTGACACCACCATCAGCTGCACTGTGAAACGAGACTGGCCCGTCCGCAGCATAGACCAGCGAACAGTACGTGTCTGTGAGATCGAACGTATCCCCGGGTTCGATAGCTTCAGCGGGGTCAACGACGTTCCGGACCGTGTACTCGGAGCCGTCGATTTCTGAGAGGATCCCGATATCGAGGTCGAGATACGACGCTCCCAGATCGAGCAGGTCAGTTATCTGCTGGTCGGATGTTCGCTCGGCATCAGTTACTATTTCGGTGAACGATTCCAGGGCGGTATTCTGTTTCGTAATTCGGTCTTTGCTCTCTTTGAGTTCCTGCTCCGCCCGCTTGCCCTCGGTGATGTCCTGTTGAAATCCGACAAATTGTGTGAGGCCGTTCTCAGTTCGGACTGGTGCTATCGAAACATGATTCCAGAACTGCTCGCCATCCTTGCGATAGTTGCGAAGTTCGACGGTTACTGCTTCTTCGGCTGCGATGGCGTCGCGCATTGCCGCAACTGGTTCCTCGTCAGTTGAGTCTCTCTGCAGGAACCGACAGTTGCGACCCCGGATTTCCTCGGCAGCGTACCCTGTCATTTCTTCGAATCGCTCATTGACGTACGTGAGTGGGTTGTCTTCTTGCTGTGGATTGGACAGTGAAACGCCAATCGGTGCAGCCTCAAGTGCGCGCGTTTTCGCTTCGAGTTCTTCGACCCGTTGTTTGCGCTCGGAAACGTCTTCGATGATCCCGATAATGTATTCAGTCCCGTCGATCTCCGTGAGGTCTGCCGTCATTGATCCCCAGAACGTCTCATCCTCCAGCGTCGTCAGTTGTACCTCGTACTGCTCGACGGAACCCGTTTCTCGCAACTTCTCACTGAATCGTTTTCGCTCGTCTGGGGTTGCATAGAGATCTCGTGGACTATAGTCCTGTAGGTCCGACTTCGAGGAGGCACCGAGCATCTCTACTGCGGCCTGATTGACGAATTCAAACCGTCCCTCTTCCCCGGGAGTATTGATGCCAACAGCAACCGGGAGTGCCTCGATTACATGTTCATACCGTTCGAGCTCCAACTCACGCTCCTTGCGTTCGGAAATATCGGTGAAGAAGACTGATACACCATCCTCATCAGGATAGATACGGACATTGAACCACCGATCAAGTGCCTCGTTGTATCGTTCAAAGCTTTGTTCTTGACCCGTTTCGAGAGCATTCGTTATTTTCTGTTCCGCCACGGTGTCAGCTACTTCAGGAAAGGCATCCCAGATGTACGTCCCGCGAAGGGATTCCTCTGTTTCATCAAGAAGTTGCTCTGCCTGTGGATTCGCAAACGTGTATTCGAGGTCACTATTCAGGCTGACAATAGCGTCGGAGACACGGTTGAGTACATTACTGCGCTGTGTCGCTCGACTGTCCGACTCGGTCATTGAATTGGCGCAATTCAGTGTCGATTTGTATTAAATATATTCATCATGACGGTGGCATTACCCAATGACGAAGTGTAGTGGGAGTACAGGACACAGCGCACAATCAGCAGGGGTCCACTGTTGTTTGGTCAGATACAGTTTGGTCAAGAGAACCCTGTATTGACACATTCCTCAACTGTTCAAAAGCGGTAATGCTGAATACGCGCCGTCTATTCACCACCCGACGAATCATTCTATTCAGCTATTGATAGGTGGCCGGGTGACCGACAGAGAGGATGAGTTCAGCACGAATGCTTAGCGTTCGGCCTCTGACTTTTACGCGTACAATATAGTCAGAAGAACTGCTT
>JAQCNF010000081.1 GCA_028275165.1 Haloquadratum sp.
GGCTCCATCAACGTCGATGTTAAGTAGATACGTATTTTCCAGCTCAAACGTCTCGGCGGTCTCAGTCGTGCCATGTTCGGCCGCAAACTGATTCACGTTCATATCTCGGTCAAAACGCGACTGGCGTATCAATGTGGTGTCGGTATTTCTTATGCTGCAACAAGCGATGACCAGCATGTACTCTGCGTCCTCACATGAGTCAACTCGTTTCCGCGACGCTCCCACTGTGTCAAAGCAATCGAGTTGTCTCAGTTGATCTGAGTGTGACCACACGCAGAGTGATTGTGAGGCTGGCGAATTGTGATCTCGTCCCACCTGCCTGCATATCACAGAGTCAGACGGATAACAGAAATGAGAATCACAGCCGAAGTGAGTCACGAGAGGACAGAAGCTCTGCCGAGTGTGATAGTTCTCGTCTTTATACGTGATTTCCTCATATCTTGGGCGTTATTGACAAACTATTCGCTATCCTCCGGTTGTGTCGCCTATACTGCGTCCCAAATCAGAGCTCGTTCAGACGACGGATATTTTTTGTACGGCTGAATTGATATCCAGCAGTGGAAACAAGCCTTGACACTGGATCTTATCGATGGTTGGCAATCTGACCAGCGTGTACAGACGAACCCGCACTCGCAAGCCTCGAAACGCCAGCGTGCTCCGTTGCGAATAAACGAAATACCCAGAGAGTAATTCAGTCAAATGTGGTTATGCTGTATAGATCCGCTATACTCAGCAGCCGGTCCGTATCAATATCTGAGGATTTTCACAGAGTTCTTCACTGAAAAATAGTGTATATATAGAGAGTCGTCGTCCAAAACAGTAACTATCAGTATTGATCCTATTGTGGTGAGACTGAGCATGTATCGAGCCCAAGCAGTGTGTATAGCGGGCAGGATCCAATCAAGCCGGTGCCAAGCATAATAACAGACACGACCCCGAGCACGGGTGATACAATTGCTGGCAACGAGACGGCGCTTGCGAGTATAGCTAACGACAACAGTCCCGCCACTGCGCCAATCAGTATGCGAACTGTCCCATCCAGAGAGCCGATATTTTGCTTCATCTACGTGTATATGTGCACACGCCTCACGTAATAATGTAGTGTTTTCACAAGACCAATATCACCATCCGAATGGGTATTCGTCGTCCTGACCGAGGAGATATTTACATATTCGATTATTTCAACGGATTTGATACCGGTCCTGATGAGAGCACGATCATGGAGATGTGTATTGCCACACACATTTTGGCGGTGCTCGGAGAATTAATCGGACTATGTCTCATAACGTACAATATTAACATGACATGTGGAAATAACGATAGAGGTTACAGATACCGATTTAGTTGGGCTCTCATTGTATAATACTTGAGCAAGAGTTTTTAAATAGGTCGTTTGAGCTAAACAGCTTTGAGTGAGTGATGGACATGGGGGGGCGCTGACCCCGGCGACAACTGCCACAGCCCAGTTCAACGAGTGCCGAAGTGTGGCAACGTCCACGCTGGATACGACTGTTCGTCCGGCTAGCGCACGGCTCTATCCTCTGAACTGAATGGACTCATCCTGTGGTTGAAAGGTCACCGTGCCTCCTATCTTAAACGGTGCCTTTAGGTCTGTATGCCCGGCATCGATGTCGAAAACGACAGCGGTCTCTGGAGAATAGCGGCTTAAACCACTTTTGAACTCCTCTTGTTAATTCTCAGCGTATAGCTGTTTCTCCTCCTCGCTCCTCTCTTTACCGAGCGGCGACCTCATCGGCCGACCGACTGTGACTGCGTCGACCGCCTCCAACCACCCTCTCTCACCTATGCAGTTGAGCCACCGTCTCACATAATCGGCTGATGGTGTCTCTTCGGACGTCTCTGCGAACGGGATCGCTCCCTTGAGATCCTTCGCAGACGGGACGTAGCCTGTGGCGAGGAGCCACGGCAGAACGCCGAAGCAGCCGCCAAACAGCGTGCCTGTCACGGGACCATCGAAGCTCTCCCACTTCCAATCCGTCTGATATCTCTCCCTGTTGTCGGTGACCGGCGCTTCCAGCTCGGAGTAACCGTCGGAAAACCTCTGTAAGAGAACAATCCTCCCGATGCTGTCCTCAAACAGTGCTCTCTCAAGATATCTCGTCCGCCGGCTGGAGGTCGTTTAGGACCACGCCTTGATAAAAAGAACTGATGCCCAGCATCCAGAAATAAGTAATCAAACATGGATTATCTGAGAGGCCGTAGAACCTGGTTGGATTTTCACGGAGTTTGGTCGGGTCCAGATCTGTGAGTACTCTGATTTCCTTGTCTCCGCTGGTTGCAGCAATCACTCCCTTGACAGTCGAGTCCTCAAACGCTTCCATAACCGCCTCAGCCTTCTCCTTTGGGTTGTTGTTCAGCCATTCTGTATCCTTCTCAACGGTTCCATCAATCTCTACCTGTAGACCAAGCGATTCGAGACGTTCCCTACCTCTCTAAGGTGGCCGGGAATGTCTGTAAACCGCCGGATGTCGCCACCATTCTGACCGTCTCCCCTTTCTTGAGCGGTGCTGGAGTCATCACTCGCCCTCAACCTCACGTTCATTTCTGTCCCCTGAGCTCGTCAGATATGAAGTTGACGGAGGCCTAAATCTTGAGTATTTCCCCCTTGATCTTATCCTCAAACTCGCGTCTCAAGCAATCAAGAGCCCAAATACAACCAACCTATTTGATCAGTTCCCCCATGTCCGAGGACGGCCTGTCGGCAGAATTGTGGCGTCGACGCCGATTTCTAATGATCTTCGTATACGTCTCAACGCCTTATTCACATATTTGATAAGAAAGTTCATTTGTCTACCGGAGCGATAAAATGTCGACGTTTAACACGGATAGTTGGCGTGGAAAAAGTAATTTTGGACTACTGTCATGAATATATCGAATAAATATAATTTAGATGTGAAATTTATATACTTCAATTTCCATTCTTCTCTACCTGAAGCCCGAAGAATCCCACGGCGTACCGCTGGATTGGGATATTACGGTTTGCAGTCTCCCACCTCTTGTTGCGGTTGGAATCCGTAGGAGAGGTCATGAAAGAAGACTCCTGGCTGTGCCAACCAGCCGGTACTGTTATGCCCACCCAAATCGGGTGAAGACTCGGAGTTACTTTCGTTGTGAATGTCGAGAGGATGTTCTCTGCCCCATTCGCGTCAGCGTTGAACGCTGTCTCACAATCCTCACAACACGTACAACCCGCGTTCAACACGGTGACTCCCGTCTTCTCTCCCACACACGCAGCATGTCTTGCTCGTGTCACGCTCGGACAGTTCCACGACCTCGATACGCTCAACCTTTGGCTTGTATTCGAGCATGTTGTGGACTATATGGCGCTTGCCGCGATAAGTCGAAACGGGTTGGTGAGAGTATCCGTCGGTGAAAGAACAACGCCACGAGTTTTTCCCAAAGTAAGCGGATGCAGAAAGTAGGCCAGACAGCGTTCGAGACAGTCGTGCAGACCGAAGAACGCGACTTCGTTCACGATTGTCTGCACAAGGTGTCGCGTCAAGTGGTTGAATAATTCCTGCAGTTTTCGACCCCGGTAATCGTCTTTGAACACCTCACAGACATGCGAGACTGACTATGGCACGCGAATGAACCGTCGCCCGCACTTGCTCCCATTCGCGGCACTTCAGGAGATGGTATCGCACAAAGCTGCGTGGAAGGGGATTTCGTCCAACAACGTTAATCCGGAATACACGAGTCAACGATGTCCGAGGACGGAATGCCAGTACACCGCACGGTCGAATCGTCAGAAGAAGCGATTCGAGTGTGATCAGTGCGAGTTTAGGACCATGCGGATAGGAAAGCGGCGGTATGTGTTGTACAGGAGTGGCTGAACGAGCAGCATGGGAATAGGCCGTCTCTCAAAACTCTTGGTTGTGTAAACGAGACGAGACAGGCGGCATCGGGGACTGGTGGAGGCCCTGACTCTCACGGAGCAATATTCGCTTCAGGTGTTCACCGACACGGAACGTCGGCGCAATTAGAGATGGAAGCGCGAGAGGAATTCGAATCCGTTGTCTCAGCAGTACAAGAGTAAACACGGACGCCCCGCGCCACTGTGGGCGGGGTGCTTCACTGTGAGGTCTCTCGCGAACTCTAAGAGAGGTGTTATCCCACCAGTCGAACGCACTCTCACCCGAACTGTGCGGCGCCCTGGTACTGAGATCCCCCGAATCCGAGGAGCGGATAAAAAATGAATGATAGAAACATGAGTCCGAGGCCGAACAGGATTCCCTTACCGAACTTGCCAGCGACATCAATGCTCACCTTTGCCACAGCAAAGAAATTGATCACTGGAATGAAAAACAGGATCACCCACCACCACGCGTTTTCGCTTATTTTTGTCAGTATGTAGAAGTTATATATCGGAATGATTGCAGCCCATCCCGGTTCGCCTGCCTTCTCGAAAGTCTTCCAAAATCCAGCGAAGACGACAATAGTGAGCGCTAACGGAATAAGTGACTCAATGATACTGCCGCCCTCGCTCTGTAGTGGAACGAACAAATCCAATGTCGGTGCCATCAACTATGATGTCCATCTGCTGTCGGATAATATTTTACTGTCAGTTAATCTGCCTCTAAAGATACACTCTCAATTGATGCTGCAGACGCGTATTCAACACGACCGGTGAACTAATCAAGGATTTTAACAGAGCCACGTGAGTGATTACCATTTTTGCTCCTGTAGAGCAAGAATTCCTGACCGAGGTGGGATATACGGCTCGCGGTTCGCTGTTCTCGTGGGACGAAACGGCCATCACGACGGTCGAACAGGTGAAGCGCTGGCTGTGCCTAACACAGGATGGTTTGGCGTCCGTCATCGCGGTCTCGGACGGAGGGCAAAGATGGATTTTGGGAGAGCGTGCATTCGGGAGGAAATTGAGTCGCCAATTGACGTCGTCATCATCGACTTAGCGAAACGAGGACATTCCCTGTTCGCTCCACTGGATATCGAGACGAGCATTTTCAGCGCCGTCGAGCCCATCGCAGCCGACTGATCTGTTGTTCTGTGGGGGCGACATCGTAGGATGTCGTGTCGACGAGCGGTTGAGCCAGAGGGCGAATCCGCCGGAGGACTGAAGCCTGAATCAGTCCAAATTCGCCAGCGCGATCGTGCGTGC
>JAQCNF010000127.1 GCA_028275165.1 Haloquadratum sp.
ACTGCACCTTCCATGAGTCGTGAAGGATATACGAAACCAACGTCGAATTCAGAGGTCTGCTGAGCGGTGATATCGAATACTGTTCCTGTCGTTGGCAGGTAGGTTACATCAATATCGTGTGCCTGAAGTGGCTCTTGCATCCGCTCAAAGGTTTCGGCCTGCGTCGTTACAGCCAGTCTCAGCATTGTCTACTATCGATCATGAGGTCTAAAAAGAGTCGGGCTTGACGATATGAACTGCGTGTGACCCGCCCCGTGGTCTGAGTTGATATCTAGTCAACCTGTCTTAGCAGTGGATTGATGAATTAAGAGATGAGTAGTGCTTCACCTTCTTCGACGTCAATCCGACAGGGAGGTGACATTTTATTATATGCCCGCCGAAGTCCATCCTTTGCTACTGGTGCATCTTCGACATGACAGTAGATTGTAAATACACGCTCATTATGTTGAACTCGGGCGGCACTTCCCACTGGCTTCCCGAAGGACTGACGCATCCCATCAGATACCCGGTCGGCCCCGGCACCTGTTGCTTGTTTATTCTCGCGGAGGATCTGGTGGGGGAACTTTCGAAGTACCATTTTGTAATTATCCTCGCCGACCTCCTTCAGCATCACACGGTTCGCGGAGAGACGGGCAGATTCGAGCGAACCATGACGGATTTGACATTGCTCTTCAAGACGAAGGCTGATGTGGACCGGATAATCAGATGGATCAGCAGTAAGGTCTCCCATATTATGTTGTGCAATTTTTGACCCAGGAATGCCAGTAACGTAATCACGGCGCGTATACGACGGCTTCGTGATATCCCGGTACATTGAGGCGGGTTTCTCAGACATAAGTGATTATATGTTAACTGGTGAATACAGGCTAAAAACACTTCGAACTCCGTTTCAAAGAGTGGCCGACAGTTGCTATTCTGTCGGGGGGTGTGCCTGCTGATACTCAAGATTGTTCTTATGAAGCAGATTTGCCCCCCGGTCAGTCACTGAGGGGGCGACCAATATTCCGCGTACATCAGACTGTGGAAACTCTGCATCAAGTGCGTCGACATATCTCGAAAGCTGTGAGGCAGCCTCAGGCCCCACTCGCCCTCGTTTTAATTCTACTGCAACAGGTGTTCCGGATGCATCGCGCCCATAGATATCAACTGGCCCTGCCGCGGTCTCACGTTCGGTTGCCCGAGGTTCAAATCCAGACTCCAACTGCTCAGGATGTTTGAGAATAGTCTGTTTCAGCTGTTTTTCGGTGCCCTCTATAGTTAGCGAGGCACTCATTTCGACGTCGTACGCGGTTATGTGTTCGATATATGCGAATGCAATCAGTAGTGTTTCCTGAGGTGAGGCACGTTGGCTCTCAATTACCAGCTCGGGGTCAGCAACCCGACAGCTAATAGTTGCACCAGGTGGCTGCCAATTCACTGGCTCTTGACCCTCTGCGGTATGGACGAGTGTTGCCCCATCCGGTTTACATACTACTAGCCGATTGCCGGCTGGTAGTTCAGATCTCGCGCGCCCACAATAACTCACCCGGCATCGGCCAAAGAGATTCACGAGTTTCTTTTCATTAAGTGCAGTACGAATCAGATCGACACTCTCGCGATGCGCTGGTCGATAGAGCGCTGTTACCGACATCCGATCACATGATTGATACATCGGCTCAGAGTAAAAAAATCCGAGGATAGAGACTACCTGCGCCTCATTGGGAACAAGGAATGGTACTACCGATCAGCTCTGAGTTGAGTCGCTACTTTGCAGTAGGCGGTACAGTTGATAAGAATGAGATGATATTTCAGAGAACTGCGTATCTACACCGGCTCGAGTGCCGCCAAGTCGTCAGCCTCCGCCCGCTACTTCCGCAGTGTCGACGTTTACAGGCGTTCGACGTTCTTCGCGCGTGGGCCTTTATCAGCTTGTTCGATATCAAACTCGAGGTCTTGGCCTTCTTCAAGGTCAGGACCGCCGATATCTTCCATGTGGAAGAAAACGTCGTCGTCTGCATCCTCGGTGGATATGAAACCGTAACCGCCTGTGTCGTTAAAGAAGTCGACAGTACCTTGCGCCATTGCATATAGGATAACTCACTCACAGGGGATAACTGTTGTTAGTTGGCCATCACCTATCGTTCAGAAACGAAAATGATGCGATTGTACTCGTTACCCGGGTTGGCAGTCGCTGAGACACGTTTTACCGCTTTTATATTCATCATACCTTGCTGGCACGTTTCTCAACAGTAACAGTGGAATTGAGTGAGGCACCTCCAGGGGGTCTGAGAATCTTCGATTCCCGTCATCATTGCACAGACTTCCTACTCAAGGCACTCGCCTTGTCTCTTTGTCGATATGATTCACGGCTATTTGGCTTCGCTAAATATGACATACCATGATCATTACTCCATGCACCGCTATCGTGAGACGCGCCTGCTCAAGGGATAAAGCGTTTTTTGGATATTTGTATTTAGCAGTTGTGCTCAGGCTCTCAAGCAGCAATGCAGCGAAGCGAGTAGCGCAGTCGGGGATACAGCGTCCCAAGAATGTGAGCGCTGGTGTGCGAACGAATCGCTTCGCGATTCGTCAACGCCGTTATCATCTATCATACACTGTTCGATTGGAAACTCACAGGTCAGCGTGGACCACAAAGCTCAATTTTCTGGAGCTTAGTCTGCAGAAAGTAGAGTTGGGACAGTCCACATTCGCGCCTGTGAAGACTGCAGTCCCTGCGGAACTGCAGTCGTGTCTGCAAAGCGCGTTCGTGAGAGAGCATCTCACGAGCTGTTAGACGCCGTCTGACACCGTCATCGAACAGGAAGTCCTCGCGTAGACGGGAAGCCGCTCAGCAGCTGAGTCGGGTGAGGGTGTTCACAGCTCGACTCAGTCTGATGAATTTGTCGCGACACGGACTGCACGGATATCAAGCTGATCGCAGACATAATTCACTGCAGGTGTATCGATATCGCTCACCAGAACTCGTTCCTCAATATCCCAGTTCCAATCAGCGGCCACCAACTGCTCATATGCAAGAATATTACCGACAGTCTCGATCGTCGACGACCCTGTCTCAACTCCGAACACTACTGCCGACTCATCGCTGAAACGGCCACGCTCACAGACGGCTTCGAACATGTCAGACTTGGTTACTCCAACGGCCTCATCCTCACGGTTGTACACGTACGGGACCCCGGTGTGTTCTGGGTATACCTCCGGGAGTTCTTGTTCACGGTCAGTCAAACAAACCGCGCTGACGGTTGGATATGTTTCCATGTTATCGAGCGATAATCCAGCCGGAATATCGATCCACCACTTACCGTCTGGCGATGCATCAGACATAATATATGCTTTAAGAAGAGCTGCTGTCTTCTCACTCATGCGCTTGTATCGGGATTATATGTTTCATGGCTACTCTTTGTTACTGTTCATGAAGAATATAAAACATACATATCTGTTATTGAGACACTGGCGGCTGGGCAGAGCCTAACGATTTCGGCGATGACTCCAAACACGTCTGTTGAACCATTTGATTTTGAGGCAATTGATCGAGACAGAGGCACAGATCATCTTTACTCTCAGTGAGATGTACACATCCGAGTAGAGAGACGTTGATACATCTGACGCAAATACTCCGCGATAATCACTTCTGTGTTTTCTGACGGTGCCGATCGTAGACTCTCGATTCGGTCACAGCCATGTAGTAGTGATAATTTGAGACTTTCTATTGGAATCTTATTTTCGATGACTGTCCGAACTGTCCGGAGGATCCGCTGAAATAACGACTTATTTTCATTTTTCAGCGCCTCCCTGGCCTCATCAAGCAATTGTGTCAATACACTGCCAACGTCAGCAGGTAATTCCCCATTCATTTTCATATGTATTTAATATCTCAATACTGAACAATTATGCTCTCACCAAGCACGTAAGATTGAAAAGCTGTGGCCGAGCCATACCTGAATTAGTTGCTTGTTTTGATAGCAAAATATCACTTACTAAATCTAAATCTTCACATATTTGATTTGAGAACTCAACTTCGTCTGGGTGATATCCAATAAAAGCTGTCCTGTTCCATTCACCGCCGCCAGAATGCATTAGTAAGCAGCACCAACACAGGGATCACTTCCAATCGGCCAACCCACATCAAAAAAATCATGAGTAGTTTGGACGTCCATGGAAATTCAAGATAACTCCCAAATGGCCCAAGAAAGCCGAAGCCTGGACCAATATTTCCAATCGTTGCAAGACTCGCGCTGAACGCTTCAAGTGTTGTAATTTCTAAGCCAATTCGTGTTGCATCAAGAGTGATCAGTACCGCTCCAACGCCAAGGAGTGAAATGTATAATAGTGAAAATCCGAGGACTCCACGCACAGCAGCCTCATCAACGACCTGTTCTCCAAGCCGAATCGGCCGAACTTCCTCTGGATGGGCGGCTGTGACAAGCTCCCGCTTAATTGTCTTCAGTATCACGATCCACCGGATAACTTTGATTCCACCGCCAGTTGAACCAGCGCTACCACCAATGAACATCGCGAAGAGAAGTATAATTTGACCGCTCGCGTCCCACTGCGCGAAGTCACTCGTCGCATATCCGGTTGAGTTCAGGAGTGAGCTGATTTGAAATGCAGCTTGACGAATAGCGTTTTCAGTCACGCCAGCAGTCGTCCCACCAAGCTGTAATGAAGGCGCTGCCCCGACATAAAGCGCCACTGAAAGCACTCCTGTGATAGCAAGGGTCGCACCGACATAGACTTGCAGTTCTATGTCACCCAAGAAATCATCAGTATCACCACGGACGAGTAGCCAAAAGAGTGCAAAGTTTGTGCCTGCGATAATCATAAATGGTATTATCAGCCACTGGACACTCGGCGAAAACGCAGCAATGCTATCAGCCTGTGGTGAGAATCCACCTGTTGGCAATGTTGTGAACGCGTGTGAGACGGCATTGAATAGGTTCATCTGTGGGGCAAGCCCGCCGAGGTGCAGAAGCATCAATAGAATGACCAAAAGAAGAGTGAACCCGAGATAGACAAGCCAAAGAACACGTGCGGTTTCAGCGATTCGAGGGGTTAACTTCTGTAGACTTGGACCAGGAGCTTCCGAATCCATTAGGTGTGCGCCGTTCACTGCAAGTTCAGGGAGAATTGCAATCATTAAGACAATGATACCCATCCCACCGAGCCACTGTGTTAGTTGCCGCCAGATGAGAATTGCATGTGAGTGCTGCTCGGTCGAGATCTCTCCCATGACCGTTGCTCCAGTTGTGGTGAATCCTGACATTGATTCGAATAATGCGTTCACGGGATGTGCGAGTGTGGACGCTGTTCCCCACCCGGCAATAACATATGGAATGGCACCCATAATTGAGACAGCAAGCCACGCAGTGGCCACTAACAGGATTGACTCCCGGGGTTTGAGCTCGGTGTCCTGAGATAGACGCTCAAATGAAAGGCCGACCAGGACCGTAATCACCATCGAAATAAGGAACACCACCGTTCCATCGCCGTATAGAAGGCTCGTCAACAGCGGGATTATCATAGCAACTGCTAACCACTTGATTACTGTCCCAGTGAGCGCGAGACTCGTTTTCCAATCAACATATAATCTACTCACGTCTACTTAGCACCATCTGATGAACGGGAGGTGAGGGGAAGCTGTACACTCATCTAAATATACTGTTATATGATAGTAAAAACACGGTCGTAAGTGAGTCATCTGGAGTGGCTAAGGTGTGTGAAACATGTCAGTCTACCTCACAAACAGGGTGAAACCGTACCATCACTCCCTATCCAAACGTTGTTTGGTATACTGGATAGGATTGGTGAATACTACACAGAGGAACGGATTTATATCCATTATGCCACCCAAGTTACTACTTCTACATTTAGTCATATATGATTTGTCTTTATGATTAGGCGGCTGCTCTATCTAAGAAATATTTAATATCTGGCGATAAGAGAACACAGTATAATGAGACTGCCAGAAACCCGAGATCTCTTTGTGTATGAGGTTGACTTTCCCGCCTCCAGCGACACTGTTGTTGAGGCAGTCGGTGACCAGCGGCTTGAGGCACCTAATGGGGACGACGAATCTATTAAAGATATTCTTGATCGATCGGGAGCCGAAGAGTTTGCACACGCTGACGAACTGTACGACACTTTGTTGACATGCGTGAGTGATGCATACATCGGCCGCAAGTATTACGATGACCGAAGCGGCATCTCATCAGGTTCAAGTGATGAGACGGTGCATTTCTGAGAGAATCATATGTCAGTGACAATTATTGCTGGTGTGCCCGGTGTTGGCCTCTCAACACTTGCGCAGACGGCGCGTCGGCAGCTTGATAGCGACTACCGGCTCATCAACTTTGGCGATGTCATGCTCGAGCAGGCAGCAATGGACGACCTTGCAAAAAATCGGTCTGAATTAGCTGCCCTCTCACGTCACGAAACCCGGCATCTGCAACGACGCGCCGGAGAGTACATTTCAACAGCGGCACGTGAGGCAACTATCCTATTAACTACACATCTTACAGTGAAAACTGCTGCCGGGTTCTTGCCAGGACTCCCAGGTGAGGTGCTCCACGATCTTAGTCCCAGCCAATTCGTACTAGTGGAGGCACAGACAGCAACAATACAGAACCGTCGTCAAGAGAGCAATCGCACGTACAACACTGCAAGCGAGATAGCTATTGAGTTTGAGCAAGATTTAAGCCGAACTGCCAGTCTCCAGTATGCCACAGCCACGAATGTCCCAATCCAACATATTGAGAACGAAGGAGAAATAGACGAAGCAGCGGTCTCTCTCATAGAGGTTCTATAGTTCAATTCGACTCTCGCAGTTGCAAAATATCACTGCAGGCATTACCGGGATGCACTGTTTGCAGACGCCATCGTTAAGACAGATTGTCCAATACGAGAGCATCGAAACTCCACCCTCAAAGATCCAACAGCGACTAGGAGATATGATATTTCATTCACAGGAGCTATCTTCCGCGGCAATCTCCTCTGTCGCGTGAGTACAGAGCAATCTGCCCGTCTGATATCGGTGATGTTCACGATTCTAACCCGCATTCGAAACAACCATCGTTTGCCTTCTTGCTACACCTATTTCCTGGCTCGGTCAAACTGGTCGGAGTTCGTGTTATTGCCGTGGAACCGCTGCTGAGTGGTTTGGGGACGGCATCTCATCGATTCCATGACATCTTGTACTCAGTTGGGAGGAAAATGATGATTCCGGTGGAAAGCGAAACGAGTCGCTCGCTTGAGGTTTGGATTGAACCCGGGGTGTGCAGTTGCATCCCAATCAAACCAGAAACCGAGTAGGAATGAAGCGTCTTTCAATCCCGGGATCATCATTCATATCACTGACGATTTACTCAGCGGACCCGCTGAATATGAGCTGCCACTCTCTCAAGTCAGTGGGGTTCGTGTGGGTATCATCGTTCGATAGCTTTCGTTGAGATCCATATCGTGGCAGTCTCTGGTTGTGTGATTCCGAAGTCATCGAATCATATTGCAAAAATGAGCGCTTCGGTCAGTTTGATAACCAACAACACGGAACCAATCTTTCACCGTGATATCACTCAGGAATAGTTAGGCTACACTAACTCTCAGGGAGAACGCTGTGAAGTCACCGGTATGGTCTTATGCTGTAGACAAAATGTTGAGATAGAGAGGCAGATGACCAGCGATGATGAACATGACGCGTGTGACAAAAGCGTGGATGAGAGTTTCTTTCAGCTATTTCCGGTGCAATGGACACAGGCGGTTTTTTTCGTATCTCTTGGTGTTTTCTTAATCGCTGGCTTGCTCTGGATCGTGGGCGCTGAGACGGTTATTACCATCCTAACAGGCATTTCGTTTCGGCGGCTCGTATCGTTGTTAATTGTTGGATTCACCCCACTGATCCTCTGGGGATTTGGTTTCCACGTAATATTAACTCGCCTCGGAGTGGCTGGCCGACTTCGAAAGTCAGTGCTTCTTGTTGCTGCAGCGAACTTTCTAAATACCATCACTCCTTTTGGACAGCTCGGTGGCGACCCGCCGGCAGGATTCGTGATAAAACGAGCACTCGGAATTGATTTTGAAACAGGACTCGCCGCGATTGGAATTGCGAACGCCGCGAATCGAATCGCTGCCGTTGGACTCGGCTTCTGCGCTGCTGGTGTGTTGGGACTGCAGTTGGCGCCAACTCAACTGCTTGTCATGACAAATGTAATACTTCTTTGCAGTGTATGTATACTATTTTTAATTATACTTGCATGGCGGTATCGAGACCGGCTCAGTTACATCGCAAGCCGAGCACTCAGCCGCGCTCTCTCCCCACTTGAGCGGGTGCCGCGATTAACACCTCCATCAGCATCACAACTTGAACTTCGCGCGAAGAGGTTTATCGAGGCAATTGAGATACTTGTCTCGTCGCCACTGCATTTCGTCGCCGCGCTTATGTTTGGGGCAGCCGGGCAACTTGCAGTCGCAGCGACACTTTGGATTGCACTCGCTGCTGTCGGGAGCACTCCAAGCGTCGCTGCTATTGTGCTTGCGATACCAGTTGCAAAGCTGAGTGGACTTGCACCAACACCGGGCGGTATAGGGAGCGCGGAGGTGTTATTGGCAGCAATCCTGGTTGCGCTCTCAAGCGTCAGCAGCGCAGTTGCTGGAGCGGCGACGGTTTTATACCGGGGTGCCGCCTTCGGCGTGCCGTCAATCGGCGGTGCACTCGTGACAGTTTGGTACGGCATGCGAGGTCAGAGATACAGCACTGTTGCATCTCCGATGCAGACAGACGCAAAGACGGCTTCCATTCCGTTGCCAGTGATGATGCTCACTACAGGGGTACTCGTTAGTATCGTCGCGAGCGGTATCCATTACTCTCAATTCCTCGTTGAACCGACCAGTCAGTTTATTCACTTCATCCGTGATACAGCCCTACTGATCGTGACCGCGACAGTCGTGTGGGCAGTGATTGAGTGGGGTCATCAACGACTGATACATGGCTAATTTCCTCCTGTGACCGCTTACGTGAGCATCGGGGGTTCCTCCGAAGGAGTCTCAACCGTACTGATTCCCTGGATGTAGCGTTCCCCTACCAGTGGTTAATAATCCGACCAGCGTGAACAAACGAACTCGCACTCACAGGACTTAGGGGCAATGTACGCGTTTTATTTTGAAGTGAAATCAAATTCACATCACAAATAACTGTTACTGTGAGGTACCCGACGATGAGTATCTTGAGACAGCGAGTGTGATGACTCCAATTAATCTCATCTCACTCAAGTCGTACGAGCCAGGCTGTGCCGTGTCATCGGTCTGACTGCCTCAAGAGTATATCGACCCCCAGGCAGTCGACAGTGATCGCCTGAATCTGGTGGTACGTATCTGTCGACTCTTTCGGTGACTTTCGAGCGAAAGCCGGATTCAGGTAGACCGCTGAGCCACTATCGAGATATATCCAATTCGGTCGTCTTCGACGGCGGCTTTCGCCTCGTGAATTCCGTCAAGTAAACGCTGTCCCCGCTCACCGAGTAATCCCAATATCTGCTCGTAATTGACCTTATTCTCCAATTTTTGTTGCATTGCCATGATATCATCACGGTGGTTTCGAGTATCTGTGACATGATACCCAGCTGCTTCGATTGTCTCGATTGTCTTAGACCGACTCTGGCTGGCTTCTAAACAGAGTCCGTCGGCAATTGAAGCTGGCAAGTCAGGTAGCGGTCCATCAACAACAACATCTGAGAGTGCAAGATATCCGTTCGGTTGGACGATTCGAGCCGTCTCTCTGAGTGCGTCCTTACGTTGTCCAGTAAGACACATGACACACTCCGCGAGGACAACTTCGACGCTATTGCTGGAGAGCGGGAGATGTCGCATATCGCCTTGAACAACATCCTCGCCATTCGGCGTGTGATCAACCCCAACTACCTTCGCTCCACGGTCGCGTGCTGCCGAGAGCGATTCACCAGCTCCACATCCGATATCGGCGACCTGTGTCCCTGGCGTCACCTTCGCACGATCTAATAGGTTTTCAGTTGCCCTGCGACCACCTGGATGTAACGGACCATCGAGTACAGTCCGGAGTGTCTTCCATGGGTTTGCGAGTGCAGATTCGAGCATACCCTGCATATTATTCACTGAGTGATGCTGATTCGTCAGTGGTTGTTACTGTTTCGCTGGTGTTTGCCTCAGCCTGTTCGGACTGCGGCAGTGTCTGCTCGTCGGAGTCGGCGGCAGTATCACTGGTAGGAAACGGCTCATTGATTCCCGGCCGACCACCCCATTCATTTCGATTCCGGAGCGCGTACCGACCATCATCAGTCGTCATATTGTAGCCACAAAACGGAACTAACTCACCGTTCTCAGTCGGGACAGAGATACAGCAGTTGTCTAATCGACCAGCGTCGGCGGCATCGGCATCCATAAATCCTGTCAATGATATTGGAAGTACGCGGTCAAGCATCTTATCGGCACCTGCTGGGAGCGAAACGTTGCTCCCTCCACAACAATCAGCCGTCCGACAGGCAGCCTCACCACCAGCCGGTGTTTTCGCAATCAGTTCCATCCAGTCACTTTCATCAACCAGGCCAGATACGTTGGTGAACAGATCTGCAGAGAGGAACTTTGTGACCGGAACTGGACCACGGTCACTCGGGAGTAACCCAGTCGCTGACTGACAGTATGCTGAACAGCAGGGAACAGGCATAAGATCTCGAGCATCAAGAGACTCAAATCCTTCAGCGAGCCGCTCGGCAGCTGTATCGAGCGAAAACCGACCAGTATTTGTCTCATACCGGCCGAAATGAGCCACAGGCTGGAAGTTTACAGACTCAACAACATCACGATTTTCTAATGCATACTGAACAATGTCACCCATCTCGTGATCATTCGTACCAGGGACAATTGTCGGCACGAGAACGACTGAGAGTCCAGCTTTCCGACAGGTCTCGACTGCTTTGCGCTTGAGATGAGCCAAGTCAACTTCTCGAATTGCCTCATACGTTTCGGGCTGGAGGCCATCAAATTGGAGGTAAATAGCAGTGACGCCAGCATCAGCCAACCGACTGGCGTATCCCTCCCGCTCAACGAGTTTAATTCCGTTCGTGTTGACCTGAATGTGCTCGAATCCCATTTCTCTCGCCCGCTCAACAATCTCTGGAAGGTCATCGCGAACGGTTGGCTCACCGCCAGAGAGTTGAATCGGGCGTGGGCCACCACTGTCCAAGATTGTCTCGAATAACGTCTCAACTGTTCCAAATGATCGGTGAGTGCCACCAGGTCCTGAGCTTGCAAAGCAGAACGAGCACGATAGATTACAGTCGGAGGTCACCTCAACGACTGCCAGACAGGCGTGATCATTGTTGACGGTAAATTCCCCATGTGGATCAAACTCGGCGTCAGGTTGAAACTGCTTTGCCCATTCCCAGTGATCGAGTGAGTCCCAGACTCTCCGTGTCGTCTCACCGTGGTCTGGGCACTCCCGGTGAAGATACACCGAGGTATCGTCGGTGACGTACTCACCCGGTATACGCTTGAGACAATCGGGACAGAGGCTCGTAGTCGATTCTAACGTCCGCTTAGCCTGGCTCATACCAGTTCGCATGGAGGGAGGACTATATCAGTTACTCCTGTGCAACACACGCACGCAACCGCGATAAGTCAAAACTGAAGTCTCGCTGTGTATATATATGGCATACTCAGAGTCGACCACTCTTGCTCTCTCATACTCCGGTGATGAATTAACTGAATCAGCTGATGCGCCACACGGGGAAGCGATGCAACAGTCAGCGACTCGTGAGGAAGAATCAGAAAAGTCACAAGTTGATGAATCGTCACCTCCAGTCGCCTCACTGTTACCATGGCAATCATCCGAATCTGAGTCTGATATCGAAGTGAAACTCTATATTGTGACTGGATATCATGGGAAACTGAAAGTGCCTGAGAGCTTTTGTCGAGAGTGTCACTTGTTCGTCCGAGCAGCTGACGCTGCAGCCGCACAGGTTGACGCCGACGTGCGTGTCTCGGTTGCCTCATGGTGGACGCATTTTCCCTTCGCACTCCGATATGGTGGTTACCACCCACCTGTTATCGTGGTTGATGGAGCTCGTCTTTCGCAGGGTCATCAAGTTCCAACTACGAGAGAAATTGTTGAGGCAATTCAGGAATCGGTGGGATAAAATCCAGTGAGCGACTTGTATTGGTATGTCAACACAACTAACTGATTTCTCATTACCTAATGTAGCCACCGGCCCGGATCCATTTTCGATATCTACGCTGCCTGATGGGATTGATTTTGTTGTGTTATTTTTTCAACGAGATCACTACTGCACGAACTGTCGTAAACAAGTACAGGCAATCGCCGAGC
The DNA here is from genome assembly GCA_028275165.1 of Haloquadratum sp. Classification (GTDB taxonomy): domain Archaea; phylum Halobacteriota; class Halobacteria; order Halobacteriales; family Haloferacaceae; genus Haloquadratum. The sequence goes on from JAQCNF010000127.1 coordinate 12,344, forward strand.
AAATAGATGATTTCCACGATCAAGACGCAGAACCTGTCTCGATCGTGCCCGAACCAATTGAGCGCGTCGAAGAGTGGCAATCGAAATATGATCTCCCATATCCATTGTTAGCCGATCCAGCGGCTGAGACAGGAGATGCTTACGATCAACCCGTTCGGTTCGGGATCTTAGGTCGGTTCAGCGACTTTTTCGGCCGGATGCCAGCGGTTGTAATCTTGGACCGGCGTTCATCACCGGTAGAAATTGGCTACTCATACAAGGGAAGTTCAACATTTGATCGTCCTGATATTGAGACTCTCCTGACAGAGTTAGAATCACTTCATACCTCAACTCCGATTGACACTGCGTAAATGGTGCTTACGACGAATATTCCGCTACAATGGTGATCAACTAGCTTGAATTGAGTCGGTTATATACCCACGTTCGTCGGTAATAAGTGAGGAGCATTACGATACCAACGACGGAGAGAATAATACTTGCTGTGGCATAAGATCCATCATCGATGGAAGTGCCAACGTACGAAGCAAGGATGAATGATGGGCTTCGGCCGACAATTAATATAACGAGAAACACTCGATATCGGATGTTCCAAAGGCCAGCAATAACACAGAGGAGGTCATCGGGAAATGTTGGTAATAAAAAGAACACAAATAGAGTCACGATGCCATTCTCGTCCCCGAAATCAATAAACTGCTCAACATGAGCTTCACTTGTCATGTATTTAGCAAGGCCGCACCCATATCGATCAGCAGCGACAAAAACGAGCGAACTTCCAATGGTTATTCCAATTAACGAATACACTGCCCCATTAAATCCACCAAACAAGACTCCTCCGACGCTTGCAAGTGCCTGCCCTGGGATGGGTGCAAAGACGACCTGAAGTATCTGAATCAGAACAAAGACGACTGGTGCATAAGATCCCGATGTTGTGAGCAGATGACGAATCTCGGCTATCGTTGATACATGTGAAGAGGCTATCACCGCATACCCGATAAGAATGACAGAACCTGACAGCAGGACGATCAAGAATACGACAATTAAACGGGGCGAAACATGTTGTTTCGATTCCTGTAGAAGCCGGCGTAGCTGATCACGCATTAGTTTGTATAGAAGTGATTAAAAATACCGCAGAGATATTTGGAACGCACATATAATGTATTTGCAAGGACGGGAAATTTGCAATTAGTTCTCGCATGATTCACACACGCACACGGTACTCATAGGCTAAATTCGAGTGCTAAACACAGAGTCGCAACAAAAGCTGTGATGCCAGTCAAAAGAACATGTGCCCCTATTGTCTTCGGGGCGCGGTACTCCGAAATCATGAATGGACACGACAGCAGAATTGTCACTGCTGCAAACCACGTGTTCCAGAATCCGACGTACGACATAAGGACGTAATTTAATACGACTACCATATTCGTGTGAACGACGGTCGTCCCATGATAGTAGCTTACATTATCGGTTAATTCGAATCCCTCGGTGTTGTGCCGAACAAGGCGTAACCCGCCGAAAGCGAGAATCGAAAACCCAACTATCGTACTAAAAACCCAGTTTGAGCTGAGCTCCAGATGAAAGAGTAGTGCTCCAGGAAGTAAGTATACAAAAACATCAATAAACGAATCTATCTGTCGGCCGAATTTTGAGGAGGACTCCTGCCTACGTGCCCAGTAGCCGTCTAACTTATCACATATGAAGCCACCGAACATAACTACAATCGCCCAATTTGATTCGCCTGACAGGAATAATAACGTTGACATCCACGCGACGAGCAGCGCAAGCAGACTCAGCATGTCCGCACCACCGAGTGTCCGGATGATGTTTGTTCGTTCAGTTGACGATTCCCACCCGTTACGTGTTGTAGCGAAGTCCGGCCAATTCAGCTGGGTCTGTGTGTCGTCTGACATGCGAATTCAGATACGAGTATGTACATACAATCTATAAATATGACGCAAAAAATATTTATTGCGTATGAGAATATATCTATATATTGGATTATATTTATACCCCCAACAAAGCAGATTGACAGTTAATAAATGGAGATGTCCATACACATGAGGACTCACAAACCAAATCGGAGCAAGGACCACGTACTCTGACAAAATCAAACCAGTCTTGGTAAATTAACATTCTTCTCCGCATGAACGCAAAGAAATCCTGAACAGTGGGAATTTCAGGCTCGACAATCCACCAGACACCCTGCCAGTGTGAATCTGAGCGGGTGCTCGTGGTCGGCGAGTGGGGCTGCCGGCGGTGCCAAGCTGTCTGTACACCTACACTCAATTATATATGGCGTCCACGTGCTGTTTTTGCCACAAGGACGCCAGTAGGCGCCGACAAACTCAGGGTAACTTTTGAAGGGTTTCAAGCAGTCGACGCAGCATCGGTTCAGTATCGCAACCAACTGCTCACCAGACTGATTTCGATCACTGTCTCATCGCTTGGGGCAGACAGGCCGCCACCGTCAGACCGGCAATGGTGGGAACCGCTGTGTTCCCGACTGAGTTCTCTCCTGCGGTGTAATTGGCTATCAATGAAACGTATGGATTTTGAAATTCGGGGGCTGACGTGGATTTTTAACAACTAACAGCGCGTATCCACGGCGTAAACACCGTGATATCGGGCCTGCTCAACGAACAAACGTATGTTCCGCGAAGTACCTCAGGGGCAAGTGGTTCGAAACGCAATGTGTCTCGTTATCACGGAAATTGAAGACTTCCGAACGACCCTGTGGCTTCTTCTCACAGATTATTCCAGCCTGATTAAGCCGTTCTGCACGGCGACACTCCAAAAGACAGCCATACTCTGAACCGCCCAAGCGTTTAGCCACTCTCGGCGTCAGCTCGGTTTGGGTTAAATGGTTGACTGGGTTGTGGTCGGTGGCTTCACACACTCCAAACTCGTCGCAGCTCTCAGTTCTCACGAATGGAATTCTATTGAGAGGCGGCATAATCCAATCTGTTTAGCACCTTGGTTTGCGATTGAAACACTGCTTTTCTATCTGGGCGGTCTTGCCACTCACGCTCCACGCATCTGAAGCGATATTTAATCCGATTTGATCGACTCGTGTGCCCACAGTTCAGCCACCTGATTCGTGAACTCAGGATTCACCTTCACCATGGGAATACTCTCGAAGTTCGCCTTGTAGGTGACATAGTTTTGAGTCAAGAATGGGACGGCCTGCAATTCATCTGTGAACCATACTTGATACTGTCTCGCATGTCCTTGAGATCTTCAGGCACGATGCAAGGGTTCTCGAGTTGGCTCACCCAATCCACTACTTGTCGTGATAGCTTGTGAATCGCACCGGTCACAAAACGTTGTTATCTCCTGTTGTAATAATTTGCAAGTGTTTCTACTCGTTTAGGGGCGTTTCCGACTGATGAAGTGCTCGTGTCGCTTCGGCTTTAGCTCATCATACTCGATAACAACCGAGTCGGTCACACCTCTTGTTCGGTGAAAGCTGCGAGGGCAACGTTTGACTCGTTTATCTCGACTCCGATAACCGTTCGACTCTCGGTTGGAGACTGAACTGTTGCTGTTTTGTGCGTAATATGAACGTGTCATTGCCAACGACCATTCTTCTTGACCACTTCGTCGTACCAACACGCTAATTATTATCTTCCAAAGCGTTCTTGATGAGGTTCACTTCGTCTGGTGATTCTTCTCGAATTGTGTCATAGTTTTTGCTCGTGTGAAAGTCGTATTCGAGCGTTTTATCATAGACGGTTCATGAGTTGGCTGCCGCATCGTTCAGAACTCCTATGTCGCTACT
>JAQCNF010000082.1 GCA_028275165.1 Haloquadratum sp.
ACCCGGATCTTCGTGTCGTTGATTGCACGGTCGAATTGACATATGACAACGAAACTGGAGAGATGGAAGGTGGTCCCTGTCGAGATGACTGGGAGGAGTCTCACATCTCAGGAGGCGTATTTGTTGACCTCATGGAGGACCTCTCTAAGACACAGGATCCGCAATATTCGTTCCAATTGCCCGAGCCAGCGGAGTTTGCCGCAGAGATGGAAGCCGTTGGCATTGGCAACGAGACCCAAGTCGTCGCGTATGATAACGCAAGGGACGACCTCAGCAATGAGTGGGCTGCACGATTCTGGTGGATGCTGCGTGCCTTCGGACACGATCAGGTTGGTGTTCTGAACGGTGGCTGGAGCCGGTGGACGAGCGAAAATCGACCGACATCGTCGGCAGACCCATCTATACCTGATGTGACGTTTACACCGGATTTCCGACCAGATCTCGTCGTGGACAGTGAGGACATATTGTCGTATATCTCAGCCGATAATCAAGACGAGGCCTGCGTAGTCAACGCTCTCTGGCCGGACAACTACGAATCACTCCGTATCCCGAACACGGAGAATGTGCCTTCGGTCGGTGAGTCTGGCGTGATTGACCCAAAAACGAACAAATATATTTCCAAAGACGAGATTCAGAAACGATTTGAGGAGGTCGGAGCTGTCGAATCGGACAAGGTAGTCACATATTGCGGGGGTGGGATCGCCGCAAGCAGTGCGGCTCTTGCAGCGTACGCGTCTGGTTTTGAGGACATCGCTGTGTACGACGGTTCACTGGAAGAGTGGCGCAACGATCCTGATCTCCCGATAGAGACTGCTGAGTGAGTCTCCGTTTCAGCATTATGCGTTTGTTTGGATTCTAACGAACAGTTAGTGATGTCAGCATCCACATGAGCGGGGTGGTCAGCGTTGACTCCGTGCCGAATCGGTACGTCTGCGTGAGTGAATCGCTGGTCAACTTCGATTTCCATATCGACGCACGTGCGAGAAGTTCAGCTGTCGAGATACATCATGAGTCTGTGAAAGTAACTTGAGACGGGGGCTGTGTCAAGAGTTTGATCGTCTCAAATTGCTTCGATATCTCCTTGTGCCACATAATTCTTTTTCGCTCGCTGTCATGCACAGATCACAGCCGTGACGCGATTATGTTATTCGGTATTCCTCTAAGTATGAGTGAACTGAATCAGCACGCAAAGGCGAACTCTCCTCTGAGAACCGTCTGTGCCACGTTGAGTTGATCCTCTTTGGCGTTACTCAGTTAATCCCGCCAGAGAACCCGCCTAATGCGGTTCCAGAATGAAACGTCTCGGTTGACCGTCCGCTTCCGGCGACCGTATGCTTCAATTATTCCGATGACAGACGCATCGATACCGAAAGTTAGCATTACATTAATACCAACAATCGGTGTTAGCGGATGAAGATCGTACAGAAACAAAATCACGCTTGGTGGGAGTAATACCAGGTATCCACGCTCGGAAACGGTTACTTGTTGATCTTCTGTTGGCAATGGAGCCGGTGCAGACACAATCTCGGTCGTTTTTTCCACTGGGAACTCCCAACGTTCGGTGGCTTAGCTCCGCATTTGATGATGTTTCAAACAGTATGAACACAGTAATCATGGACAACACAGCACATGTCGGCGTCAGGCGATTGATAGGCGTCGATCGTCATTATCAGTAAGCGAGCACTGTATTCACCACTCGCAAGCCGTGGTATACGAGATATACGTGAAATCAGTGTTACTGACGCCTGCAGATGGAAAATCGCTAACATGGCGGGCTTCGGACAACAAACAGTCACCGTGTCCGATCTGTGGCGTTTGTGAAGTCGTCTCCAGTCCACAGACTGGTCAATAGCCCCCCGCGGGCGCTTGGTTGCTGTGACGTATCTGTACTAAAGAACAACGCGAGTACCGCGGGCCACCGTGTCCGTGAAATGCGTCAACAGAACGGCCTCACGAGTGTTTCGCCAAGCAAACGGATGCAGAAACCCAGTCAGACTGCGTTCGAGACAGTTGTGCAAACTGAAGAACGCGACTCCGTTCAGGATTGCCTGCACACCGTTTCGCGGAAAGTAGTCAAATGGGTCTCGCAGCTCACGGATCCGCTCATTGTCTTTGAATAGCAAGGATATGCGAGACTGCATTGATTGTGGAACGCGTATGAACCGTCGCTTCCACTTGCTGCCGTTCGCTGGACTGCAAGAGATGGTGTCGGAGAAAGCTACGTGGGTCGGAATCCCGTCTGACGAGGCCGACCCTGAGTACACGAGCCAGCGATATCAGAGAACAGAGTGCCAACACACAAGCCGAGGAGCCCAACATGAAGACCGTTCAACTGCCAGCAGTGCGAGTTCCAAGGCCACAGTAACAAGAAGGCGTGTGTCGTGCAGAATTGGTTCGAAAACCAAGAGACTGAGAGTGTGCCGTCTCTCGACATTCTTCGATGGTGAAGAAGATGTGACGGGAAGTATCGGAAGTCGTGGAGGCTTCAACTCTCATGGAGTGATTTTCGCTTCGGGCGTTCACCAACACGGAGCGTCGGCACAAGATTCTTACAGTCACGCGAAAGGAATTAAACTCTGTTGCCTCGGCAGTCCAGGACTAAATACGGACGTCCCGCGCGCGGTGGCGCGGTAGTTCACATCCATGACTTCGTCATTCGCTCGCATGAACGTCAGGACGGTCTCTTTCTAGTCTGCATCTAATAGGTCGCTATCCGAATCCGTCATTTGATGCCGTGGTAATCACCATTGGTGTGAGCCGGATTCTAAGCCAATCATCTCTCACGTTGTAATCGCTTGTGGCGGGACCGCGAGTGCAAGAGCGGTGAGTGAGGCTCGGTCAAAATTCACGCTTCCGGTCACGAGACGCGACCACACAGTTTTTGATGTCAGGCGGTTGTCCAATGGGTATGGACCCCAGAATCGAAGATCACGCCGAGGTAATCGTCGACCACTCTGTCGGTGTGAGGCCGGACGATGAAGTAATCGTCAGCGGTCACCCGGTCGCGGAGGATCTGGTAGCAGCAATCGTGCGTCTGTGCGGCAAACGCGGCGCCAACGTCACAACGACGCTTCGAACCTCGCAGGTCAGTGCTGCCTACAAGCGCGCGATTGACGTCGACGACATCTCGCTGTCAGAGGTTTCGCTAGCGATGGTTGAGGCCGCCGATGTCTACATCGGCATCAGCGCCGACACCAATACCCACGAGAGCGGCGATATCGACCCAGACAAAAATGCCGCGATGGCACAGGCAAACAAGCCGATTCAGGAGACGTATTTAAACAAACGGTGGGTCGGGACACAATACCCTGCCCCGGGCAACGCACAGGATGCCGAGATGTCGACGGCGACATACGAGTCGTTCGTTTGGGGCGCGATCAACAAAGACTGGGCAGCAGTCAGAGAGCACCAACAGCAACTCGTTGATCTTCTTAATCCTGCCGAGGAGGTTCGGATCGTCTCCGGAGATACAACCGATATCCGCATGTCGATCGCGGGCAACCCAGCGCAGAACGACTATGCCGAGCGGAATCTCCCGGGTGGGGAAGTTTTCACTGCTCCAGTGCCCAACAGCGTCAACGGCGAGGTAGTGTTCGACAAGCCGCTGATGGCTCAGGGACGGGAGATACAGGACGTCCGGTTGCGCTTCGAGGGCGGCGAGGTGATCGAACATGCTGCTGCAAAGAACGAAGAGGTACTCGCAGCCGTATTAGACACCGACGCTGGCGCCCGCCGGTTGGGCGAACTCGGGATTGGTATGAACCGGGACATCGACCAGTTTAGTTACAATATGCTGTTTGACGAGAAAATGGGAGACACCGTTCACATGGCGCTCGGACGGGCCTACGAGGACACTGTCGGCGAGGACAACAAGCAAAACGAGAGTGCAGTACACATGGATATGATCGTCGACATGAGCGACCAGTCCCGCATCGAAGTGGATGGCGAGGTCATCCAGCGGAACGGCCGGTTCCAGTTTGAGGCGGGGTTCGAGGCCAATTGACAATCGCCATGGCTCTCCGGTCACTCGCCTCGCTAAGGCGAACCGTGAGATGTGCGATGGAAGAGGAACGACTATTTAGCTTAGCCGCGATGATATTCAAAAAGCGTCTCGCGATCGCAATCAGGTTATCCGTGAGCGAAGAAGTGAACTCGGACATTGTTCTTTTGCTTCGATATTCTCCAAGTGGACCCGGCGGCATCACCCGGTCTGACGATAGCGACCACTACCGAATCCGCGTTCCCAAAGAGGAGATACAGCGCTTAGGGGATGGCATGCCCCACGATGCGTCTGATCATCAGTTGTGGAAACGACGTTATTCGATATCAGCGGAGCGGAATACTCATTCGGCTGGTGATGATCCGTTCATCGATCCGCCATCACGAAGTGCTCAGATCGCGGTGAAATGATTGGCAAAAACGGCGGCCGACCAATATCATAAGCCTGGGGAAGTTGTCTTATCGCATGACTGACGCCATCATTATGCCAAGCGAGCGTGAACCGGCGTGTATAAATAGAGATTGGGGGACGGAGTTCACTTCGAGCGACCGAATACCTGAACGAACCGACCGACGAGGGAATAAACGAGACCATCAGTTCGGGTGTTTCTGATTGTGTGGGTCTAATCAAACTCGCATCGACGAATACAGAAACGAAAGATCTGCTAAGCCAGATAACACAGTCATTCCTGTCGTTAGTCTGTCACAGAATGACAGCGACAGATAACGACGACTGAAACAGCTCTTGGACATTTTAATCTCTCAACCACAGACTCAGATATGCCCCAGTTATCCGCTTCAGATGCCGAGTTATGCTGGTATCCGAGTGAAGTCACGGCCGCTATGGAGTTGATATAGATGCCTCTGTGTGTATACGGAGCCGATACCATCACTGTCGACGTTCGTTCGGTGTTCGTCTCCTCTCACTAGCTCTGGTGCTTGAGCAGATCTCTGATAGCTCACTGCTATATGAGAAATCCTGGTAACGATTAACCCGGTTACCAATCACACCACCGATTTTTGACCGAAATCGGTCTCTGAACGATCATTTTTATGTATCGTTGGGATATGTATAATGGAGTGGTTGGAACGCTGATTCAAGCCCTCTCGTACACGAGTTTCGCTGTCGTTGCCGCGCTGGTCGGCGGCGTAGTTGCTGTCTACCGGGCTCCCGGGCCCCAAATGGAGAGTAACGTGCAACACTTGGCCGCCGGCGTGGTCTTCGCTGCGGTCGCGGCTGAACTGCTACCAGATATTCACGACCAATCACCCGCAGTAGTCGTCACTGGGTTTGCGGTCGGTATCGTCACTATGCTTGGCATCCACCGACTCAGCAACGCCATCGAGAAGCGGGGTGTCGGCGGCAACTTCGCTGGCGCCGCAGGTCTCATTATCACGATTGCCATCGACATGCTCATTGACGGGGTGCTCATCGGCGTCACTTTCATTGAGGAGACAGCCACGGGAGTCATTATAGCACTGGCGCTCGCAATCGAGGTACTGTTCCTTGGAGTGGCGGCCGTCGTCGCGCTACCAGATGGTATGGGGAAGGTTCAGAAGATGGCCGTGCCGGCGGCATTTGGAGCGTTGATGACTGTCGGAGTCACTGTCGGTGTGCTCACCCTCGAGGGGGCGGCCGAGACGACGATTGCAATCGTCCTCGCCTTTGGCGCAGCGGCGCTATTATATCTCGTCACCGAGGAACTGCTGGTGAAAGCCGGAAAAGTCCCACAAACGCCGGTGTCGACGACGCTGTTCTTTGTCGGTTTCCTCGCGATATTTCTGCTCGACATCATCGGGTAAAATCGGGCAGCCTCACGGAGTGAACCTCCCGGTCGCTGTTCAGGACGTCTTTGATCTGCCAAACCTCGGTGAGTGACACTCTCTCAATAGGTTGATAGGCGGGAGAACTCGTTAGCAGCGATTGTCAAGAAGTCACACAGTCAGATGAACAATCGGCCGAACCCATCGAGAATTGAGAGAACCGGTGTGCGCGATACAGAGTCACTGCCAGAGCGAAGGCCCTCAAGACGGTCAAGCGCAGTCTTGTCATGTGGTTACATTTACACAACCAACCCGCCTGAATACTGTCACGAACCGCTTGCTGTTTGGTGATTCAGCGGTCTATCATCGGGTATAACTCGCGTTCTTTCCGGTCGTGTATCGATACTAGTTATTGGCACTGTGACTTTCTTTTTGTATGCAGCAAACGGAACGTCAAAAACTGGGGTTTCGAGGCTTGTGCGGGTTTGTCTACACACGATGGTCAGACTGCCAACCACTGTTATGCGGTCGTGGTTTTACACACTTACATTGAAATCACGTCTTTGCCACATTGACACAGTTGCGCGGTGCACGGTGGGACCTCCTCTCAGGCGTCTCTCTGTCTGTCAGTGGCTCTGATGACCAGAGTCGTACTGTGTCAAAGCGGTCTCTCGGTCTCATCGAATCAAGAGCAGAGCACAACTCACTCACCTCGATTCGACTCGATACCAGTCACCTCAAAGCGTGCCCCGCCTTCAGAACCGCCTGTTAGGGAGATTTCCCATCCATGAGCCTCAATGATTCGTCTCACGATTGGGAGTCCAAATCCAGTGCCCTGTTTGCTCGTCGTATAGCCCGCCTCAAACACATCGTCTCGCTCATCTACGGGGATTCCGTTTCCGTCGTCTTCGATAAAGAATCCATTGTGAAGCTCACCAACGGTGATTGTCACGCCCTCGTTCTTGCCTTCATCCTGATCCGTATGCTCGATTGCATTCCGCATCAGATTCTCAAACACCTGCGCAAGCCGACTCCGGTCAGCCCGAACAGTTCCATCTATGTTGAGATAGATCGTCGCGTTGGGTGTCTCGACATTCTGCCAACAGTCCTGAGACAACTCAGCGAGATTAACTGGCCCAGGGCTTTTCAGCTGTTTGCCTGTCCGAGCTAACTGGAGGAGATCCTCAATGAGATCATCTATCCGAGTCAACGCCGAGTCAATATCGTTAATTCGCTCACTGTCACATTCCTCGCGGAGGAATTCCAAGTTCCCCTCTGCGACAGACAGTGGATTCCGGAGGTCGTGACTCACGACACTCGCAAACTCATCCAGCTGCGCGTTCTGGCGTTGGAGTTCTCGTTTGTCTTCAACGTATTCGGTGATGTTCTGTGCCACTGCCATCACGTGAGTAATCTCGTCGCCGTCAGTCCTCACAGGTGTCACCCGAGCTTGGTATCGTTCGCCTCTGTACTCCTGTATGGCAGCAGTGGCAGTCCCGTTAAATGCCTGTTTATACTGCTGGCAGGCTTCATCTGCAAGTTCAGCGGGAAACACGTCGTGTGGGGTGTGACCCTCAAAATCGGCGGGCGACATATCAGCTTGCTCCAGTTCTTCACCACCAGCACGCACATACTCAAGATCCTCGTCGATGAGGTACACCGCACCATTGGGGAAATTCTTGACCAGCGTTTGATACTGCTGATTTAATGCCAGCAGTTCCTGCCTACGGGTTTGAATCTCAGTGATATCACAGATTGCGCCTCGGATCTTGACGATGTCGTCGCCGTCGTATATGGGCTTGCCAGTAATACACACCCACTTTTGCTCGTCCTCAGCGGTCATCAATCGCGATTCAATTTCGTATGCTGTGCCGTGTGTGCGACACTTGTCCACTGCTGTCTCAACTGCCGCCTGATCGTCAGGATGATAGAATTCAATTCCCGTCTCAATGGATGGCTCAAATCCTCCATCAGGATCAATATCGTGAATCGCGTATGTCCCTTGCGTCCAACGCATCTCGTCAGTTTCGATGTCAGCCTCCCACCCGCCGACCTCGGCCAATTGCTCAGTGTGTCGTAGCAGTTCCCGGGTCCGTTCGAGTGTCTCCTTGCGTTGGCTTCGATCGGTGATGTCTGTATACATGGCAAATCCCCCTGAGCCATCGCCGTAGACGGCATTTTGAAGGAGAAATTCACGAGGCCCGTCTGTGGTCTGGCGGGTCACCGCTCTCGATTCGGGGCGGCCGCCGGCTTGGTCGTGCTGACTGAATGCTGCGGCTTCGTGAGTCCGGTCGTCTGAGACAATGTGAGCGTCAAGTGAGTCACCGACCACAGTATCGGGGGCGTACCCAAACACGTCCTCAAATGCCGGATTCACCTGCCTGATAATTGGCTCGCCGGCTTCGTATCGGACTTCCACGGTTGGTTGTGAGAGGCAATCAAAAAGGGTGTGAAATCGCTGTTGTTCTGCGTGAACTCGCTGTTCAGTCTGTGACTGGTCGACAGCGTTCGTGATCCGATCAGCTAACAGTTTGTACTGCTCAGTTCCAGACGATTTTTGAAGATAATCAGTCACTCCGGCAGAGATGGCTTCACTGGCAACTTCCTCTGAGCCCTTGCCCGTGTACAGAATAAATGGAAGCATTGGGTCCTTTTGACGGACAGTCCTGAGAAACTCAATCCCGTCCTGAGTTGGCATGTCGTAATCAGAGACAACGCAATCGAACGATGAGTCAGCAAGGTGAGTGAGCCCATCCGCTACACTAGCGGCGGTTTCGGTGTCGAATTGCTTGTTCTCCCGTTCAAGAAACGTCGTCGCCATTTCGGCGAACTCCAACTGGTCATCAACGTGGAGGACGCGGATTGTGTCTGTGCGTTCCTCATTCAGAGTCATATTCAATCTACATCCTGAGAGAATACAAACTTACATCGGTGAGGTATGTATTCCTCACATCCGAAGTCGTCCGAGGAGCACTGCAGCTATGACAATGCCGTTTGAAAGAAAGCACTCACCGAGCACGTCGGCGCTGAGAGAAGAGAGAATCACGGTGGTAGTTTATGCTGTGAGCGTGCATCAAAGAACGACCAAGAGCACAGGAATCGCACACAATCTTCGGTGCACATCTGCTCTCACTCGCAATGTTGGTGCTGGTGGAGCATAGATAATTCTGGGTCTGCGCTTGTCAAGCTGTCCTGCGCGCACAGGACCGTTTGCCACATTCAGTTACCGAGATCTGTACGCTGTGTCAGGAGATTGGAATCGGCATTCATCAGGAATCAGTATCCGGAGGTGAACCTGTGAGTTGCTCACTGGCAAGGATAACGGCTCCGGCAGACGCTGCGACACCCGTGATGATGTGCGCGACCACAACGACGGCCGTGGCTCCGTACGCTGTCCAGGCAATCCCAGTCACGTTAGCGACTATCATCGCACCAATAAGCGCCTTGATTTTATGACTCCAGGCATAACGAGCAGCGATACCAACAAACGTGAGTGCAGCTATTCCCCCAAAAGTGTGGGCTGCCACTGCAATTGTGTGACCGCTCAGCGCTATCAATCCGGTAATCAACCCGACAGCCGCCGCGAGCACAAGAAGTCGTCTGGCTGTATGATTCATAATTATTATTGTAATTTCGGTTATCTATTGCGCGTCTTCTATATCACAGATGTGTTATATTGTGTCACGACACGTGGTTCAGACCGTCTCTCGTGGATGTGTTCTCATATCCCTCTCGGGATGATGTGACCCTCCGATGGGTGTCCTATGTAATCCACGTGAATACGGTCGTCTCACAATTGTAGACTGTATTCTTACAACTCACACCAGACAGATGTGTAAATACAGTACTTATTTCCGACTGAGAGACCTCCCAAACCATCTGCTGGAAGATGGTAGCACACGGGCTGGCAGATGGGTTGGGTGATCCTCTCTGTTATCGGAGACAGATAGGGATCCGCTTGGAACTTATCCAAGCTACACTTAACGGATCTCCTAAATTAAACATACCTTGCAAGAGCAACAGTCTTTCTGGGAAAACATAGGGGGTCTTCATATATATCTATGAGCAGCAGATCCCAATCAGCCTAAAATTGTGCATTGACTCTGGGAGAATGTGTGGCATGTTCTGATTGGGTGCCCCGAAGCACACGATTGCGTAGACATACATACCGGTCATTTGTAATCAAGAAACGGAGCAGGAGTGACGAACAGAATGGATTACCGAGAGTCGAAACAGATGAAGGATCTTCGGTGGGACGTCTTGGTATGTCGTTTGACTGTGAGATATTCTTTTCCGTGAGTGTTTCACAGATACGGGACACCATGCATAACACATGGCAGAGACGATGGATATGCACCGCCACCGCCGTCACGTACTTTCTGTCGTCGGCGCAATCGGTTCTCTATCGTCGTCTTTGAGTGTCTCAGTAGTCATAATAGAAACTCAGGATCTGGAGAAACCGAACTCTAACTGGCCGCCTCCAGACTCAACTGACAGCTCAGCACAGATAGCCTCACAATCCTCGTCCTCAACGCCCGACTGACAATGCAACAGAACAACAATACCGACGGAATCAATTCTCTATCAGAGAGACAGCGTATCTATCCACCGAATTAGTCTTTGTGACGAATCCAGCTGTTCAACAGGTCAGTCATCGACTGGAATGTCTGTCCTATCGATATCGAAGAGCTCGCCGAGCGAAACCTGCTTGGCAAGCTCGTGGACGAGCTTGATGAACATGTTCCCTGCGACGAGTTCGAGATTGTGCTCACAGCGGTGAAGGACACTCTTCAGGAGTTCTATTTCGTAAACCCGTATTTGTCCCTGGAGAGGAAGAGCACAGGATAGTCATTGACATCCTCCCGGCGCTGAAGCGCGAGGATTTCTTCGCGGGGCAGCACGCCGTTCGTGTGTCTCCGAAGGCAGCCTGACCGAGACCACAGGGGGCTCGGCTGTGGTTCGTGAGTCATGCGTCGGGCCTCCAATGGAGGCGTGGTATGCTTGGGTATCCGCTTGCACCTCACAGGCCGTGCCATTGACCCGACTCAACCACGAGGGTTGAGTC
>JAQCNF010000149.1 GCA_028275165.1 Haloquadratum sp.
GACGGTGCCGAAAACTCCTCGACAGCCGTCGAATGTGATGCGCTGATGTTCGATAATGAATCCACATCGGATACGATGCCATATATGGAGATTAACGAATCGTCAGTTGACGTGGCACACGAGGCGACAGTTGGCAAGATTGGTGATGAGGATATCTTCTACCTGCAGTCACGCGGATTGGACGACGATGACGCCAAGCAGATGATCGTCTCAGGCTTCATCGAACCAATTACCGAAGAGCTTCCAATCGAGTACGCAGTCGAACTCAACCGGCTGGTTGAACTCGAAATGGAGGGGAGTCTCGGATAATATGAGTACACAAATCCCATCAAATATCTCTGCTGAGACCGTCAAAGAGATATCTGACGCCCGATCAGAGCCCGCATGGCTCGAAGAGACGCGTCTCGAAGCACTCGAAGCACTTGAGGAGCTTCCACTGCCGGATGTCATCGAGACACCTGGTCGACGCTGGACGAATCTTGAGGCCTTGGACTTCGAAGCACTAGTTGACCCGCTCAATCAGGCAGACGAGACGAGTCGCGTTACTGCCGAGGGTATCAAGATTCTCTCATTTGCGGAAGCTGTCAATGAGCTGCCCGAACTGGTTGAGTCCTCCTTCGGCTCTACAGTCGATCCGACAGAGAACTATCTCACCGCACTCTCAGTTGCGTTGTTTACGACTGGAACAGTGGTGTACGTTCCTGAGGGAGTAAACGCCGAGGATGTGAAAGTCCGAGCAGAAATGAACTCTCGGACCCTATTTAGCCACACGTTGGTCATTACAGAGGGATCTGCATCCGTGACGATTCTTGAGAGTATTGAAGCTGGTGATGAGCATCCCGGTAGCGATGCCCGATACTTCTCAAACTTGGTCGAAATCGAGGCTGGGGAAAACTCCTATGTCCAGTATGGTTCGTTGCAGAATCTCGAATCTGACACTTACACATACACGCTCAAACGTGCAGATGTTGGGACGTATGCGACGGTCAATTGGATCGAAGGAAATCTTGGATCTGGTCTGACGCGAAGCGACGTTGAGTCCGAACTGAACGGTGACTCCTCAGAATCACAGATTGTCGGTGCGTTCTTTGGCCACGAATCACAGCACTTTGATGTCAATGCGCGAGTATGGCATAATGCAGAGCACACGACAGCAGACCTTGTCACTCGCGGCGTTCTTGATAACGAAGCACGCTCGGTGTATGAGGGCGTTCAAGACGTTGGCCGAAGCGCGTGGAACACGAGTTCCTATCAACGTGAAAACACACTCATGCTCTCGGATGAGAGTGAAGCTGACGCCTCACCAAAACTGATAATCAATAATCACGATACAGAGGCATCTCATTCGGCGACAGTCGGTCAGGTTGATCGCGAGGACCTCTTCTATATGACTTCGCGATCAGTGCCTCCGCTGGCTGCACGAAATATGCTTGTGAAGGGATTCTTTGTCCCTGTTCTCGAAGAGATCGCTGTTGATGAGTTCCGTGAGGATCTCGAAGAGCTAATCGCAGAGCGACTCGACTAAGCTCGCTGCGTTGTTTCGGCCAGGTAAAGCAGTGAGTAATCAAAATCGTGACGTGACTGATCTGTTGTGAGGGAACGGATTTATGATACCACTCAGTGAACACACGAACATGGGTTATTCCATGCCGATACTCCGGAGGAGGTATCAATGAGTGTCGGCCAAGCACTACATTCTGATCATCAATTAGCTCGGCTTCTTCAGATTGGTATTGTTTTGGAAGAGGTAGTCGAAGCGCGTGTCTCCCGGCACAATCAATCAATGACAACTGATTCTGCACTTGCCCCAGAGGTTGCAAACCTGTTAAATGATGCAGCCACCGAGTCGGCCCATCATCGTCAGCGCCTTGAGGAGTTAATATCAGATTTGGACGCTGACAGCGTCGCGTACGAGGAGATTGAGGCTCTTGTTGAGGCTCAATACGGCCAAGCAGAAGCAGCTGCGTTCGATGATGTTCTCTACGATCAACTCTGTAATGAAGAAACGGCGTATAAGTTCTATGATGATTTGCTCACGGCGATTGACAACTCAAATAGTCAATTCAGTATCGATCAGGATCGCCTGCGACGCGTCTTGGGGGAGATCCGCGAGGAAGAGGCCGAGGGAGTCAAAGCCGTGACCGAGCTCATGGAGCGTATCGACTGATGCAGACACAGAAACTAAGCTTAGAACACAATAATGAACACTGCTGACCAGTATCTCAAGGCAATCTACTTGCTTCAACAGTCGGAGAACGGGCCAGTCTCAACCGGTTCGCTCGCTGATCGACTCGATATTAGTCCGGCCAGTGCGAATGAGATGATTGGGAAACTCGAATCTCAGGACTTTGTTGAGCATGAAAAGTACAAAGGGGCGACACTGACGCAAGAAGGAATCATACAAGCGCGTGAAGCCTTACAAACATATTGCATTATTGAGCGATTCCTTGCAAATGTATTGGATGTCGAAGAGTTTCAGACTGAGGCAAAAGAACTTGAGCCAGTGATTGATGAACTGGTGGCCGAACGACTTGATACGATCATCGACCGCAATCCGAACTGTCCAGATTGCTTTGCTGCTGAAGCCGATGCATGTTGCTATCTCAACGTTCAAAGCGACCCATCAGAGGGGACTGAACAGAGCGCTGACTGAGTGAGATATAAAAGGCACCGAAACCCGATGGGGTTTTCAACGATTATCACAATATGTCATATGTAATCAGTTCCGTGGTGTAGTGGCCAATCATAACGGCCTTTGGAGCCGTTGACGGCGGTTCGAATCCGCCCGGAACTATCCACACATAACCAAGACGAGTGTCTCGGGCTTGTTCCCGATTGAAAATCGAAGACGCGAGCCTTTGTTCCTGTGACACTTTGAGTCTCAACCCGCGTGAGAGGGTGAAGCTGACATGAAGAATGATACCGCGATCTGACAGAAAGAGACAGTTAGCGAAATCAAAAATATTAGATATCTTTATTGCTAACTGAGCCGGTTTGGAAATGTAACTTCTCTCAAATCCATTGATAATGCGACGGGAATTGTGTTGTCGGATGTGACTTCCAACTCCAACTCCAACTCCAACTCCAACTCCAGCCCGAGCCCGAACCAATCTGTCATTGAGAGGGGGGAATTCAATTCTCTCGGTGTGCAGTGTGGCCCTCAACTAAACAGGGCGGAGCTTACGAGGAAATTCACCTGAGGTATCATCCCAGTTCTGACTGCTATTCCAACGGCTAAATTATATCAGTCGTTGGCAATCTGGTCCGTGTGCATCTACGAACCCGCACTCATCAAGCTTGCACCGCAGTTGACGCGTCCCCTCTCGAATCAAGCCAATCAACAGTGCAATAACTGATATCAAGAGTCGCTGCACTGCGCAGCGGGCCTTGACCACTCCGGTCACGGCCTACACACCTGCGAATGCAGTGGGCGTCTTGAAATCGCACTCTATGGCTTCCTGTATGTTCATCTCTTTCGGTCGCGACGCCCCGAGTGACGCTGGCGAGGCCTATACTTGTGGACAGGACATGCGGGTCCCTTGCCTGATCTGTGTCGATTGCGTGATTCAGGCGGAACCAGATCCTGACAAGCGTTATTATCTTGCCTGTGACGGCTGTGGGCTGGTCGTCGCAGCTCAGAGATTGTGTTGCCGCGGTCGACCGTGGCGAGGACCCCGGGTTCGATACGCTGGAGTCTATTGTATAGTATAAAAAGTCTATACCAGAACGGTTCGAGTAGTGCTACATTTAGCAGGCACGGGAACAATCCTCTGTAGAGCAGGAATCCCAGTGACTGAACTTCGATATATGTATTCTCTGATGCGATATGTTTAGCTCAAATGCAGACGCTCATCGCCCAAGCAGCGAGTCGGGAGGGGGAGAGCGAGGGGATACAGCGTCGTCATTGTTTGAGTTTCACTACACGGACTTTCCGACCCCCGCGGCCAAACCCGGTCGTCCGATGCTCGCCACGCTTCGGACGATGTTCAAGCGCACCGTCGGTTGTGGTCGAGTGTCCAATAGGGAGGAGTGAGACACTCCAAACCACGCCTCAAGGGAAGCGTTGAGTCTGGAATCGCTGTGTCCACCTGACAAGCTCCGACACAGAAACAGCAAGTGCTGTCCTCAGCAAGCGAAGCGAAAGCGCGGTCGGTCAGGGTCGTTCACCAGTTCACAACCCCAGCCCCCTCCTCAAGGAGCGACCGCGAGTTGGGTGGGGCAGTTCACGAAAGTAAATTACCAATCATCGAGACCTGTCTGCACCACGGAGGACTCAATCCGATCAAACCCGCGAGAAACCTCCGTTTCAGGAATCTCCCACTCGTTAATTACATACTGCTTTGCTGCAGTGAAATCCGGATTAATTGTTGTGTCTATCTGCCTGACATTGGTGACAGGTGGGTCAAGAAATAGTGATCGGATGCGGTCTGCCTGCGGAATGTATGCCTCCTGTGCTTCGAGCACACTGAATAGGTCACCATGTTCATGAATGAGCTTGACAGCAGTCTTTGGACCAATTCCATCAATCCCGTCATTAAAATCAGTTCCACACAGTATACCAACATCGATTAATTGCTCGCGCGTGATATCATGTTGACTGAGTGTCTGCTTTAGATTCATTATCTCTGGGTCACCTTTTGAGGTGAGTTGTCGCAGGGTCCTTGGGGCACCGAACAAGAGCGTGTCGTAATCTTCACTCCCCACGAAATCAACAGTGCCACTTGTAGCCATTGCCGAGGCCTGTGCTTCTCCTTCTGCGGGAGCCTCCACAATGGGAACATCCAACCGACGAAGCAAGCCGCGGGTTGTTTTTTGTATCGTGTCTGTTAATCGCTGTGTTCGTGCTTCAAGCCGTGCTGCCTCAACACGGTCTCCACGCTCTTTTGCTGCTTCATGCTGTTCGATAGCCGTCTGCCGTTTCGCCTCTCGTTGAGATATCTCAGCGTCTTTCAAATCCGTCACACCGCCGTCGAAAACGAACACTGGGGTGAGGGTATGTTCGAAGAACTTTGGAAGGCCCTGTACGACTCCAACCAAGTTAGCAACTTCCTCACCTGCATCTGTTGTATAAACCGTTTCGTTGGTAAATTTCACCGTTGTTGTCAAGTACCGATAGAGCCAGTTGTGTGCATCAACGGCAACAACACTTCCTTTGACTGCCTCGAAAGAGACCTCCTCCAAGGCTGCTAAACTCCGTAAGGCTGCGTTTCCCATTGCCTGTACTTAGAGAGCTGTGATTAAAACTATCCGGACAACTCGACCGTGTAGAGAACGACTCCGATTACAAGTCACGCGAGAATCCCTGATTCTCATTATCATGGCATAGATCTCCGTCCGAGCTTGAGCACTCGTCTCGGCTCTTGTGGTTATGACGAAGGCCGTGTGCTCAGTGATAGAGGGCTACTCTGGTCAGCGATGAATGGATAGCGCGGTTCGCGGCAATAGTGATTAAACGGTCTCAAACTACGAGTGTGAGGAGTACTCTGTGCTTGAGAGAGGAGATGGAGGCTCGCTTTCCTTCCGGGATGCGAGGAAGTTGCTTTCGTCAGTACTGAGTGAGTCGCGATTTCGATACCTGTCAAGTCCAGATTGATACCGTTCTTTCGAGGTTTGTGCAGACCGCTCGGTTGGCCGCCGTAAGATAAGTTCAGCAATTCCAGTCGTTTCGCCCGTGTATGAGAAGCCAGCGCGATACATCGCCTCGAATGCAAATGAATTATTCACTGCGACTTGCAATGTCTCATATCCGCGTTGACTCGCACGCTCGGCAATATCGACTGCTAGCTTTGGGCCGAACTGATTTCCCCGCTGGTCATGCCGGACAGTAATATACCGATAACAGAGTCGATGTGGCACTTGCCGATGAGAGGAGAACGAGACCGCTGCGATGACATCTGTCTCATATGTGATACTTGTGTCTGGTGGAGAACATGGTGGATCTCTCTCACGACTTTTATCTCGGAGGAGTGCCTTCCCAACTGCTGACTGCACGAATTTCCCAGCATACGAGAACTGCCTGTAATCTAAATATACCGGTGCCACATCTGGCGGCCAACCGACAATGTCTACTCGCATTGTTCGTGTGTCTGTTATTGGTGTGGCTAAATATAGCGAATACGGATAGAGGTGACGTCCTCCGCGCGGGGCTTCCTATCTTTTTCAAGGAGAGAATCCCGCCGTTTACGGCGTGAATCCGACACCGCCTCCACGAACGCCGGTGGCCGGCCTGGAACCCAAACGCTGAGTATGTGCCTTGACGTGGATGTTACCACGGGTTCCGCCGTCTCCCAGGCGAGGGGAGACGGGCCGCCACCCATGCGGTGCTCCGCAAGCCCGGCTGATGGCCTTCGGCCGACAAGGTGTGACCGGAGCGGAGCCGGGACGGAACCGCGAGGTTCGACCGCTTGGGTGAGAGTCACGTCGAGAAACCGCGTGACGATGACACGCTTGCGGATGGGAGCACGTGTGGCGGTGCCATAGGACGCTCCCGGCCGAGGGACCCGCCGACGCCGGGAGAGACGGAACCGAACCG
>JAQCNF010000150.1 GCA_028275165.1 Haloquadratum sp.
GTCGGGATGGAAAGCGTGTTCGTCAGACGCAGTCTGGCGGGCTGTCAGACACGTTTGACACCGTCGTCGAAACAGGCAGCCCCACTCTCAGGGAGCCTGTGACAGCAGGCGAGTAGGGTGGGGTAGCTCACACTGAACTCTATTGCTGGCAACTCCAAGTGAACACAAAGGTACAACTGTGATATCAAGTATACTTTGTTTGTCATCTTTACACACGAATTGTCTCAAGATGACTGCTCAGAGACAGGCAAGATGCAAGTGCAAGTTCGTTTTCACATACCACATAGGCAAGCCCTGGCGACCGACTCTCGTTTGCCTCAATGTATGTCCCTCCTAATGACCTGTTCCTCTCGCCACAATCAGCGATCCAACTATTCACAGATAGCGATCCTGTCTCTGGCGATGTGACTGACGCATTCGGGCTATTCGATGCCGGAACTGAGCTCAACGGTGAGGGGATGTTTGGTTTAATCCCCTCAGCTGTCTATGCCGGCTACTATCGACAGACCTCCACTGCCTATTATCTCTCAGCGTTACATTCATACCACCAGTCGTTTCCACGACGGTGCACCTGGAGACGACTCTCTCGGCTTCGCCATCCCCCAGTCTATCTATGGAGTCACCTCTCTATTTGCACATCTCTGTGTGGGTGTTCATCAGGATACCCACAGGAAGCTCACGACGACTGTGCTGTTCTCGGTCGTGTCGATTTCCAAGCTCTGGCTGTGGCTATTGCGCCTGGGTGACTCTCTCACCACCGAAGCGCTCCGCCCTCGCTATGTTCAGACTGTGCCTCTCAGGAAGTGAAGGGCATCTCTAACTCACCCTGGCTTGAATCGAAGGGGTGATTGGAGCTTTTTGAGGCTCAGAGTGCCGCGGCAATGTCTCACGGAGTGCGATCGGTAGTGTTCACGATGCGGTTTCACGCTCTGGGTTCTGAGTTGTCCGACAGGGTGAAGCCTTCGAGTCAGCAACCTCGCTACCTGTCTGAGGCGTTCGACCCTCATCGGTATGAGGAGAAGAATGATCGGCAGCGTTGAACCTCTCGATAAGTGCTGAATACCGACCACGGTTGGCCTATACTGATAACTGTGTGATTCATCATACGACTATTGCTCGTCAAGTGCCTCTAAGTGGACGCGGTGGCGAAGGTTTTGATGATAATCCCGAAACGCCATTGAGTGACTCTTGTACTTTCCCAGTGCACCGGAGTATGCATCCCACGACTGCCGCGCTTTCTCGACCGAGCCGTGATACGCGACATCGCGCCGCGGTGGGTCGTCGTCGCGAAAGATTTCCTCGAGGTCACAATCTTCGCACCACACTCGGAACGCGTCTGCGTCACGATTGACGTCGAGGTCATTCTCAGTCATACTTCGCTTATGTAGTGATATACACACTCAGTCGTTTGTATTGAGCGGTGTGTTAGACATCCTGCTTCTAAAGACGTCGAGTATCGCACTGGGTCACCTCGCAGGCTTGCCGCGCTCTGAGATATCCGTTGTCCCCGCGACGCATTCAGACAAATTCTGTGACTGAGGTCCGATTCGAGAAGCCCAAGAGAACAAACATGCACAACTCTCCAACACCGGATGAGCCGGCGCGGATCCGGTGTCAGCTATTATTCCCGCAGGATACACCTCGCGTCTGGAGGGCGAATATCACCGATTGCTCAGTTGGTCTCCGACTCGTTGTGATGGAAAGAGAGAATCGAGTGATTGCTCGCGAATCGCCGTGAAGAGACTCTCAGATTGCTCAGGGAACCAGTGAGACATATAAACATCCATTCTCTGTCGATATACCCGCCTGCTCGGAATGGAATATATGAAAGACGCAGTCGGTGAACGATTTCGGGACTTGCCAGTGTGACAGCTGAGCTGTTTCGCCTGTCGCATCCACTGTCAGCCAAGGTGAAGATCTTCTACAGACACACGCATTCCATGTTGGGCAATATCAAATCCGAGTTTTTTGTAATAGCTCAATGCCCGCTTATTGTCGACATCAACAGTCAGCGCCAGTTCTGAGCGGCCGTCCTCACGAGCGACTTGAGCCGCACGCGTAATGAGTCGGTCGGCAAGGTCACCACCACGATACTCGGGCGTGACATAGAGGTCACTTATCACCAACCGGTCGGGCCAGGCAAACGCGTCTGGCGTAGGTTCAACACTGATGGTTATGAAGCCTGCAAAGGTTGCCTCAGCCGTCTCAATCGGCGCAGTCGGCTTCGTGAGGTCATCAAGCGCGACCCAAAGTCGGTTGCCTCTTCAAACTTCTCAACCTGCCACTCGACTTCGTTCTCAAGATCGGATGTGTTGGATAGTCTCGATAATCTCGCCGAGTTCACGATTGTAGGGAATCCAGAGTTCAGTTATATATCAGTCCACCTGCGCCTTGTCGGCGCGGACTCGACGGAGCTGCATGCCGAACCAACAGCCGTGGTTCAATCTAATGCTTACGAACGATGAGTAACACATCGTCCGGTTTGGACAGATGTCAGGCACAGGTACCACCCCTAAATAGGTGGGTTCCGTGCTGCATCTGTATGAAGATAATATTCTATTTCACATATGTCGACACCGATACCTGTACAGACATGATGTCGTCGATTAATTTGATCGAAACCGACGGGACTCAATAGCACAGAACATGATACGAACGGGAGTTAACCAATCCGCTAATGTCGGATCAACACTCAGGAATCACTCGCGGAAGTCTCTGTGACGGCCGAGAACAGTGTCCTTCTCTGGACGCGAACCACGCGGTTCACGATTCACGACTGGCCTCATTGAGCGGCTTTCGGCTGAGACAGGTATCCCTATCAAGTCCAGACTGACACGACAGGCTCTGATGCTGTCGCCGCAGCTGTCGAACAGGTTCATGAGATGCTCGGCCGTGTCGACACGTGCATTCACAACATGAGTCCACCCGGACAAGGTACAGACCGGTTCGTTGATCGATAACGCTGACAACCTGACAACGTATTCGGGATAGTCGGCTCCGGACTCACGCTTGTTATGCACGAGTTGCTTTCTCGTGGTGACTGGCAGAACTGTCATGCATCACGCCGCTTATGACCTCAGCTGGATTCTTCGCGTGATGGCCAGACAGCTTACAGCCGAAGACGTCCACGTTGTCCGGACAACTCTGAAGGGTGAAATTGACTGTTCAGTGGCTGACGAGTCGATTCCCCAGTCAGGACGTGTCAATCCGGACGCTCTTGCAACGGAATGTTGGCGGCTTGCTGAGCAAGGCCGGAGCTCTGCTGTCGTTTCCGTGCATAGGGCGACGCTGCGCCTCGCTCCGAAGCGATTGTGCTGTGGATCAGCATCGAAAACGGACGACTATTGTGTAGTCGATTCCACGTTACCCGTTTCGTCCCAGCAAGACCAATGTCGGTCGTGATTTTCACAACAATTTTGTCATAATAGCCACATAACCACGTCCTATGCCGATCGGTTCTCAGCAACATATCCAGGTTCTCCACGTTGACGACGATCCCTCGTTCACCAACTTGACCGAGACGTTTCTCGAACGCGAGGACGACCGGCTCTCTGTTGAGACAGCAGTCAGTGCCGACGAGGGACTGAGAAGAATAAATGACCCCGACCGACTCCGCCCGCCAGACTGCATCGTCTCAGACTACGACATGCCCGGGAGGGATGGAATCGAATTTCTACAGGCCGTTCGGGAAGAGCACCCTGAGCTTCCGTTCATTCTCTTCACTGGCAAGGGAAGCGAAGAAGTTGCCAGCGATGCCATCTCCGCAGACGTCACCGATTATCTCCAGAAACACCCCGGAACCGAGCAATACGAACTGCTGGCCAACCGGATCCAGAATGCCGTCCAGACACAACACGAGAAGCAACGAGCCAACAGAAAAGACGAGTTGATGCAACTAACAGAGTTTCTTGGGGACACCGGTGGATTCGAAATTCACACCGAAACCGGTGAGGTGCTGATGACCGATGGCTGCCGGCGGATTGCTGGATTCCCTGACGACGCGACCCTCTCACTGCAGGAAGCAATCGGATGCTACCATCCGGACGACCGAGTGGATGTGCGATGCACCATCAGCCGGGTAGTCGAAACGGGCGAGCAGACACAGAACACCTGGCGACTCCAGACGCCAGACGGCGACGAACGTCTGATCGACGTGACAATCACACCAGCGGCAGAGGACAGTCACGACGACGGTGAGACCGAAGCCGATATCACCACACTCAGGGGCGCTATTCACGACGTCACCGACCGTCGTGAACGCGAGCAGGAACTCACCGCGGAACGACGGCTCACCGAGCAGTCACTTAATGCACTGGATGACCTGTTCTACGTGCTCGGGACGGATGGCAGCCTCCAGCGGTGGAACGACCAGCTTACCGAAATCACGGGCTATGCCGACTCGGAACTGGCCGAGATGCAGGCCATTGAATGCTTCGTTGAGGAGGACCGCAAAACAATTACAGATGCGATTCAACAGACTCTGTCGGGTCAGGAGGTAACTGTCGAAGCTGACTTGCTCACTGCCGACGGCAGGCGTTTGCCCTACGAGTTCACCGGCGCACAACTCACTGACACAGATGGGAACGTGATTGGGGTAGCCGGGGTTGGTCGGGACCTAACCAAGCGCAAGGAGATTGAAGCCGACATTGACTGGTATCAGGCTATCATCCGGAATCTGAGCGAGGGAATCTACGTTCTCGATGCCGAATACGAATTCCAGTTCGTCAACTATCGGGTGGGAGATATCGAGGCAATCTCTGAGCGAGACTGGACTGGTCGTCAGCTCTCGTCTCTTGCTGAGACAGGTATTCTTTCCACAGGCGAAGTTGAGCGGGTTCGAGAGGCGATTAATTGTGTTGTTACTGACGAAACCAATCAGACCAGTATCGAAGTCAAGCCTGAGCTCCCCGAATCGACCGATGTCTGCGAACTCAGACTCACATCGCTTGACCTGAACATCAACAAAGAATTGATACTTGCCACGACCCGCGATGTTACACAACGCACGCAGCGCCGGCAAGAAATTCAAACACTGACGCGTCAGTATCAGGTGCTGCTGGAGAATTTTCCCGGCGTGGTGTCGCTGATCAATGAAGACCTGGAATATGTCCGCACCCGCGGGACAGAGCTTTCCAGAATTGGCTTTTCACCTGCTGATGTTGAAGGCAAGAAACCACACGACCTGTTTGCTGAGAAAGTTGCCGATAAAATCCGTCACTACTGTGAGGAAGCGCTGAGCGGTGTCGCAAGCACCTATGAACAGGAGTACGATGGTGAACGATACCGGACTCAGACAGTGCCTATTCAGACCGACAACGAGGAGACCACTCAGGTGATGGCAGTCTCACAGAATATCACCAAAGAAAGTAAGAATAGACAAGAAATCCAGCGCAAGAATGCGCGCTTGGAGGAGTTCACGAAGATCGTCTCTCATGAGTTACGAAGTCCACTCAGTGTTGCCGAGGGATATCTTGAACTCGCAGTCGCCCGCGATGCTCGGAGCCGTGAGAGCGAGCATCTCGTGAAGGCACACAACGCGATCGAGCGAAGCCAGGCACTCATCGAGGATCTGTTGACACTGGCACAAGCAGGCGAGCAACTCGACGAACTCGCATCGATCAGACTCGCCGACGTGGCCAAAGGCTGCTGGGAGACTGTCGAAACAGCAGCGGCAACACTCACCATCGACGCCACACACCCCAACTCACAGACACAGACACAGCCACCGACACTCAAAATCGAGGCCGACCGGAGTCGGCTCAAGCAACTGTTCGAGAACCTCTATCGGAATGCTGTCGAACATGGTGGTGACGATGTCACAGTATCGGTGGGTATCTGTGAGGATGGCTTCGACGTCGCAGATACCGGTTCTGGTATTCCTGAATCTGAGCGTGACGAGATTTTCGAGGCGGGGTATTCGACAAATGAGGGGGGGACTGGGTTCGGATTGCGGATCGTCAAGCAGGTGGCCGACGCACACGGGTGGGACATTCATGTCACTGACAGCGAACAGGGCGGGGCGCGGTTCAAATTCAGTGGCGTTCGATTTGTGAATCAATAACCATCTGCACGATTAATTCATCAGACACTTTGCAGGCGCAATGGGAGCCTGAATTGTTCCTCTTCGTATGAGCGAAAGCCCGACAACTGCTTAACCATACTCAGACGCTCGCAGTAATCACCTTCCACTTATTATTTGGAGCGTTCATTA
>JAQCNF010000164.1 GCA_028275165.1 Haloquadratum sp.
CCGACGGTCTCGACAGTTTGTTCGTAAGCATCCCGCCGAAGCAGTCTCGATGATGCTTCCAGATAGGTGCGACCAACCCTCGGTTCGAGTCACGAACCTTCCGCGTGTGATGGCGGTTGGTGACTACCAACCCGACCACATTGATCAGGGCATCGAGGTGCGCGGGCAGGTCAGTCAACTCAGTGCTGCCCAAAGCTCACCCCATGCGGGGTTTGAGTGTCAACGCTGCGGCACTGCAACCGAAATTCCAATGGGTGACGAGATGGTCGAACCCCACGAGCGCAGTGGGTGTGAACGACAGGGGCCATTCAAACTCGTGCGAAATCTCTGTGAGTGTGTCCAACAGCAGGTGGTTCGGATTCAATAGCCAGCTGAGAAATCGGTCACAACAGGCCGATATCTGGATGTCAGACTGCAGGGTGACATCACCAGTGAGTTGCAGGGTGGTGGTGAGCGAATTGATGCCTACGGCGTGCTCGGCATCAAGGACATTGACAGCAGCCCCCCGACATTCAATTACCGACTCGAAGGCCGGACGTACGACGTTCGCGACGGCAGCCATGCCGACATCAATGTGAGCGAGTATCGTGATGATATCCAAGAGACTGCTGCGTGTGATGGCCCGATTGCCCGACTCGTCGACTCATTCGCGCCACAACTTTCGAAGGATGCACAACTGCGAGATATCTGTGAGGCCATCATCCTACAGATGGTTTCAACGCCACACAAAGACATTGCTGACAGGCCAAGCTATCGTTGCGACTGGCATATACTGCTGCTTGGTGATCCCGGCACTGCGAAATCTGAGTTGCTCCAGGAAGCTGAGAAGGTGGCTCCACGCTGTAAGTTCAAATCAGGCAAAGGCGGGTATGACCGCCGCAGCCGTGCCCGATGAGTTTGGCCCGTCGAAATGGTCGCTCACAGCCGGCCTGCTAGTGCTTGCCAACGGCGGGCTTGCATGTCTCGATGAGATCGATAAAGTCGAGCCTGATGCGCTCAATGCCGCCCACAGTGCTCTCGAGAATCAGCGTGTGTCTGTCTCAAAGGCAGGTATCGACGCTGACTTGCCGGCTCGAACTACACTGTTAGCAGCCGGCAATCCCGACCAGAGACGCTTCGACCAGTTCTCGCCAGTTAGCGACCAGACCAACCTCCCAACGTCATTGATGAGTCGATTCGATTTAATGTTCATCCTCACGGACGAACCTGATGCTGATTGCGATAGTGAAGTTGCCGAACACATCACGCGCAGTTGGGCCAAGACATCCGCTCTCGCTGCTGGTCACGAGGGTGAGGAACGCAACGCGCTCAATTCTATCGGAGACATTGACTGCCTACATTGCGGCTGCACGTCAAGAGATTGAGCCATCAAGGATGAGCACATACTGAAACAGGCACAGCAGTTCTCTGTCAATCTTCGCGGGATTGGTGGTGAGGATTCGGCGCTGCCACTGACAGCCCGCAACTTGGAAGCAATTTTGCGACTCTCCGAATCATCGGCTCGTGCACGCATGGATGAGACAGTCATATTTGAAGATATCAAACGCGCGTGTCACCTTATCCAGCGGTCGATGCGCGAGGTCGGGATGGATTCTGAGACGGGGTCGTTCGACGCTGATATCATCTGGGCTGACACGACTCAGACTCAGCACCAACGGCGACTGCAGGACCTGCTCATGATGATGGCATCGGATTACGATGATGGCGTGCCAATTTCTACAGTCTGCGATAAAATGAAAACAGAGTACGGCTCTCAACCAGAGCGTGTCCAGAACAATATTGCCCATCCCAGAGAGACAGGCGAAGCCTACGAACCTGTAGATGGTCGCATCAGGCAGACTCGCTAGTGAGAATGTGGCGATATATCAGGGTAAGTCCGAAATATGTCTAATTCATAATCTTAGCTTCGATACTCGAAATGTGGCGCCATAAACGCTCACAGCAAGGGTATCTGGTCTCACGATGAAGTGAGACTGAGAGCCAGAAGATCGAACCGATGCAGTGATCACTGTGTTGTCGAAGTCGGAGCCAACTCAACCACAGGAATTCCTTCCACAAACGCTTATTTAACAATGGAGATATACCTGTGAGTCGAACTGTCGATCTCTCAATTTCAGTCCGTACTCACCAGTGCATCGTTGCTGGGTTTTTGATTGCCTGTCTCTCCCCGTTGGTAGGCATCGTGGCAGCGAGGGCTGGCCTCCCGTCGATACTCGCGATGCTGGCCACGATCATGTGCTGGGTGACGCTGCAACGTGGGTTCGGCAGTTGGGTGAGGACGGAGAGAGTTCGGACTGGGACGTAACTCCACAGTCACAGTGCCTCGGCTTGCCGGTGGAGGTGGGATTGTGAAAAAAGAACAAGAAAACGCGCTCGGGTAGTCGAACGATAATCGATAAGCCGACTGTACTGACCGATGTCAAAGAGCAAGCTGGACGTTTCTCACAGTCGTCTTCAGTACGTGTTCTCGGAACTGTCCGAACCATGTTCGATCCCGGAGCGTGTACCGCTGCTTGAGCGCAAAGAAGGCGGTCTCAACCGCTGACCGCTGGTGATAGACGTCATCGTCGTTGGAACGTTGTGCGCCATGTCCAAGGAACAAAACTCTCGATGTTTTGAATCTGTCAACCGGCTTGAATTGTATCGTGACACAACTCTCGCCGAGGTGAGGACAGGACAATTGGCGTATCGAAGAGGCTGTGCTTATGAGATACATCTCTAATGTTTCACAGCGTTTTTTTCATCAAGTGAGTTTTTGATGCTCAAGTGATGGTGTCTCGATATGAGAATTCAACGATCGATTCCAGCCATATATCTCACAGTCCTACTTGTTCTCACCGGCTGCCTCTCAGGATCTGGCACCACTCAACCACAGTCACCATCACCAACTCCGGCCCAAACGACACCAGTTACTCAAACGCCAACGGTCTCTCCAACGTCATCAACGCCAGACATACATGACAAAAACAAACGCGCAATGAAACAACCGGATCCAGACAAGGAAGTTATTGTGGAGAACCAGTGGAACCAGAGCGTCACTGTGCACGTCCGCGTTGTCCGAGAAATAACAAATACCACGGTTCACAACGAGAGATACCAGCTTGATTCCGGAAATCCAAGTCGTTCTCGTTCCGTCTATGACACCACTGCGGCCGATCCGGACGGCATCGAGGAGTTCACCGTCGAAGTGACTGCCCGGAACACGACCAAGCAGGTCATGATTCGAACAAGCATGTGCTACGGTTCTGTCTATGCAGAGATTCGGGAAGACGGGGAACTTTACCTCTATTATGCTATCTGTTAGATGTAACTGCCACTGATCGGTCGTCTCAGTCAGCTCAGATGCGTGACTGTCGTCGTGCAAGACAGCGTTCTCGTGCTATATCTATCCTGAACAGTGATGAAGCGATTCAGACGTGACTGTTTCGGTGAGTGAACTCAGAGTTATGTTGAAAGCTCCCAGTCAAATTCACGCTGACTCAAAACAGCCGACTGCAATCGATGACTCGCCTTGGCTGTTCATCCTGGCCAAACACGCCCCTATAGTTCTCCGAGAGTTTTCCTCTAATGCATTGAAGATATTCGGTGCCTCGCGGCTGGTCGTTCGTGGCTCAACAATGCCTGTGGCCATCGCGTCGGCGACTCATCCTGTTGGCTTCTCGGGGTATATTTGTCGGCGAGATTTGATCTTGGCTCTAAAGCGTTCAGACAGAGTCCGTGCTCCCGACAGTACCGCATCGTCATCTGCAATCGGTTCGGTGGCGCGAAAAAATCTCATGGCTTTTTCATCTTGTGGCGGGTTGACGAGGTCATTATCAAGCCCATGAGATACCTCGTGAGTGGGATTCTGGATTTTTGCTGGTTTCATCGCCCGTGTGATGGCCTCTCCTCATTGTGAAGTCGCTCATAATAACTGTGGTTGTAACTGGAAATAATGTCTCACAGAATGACAGCTTCTCAAAACCAAAGCCAGAATCAACACGGTCAGACAGATTCTCTGACTCAGCACTCACTCCGACTTCATCCGATTCGACTCAACTTGAGTTGAGTTGATTCGATCCATTTCAATATCAGTTACCTCGAAGCGTGCCCCACCGTCAGCACTCTCTGTAACGGATATGTTCCATCCGTGGGCTTCGACAACCTGTGTGACGATTGGAAGTCCGAATCCAGTGCCCTGCTTGGTCGTCGTGTAGCCCGGTTCAAACACATCGTCTCGGTCACTCTCAGGGATTCCGTTTCCATTATCTGCAACATAGAATCCATCCGCAAGCTCACCAATCGTGATTGTCACAGTCTCACTCTTATCCCCATTATCATCATCCTGATCCCGTGCATGCTCAATTGCATTCCGCATCAGATTTTCAAATACCTGTGCAAGCCGATTCGAATCCGCTTTGAGTGTGACAGTCTCGACGGCACTGATATCAAGATGGATTGTTTCATCGGTTGTCCCAACATTCTGCCAACAGTTCTGAGACAACTCGGCGAGATTGACTGACTCAGCACTCCCTATCTGCTCGTTTGCACGGGCTAACGTGAGAAGATCTTCGATCAGTTCGTCCATCCGAGTCAATGCCGAGTCAATCTTGTCGATTCTGTCACTCTCACAGTCCTCACGAAGAAGTTCCAAGTTCCCCTCTGCAACAGTGAGTGGATTCCGCAAGTCGTGGCTCACAACGCTTGCAAACTCATCCAACCGTGCGTTCTGGCGTTGGAGTTCTCGTCTGTCCTTGACGTACTGTGTGATATCCTGTGCCACTGCCATCACACGCGTAATCTCTGTCTCTGTCTTTGTTGTATTGTCGTTGCCGTCCACAGGTGTCACCCGAACTCGGTAGTGCTCACCTCTGTACTCCTGTTCGACAGCGGTCGTATTCCCGTCGAACGCCTGTTCGTAGTGCTTACAGGCTTCATCCGCAAGTTCATCGGGAAATACTTCGTGTGGTGTGTGACCCTCAATATCCGCAGGTGATAGATCAGCTTGCTCCAATGCTTCACCACGAGCACGGACATACTCGAAATTGTCGTCAATGAGGTACACCGCTCCATCGGGAAAGTTCTCTCCCAACGTCTGATACTGCTGCTTCAACTCCACCAGTTGTTGCTTTTGCGCTTGAACATCAGTGATATCACGAATTGCCCCTCTCATTTTGATGATATCATCGCCATCGCCACCATCATCGCACACAGCCTCACCAGTGATACGGACCCATTTTTCGTCGTCCTCGGCGGTCATCAATCGGAGATCAACCT
Source organism: Haloquadratum sp. (assembly GCA_028275165.1). Classification (GTDB taxonomy): domain Archaea; phylum Halobacteriota; class Halobacteria; order Halobacteriales; family Haloferacaceae; genus Haloquadratum. Next base: position 5,257 of record JAQCNF010000164.1, read on the forward strand.
CGTATGCTTCGCCGTGTGTGCGACACTTTTCAATCGCTTGCTCAATTGTCGGCCGATCATCAGGATGATAAAATTCCATTGTGCTCTCAATCGACGGCTCGAAGCTTCCATCAGGATCAATATCGTGGATTGCGTATGTTCCTTGCGTCCAAGATATCTCGCCAGTTTCAACGTCAGCCTCCCACCCGCCGACGTGAGCTAGCTGTTCGGTGTGTCGTAGCAGGTCGCGGTTCCGTTCGAACGTTTCCTCACGTTCTCTTCGGTCAGTAATATCTGTGTAGATAGCAAACCCGCCTGCCCCGTCGTCGTAGACGGCGTTTTGAATCAGGAATTGACGGAGACCATCGGCAGTCTCACGCAGAACCTCTCTTGATTCAAGACGACCACCTGCTCGGACATGTTGATTAATCGCTTCGGCTTCGTCGATTCGGTCATCAGGGACGATGTGAGTGTCGAGGGAGTTACCAACGATGCTCTCACTTTCGTACCCAAACACATCCTCGAAAGCCGAATTGACTTGAGTGACGATTGGCTCATCGTTTTCATATTGCACTTCGACAGTGGGTTGTGAGAGGCGGTCGAAAAGGGTGCGAAGTCGTTGTTGTTCTTCCTGCACTCGTTGTTGTTCCTCCTGTAATCGTTGTTCAGCCTGTGATTGTTCGACAGCGTTCGTAATCCGATGAGCTAACAATTCGTACTGCTCAGTTCCAGACGATTTCTGTAGATAATCAGTCACCCCAGCAGAGATAGCTTCACTGGCGACTTTTTCTGAACCTTTGCCAGTAAACAGGATAAACGGAAGCTCAGGGTAATTGTCACGCACGGTCTTGAGAAACTCAACGCCGTCCTGCCCAGGCATATCGTAATCAGAAATCACGCAATCAAGCGACGAGTCAGCGAGACAAGCGAGCCCATCGCTTGCACTACTCACTGTTTCAGTGTCGAATCGGTCATTTTCCTGTTCGAGAAACGTCGTCGCCATCTCAGCAAAGTCCAACTGGTCATCAACATGGAGGACACGGATTGTGTCCGTGCGTTCGCGTCGCCGTTGAGCAGTCATATTTCACGAGTTTTATCTCTATCATGATAATTCTCAGCGTCAACAGAATCGTCATGACTGTTGGATCGAAAGCTGTGTATACTCAATCCGTGTTATTTCGGTTCGGACTGCACTGGTGAATAAGTCTACCTGCGTCTTGAATCGTCTCTGAGCGGGACTCGTTACAAGATTGTGCTGGTCTGAGACTATCTGTATAGCAACGAATTCAAACTGTTGTGCCTTTTTCAATAGGATATCATCTTTCTGATCTACGCTATGAGTATCATCAACTCAATGTGAGCATAAATGGATTATGCGTCACCACACTTGGTCGGTAGACAGCGGGTATCAGAA
>JAQCNF010000089.1 GCA_028275165.1 Haloquadratum sp.
GCCGCGGTCGACCGTGGCGAGGACCTCGAGTTCGATACGCTGGAGCACGGTATAATATAGTACGAAACTTGTGTATCAAAAAGTTTCGAGTAGTGTTACAGCCAGCGATCGCAAGAATTGTCTTCATCGTTTTAACCAACAAAAATATGGATTCGTGGGCCGTGTTGGTTAAACCGAGAGTAGCCGATGTCCTCCGACCCCACCGGCGAACCTCCCGACGGAAATCGTCAATACGCTCAACGAGTCGAGCCCGGAGCAGCTCCGAGACGTTGCGTTGTACGCTGAGACGCTTGCCGAGCACAAGGAACGAGAGACCCGTCTCGATGAGTCGGCAGATCAAGAAGAGGTCGAAGGGCGACCAGACGATCTTCCAGACGACGTCCCTGCCAAAGCGACGATCACGATCAAGGAAATCAACGATAATCGCTACGACTACTGGCAGTGGCGGGAGGGCGATATGGTGACGTCAAAGTACAAAGGACCGGTTAACCCAAACGAATAGCCCCAGACATTGAGGAGACGCTTCCGTCTACGGGTTTCCTCCCGAACGTCGGAAACGCGGCTATATTGTCAGCAATCCAATTCCACCGAATGACGGCATCTTCCCGCTGATATCGGGCAAGAAACGTCGGAAACGTGGGGTGGCGTTCTCCACGATATTCATCTTCCCCCCGCTCACACCGTGTGATATTCAATGACGCCCGACTCTTCACACAGTTCTGTCGACGATCCACTCTTTGAATCCGGGCATCGTATCTTCGCGAACAAGGATCTCGATTTCAGTCTCACTTCTTGCCCGTGCCTTCGCCTCGTCGTCGCTATCACCAGCGACGAACGCGGAGACAATCCGGGGAGCACAATCATCACGATGTGAGTTCTACGACACTCTCTGAAGCGTGTAAATGATCGTCGGGTACGACTCGCCGTCAATTTCGCATGTCCCCGTTTTCGTCCGTTTGAACCCTTTTAACTCGTAGAATCGCTGTCCAATCTGATTCCCCGCGAGCATCTCAGCGCGAACAGTATCAACTGCCTTGGGAAGTACTTCCAGCCCCTTGTCAAGGAGTGCCGTGCCGATACTTCGATTCCACCAGTCGGGGTGAACATAAATCGCTTTCAGGCTCGCTTCGTCTTCACCGACGAACGGCTTTGTTTCAATTTTTCCCCACCGAATGTCAATAAATCCTCGCACAGTCCCTTCCGCATCAACGGCAACCAGAACGCCCTCTTTATTTTCAGATAGCTCCGCCTGCCACTGCCGTACTGCGTCCTCTGTTGGATGGACAGACTGTTGTTGAAGAGTCTCAGAAGGCAGCAGCCCATCATATGCTTCTCGCCAAGCCAACCCGTGCACCCTTATCATATCTCTCACCTCATCCGTCCGATCCAGATGGCGGATCTGCATAGTCTTCTCTCTATCTGTGTGGCCGATTAGTAAAAATCGCACCCACTCGTCGCTATCACCGCATCTCGGACCAGATGGTCTACACCGTACCTCTTGGGCGGTTGTCAGAACATCTCTCTAAACTGGCAGAAGTTCCAATGGGTCGTATGCATGCAGGCTCTCACGGTTGATCTAGCTGTGGAATAGCGAAGCAAACACCCTAACAACTCTTGTATGACACCCTACTTTTTGACTGTCACGACTAACGAAATACACATCGAAAACGGGGTTCCAATCTGATACCTTGATTGAATTGAATAAATTAACAAAACGCAGTCATGCGGTTACCTGTCAAATAATCATTTGCTGTCTCTACACAAACATTATTATACAATATATTTATTTTCAACAACTGAGGCTGTCGGCGTTCTCATCTGGACAACCGGTATAATCGCGTATGTTGTCGTGATATCCAATGTGCAAAATCAACAACAGCGGTAGCGACTGATGCCACACAAGCTGCCCATCGTTAGAAGCAAAGACATCAGCGGCCATTGCTGCATACGCCCACTGTCGTACTACTATTCTAAGTATGTCCGTTCCACCATTTCGATTCCAGAGGTTGCACCGCGTAGACCGATCTGAATGTTTCTATTTTGCACGGCATCCAGTACGATATCACGTGCTCTCTGATTATCTCACCAGATGAGCCAAGAGCCCAGTGAGTAATTGTAGAGATGTCTCACCGGGAGCCAAGCAGAGACAAGCTGCTGACCTCGGACTCTCCACTATTCATCAAGAATCTTCTTGAGTCGCTCTCGTTGTTCGACCACGTTCTGCTCGCGGTCGGACTGGTGGGTGGTCTCGATTGACTCGTGGCGAAGAAGTTCCTGTCCGTAGAGGTCACTCTCCAGTCCACGCTGGCCACCGTGTGGCTTGAGATACTCACCATCGATATCGATATCAGCGGCCTCACACAGACGTTTCATGAGTGATCGAGCCCATTTTTCGAGAGTGCTGGTGGCGCAATCCCGTATTCATGAATGAGCTCCATCGATGTCGAGGCTCCGAGCGTTGCCTCAATCTCGTCTGGATCTCACCCTTGAGCTTCGAGTCTGCCCTCGGCTGCTCCCGCAGGCGACGCGTGATGCCGAGTCGAAAACACCGGCTACTCCTCGGTCGCTGATGCCGAGCACCTCTGTGGCCAGCACGGTCGCACCGGTCCTGTGGGTTCTTTGCCCATGATAACACGACCGCTTACTCCTCTGCTTCCTCGGATAGATTGAGTTCTGCAAACAGGCGTGCAGTAATGACCTGTTCGATTATACTGAGCAACTGTGCGTCATCAGAGGTGTAATCAGCAAAAATCCCGAGTGGGATTTCACCCCCAGCAACATCGTGATGTCCGCCGCCACTCCCGACATCTTTGAATGCCTCGTTCAGTATCGTACCGACATTCACCCGTGGATCTGGTGATCGAGCACTAAGATGAATCGAGTCGTCGACGACTCCAGACACGATGGCGGTTTGAACGCCTTCTTTTCGGACAAGATAGTCAACGGCTTGTGGAAGTGCATCCCGTTCGGTTGTCCTCCCGACATGAGAGACGAGTACTGCTGAATTGATAGATCGATTGTCAATCGCGGTCGAGATTGCATCAAGGGTTTCCCCAGAAATGGCCGGCGTCGATAGCTGCCGGAGCATCTCTTGATCCACGTGTGTATGAAGATATCCTGCCGCATCATATTCGTCGGTGGTCGCTCCGCGAAGAAAATCAAGGGTATCTGAACGGATGGCAAACAGGAGTGCCGTTGCGAGGTCTGTATCTAACTCAACATCGAGAGTACGCACATACTCGGTCAGAATTGTTGCAGTTGCTCCCACCTCCTCGCGGTGATCAACGAACCGAGCGTCAATATCCTCAGCGGGGTGATGATCAATCACGATATCGATGTCCGTGTCTGAGGGAACTGCGTTATTCTCACCTGGAATGGAGTGATCAACGAACGCAAGCAACGAGTCCGCTTGGCGGTTTTTGACGGTTGCTGACTCGAACGGCTGGGGGTCAATATTGACAAGATTGATGAACGCTCGGTTCTGCTGGTGAGAAATATCGCCGCTGTAAAGGATCCGTTGCTCGTCGACACCAGCCGCAACCGCGATCTGATTCAATGCGAGGGCACTTGCGAGACAATCTGGATCAGGATTATTATGACAGAGAATATCAATTTCGTTTCCTTCGCCGAGAAGTTCATTGAGCTGCTGTGACTGACTCATTTTCTCATAATTATAACGCCTGTACAATTACATTGCAGGATACTCTGTTCTATTACATAATCGAAACAATCTGTGTGTATTCACTCACAACTGTTTCGACAACTGACGGTTTTACCATATCAACTGGATTGAACGCTGCTAAACACTTCGACCGAGAGAATTCGTTCAGTCGCTCTCATACAGCACGCGACAGCTAATCACTGTGAGCTGTGAGGAGACGCTCCAGCAGATCTACGACACCATCTCCGACAAGCCCGAGAAGATGGTCAAGTACGAGAACGCCCCCCGTCCGGACGGCGTCTAACGGCACGGCTATTTTTGAATAGTTTGCTATTCGTACTCTTTAGCCCGTGACGATGCGATATCTTATTAACCAACAAATCTATGCAGATACGTGCTTTGTTGGTTAACACAAGGCAACCGCTGATGTCCCACGAGCCACCGACGCCGCCGGCGGAACTCCCGACAGATATCGTCGCATCTTCCGGAGATTCTTGACCAAGAACGTGATATGGTCGTCTCGTCCGACGATTCGATTGGCGCCAGGGACGTTATCGATCTCGAGTAACCATGGCTTCTCAAAAATATCTGATTCGTCTTCGCTATCCCCTTCGTCGACATTTAATATCTCGTCGACGGTTGTTTGCGTGGGATCGTCGTTTGGCATGAGCGGACCAATTCACCTATTCAGATATAGGGTGCCCACCCTCGGTGTGATTGATTCACCTCCATTCACACTCCGGGGGTGTTCCATAGAGTACGGCCCCCCAGAGTGTGAATGGGATCAACCTCGTCGCCCACTTGTGGTTTGCTCGCCGCAAGTGACATCTGAGAGTACTCATCCACTCCGGGCTGCTGTAAACTCCGTCAGCTCCACCTCTCGTGTCTCCGCGAGTCTTCGTCGAATATCTGTACGATCCTACCCCAGCGGCAACAGCACGCTCTCAACAGCTCTGACCAGCTGCGTTTCGTAGGACATGGCGTCGTAGGTCTCGACTTCCTCGTGGGCGAGGGCGACCGCGAGGATTTCTCGTCGTCGACGACCACGCACTCGATATCCTGGCCCGGGTGGACTGCTAAATCCTGCTCGCGGGCTCGCTTCAAGACGGCCACGTTCTGGGTATTCTGTGAGTAGCCTTCTAGCGGCTTGGAGACACGGCTCCGCTCAACGAGCTGCTCTACTGCTACGTTGCCCGCCTGCAGTTCGTCGATTGCTCGTTTGAGCCGCGAGCACCGCGTCCGGTGACCGTGTGGCATTGAGCCGGTCAAGACAGTCCCGCTGGACGTCCGTGATGAATGACTGAGTTGATCGTTGGCGGGCTTTTATTCCCCCTAATCTTGAACCTCCTACTGCCAGCTTCTTTGCCAAAATATTTCGTCAGCGCGCCGGCGTCGTTCTCGCGCTGCAGCACGAACGCCACCCAGTCGTAGTGGGCTTCGTGCTCGAGCCGAATTTCGACGCCTTCCGTGACCTCCGTCGCGAGGGTCTCGCGGTCATCGTCGTCGACGTCGGGGTCCGGGGTCACCCAGATGGAGTCGACGATGCCGTGGACGACCCGCCAGCCGCCGGCTTCCAGACGCTGTTTCGCCGTCAGGAGAATCTCGCGAGCGAATGCGTTGATCGCTTCGTGACACTCGATACGGCCGAACTTCGCGTTGCTGAACCCCTGATAGCCGAAGCAGGCGACGAGGATCCATTTCAGCGCTCCCGGCCGTCCCTCGAGCTCCGCCAGCCGGTCCTCGTCGGGGTCATCCCGTTCCTGCTCGCGACGGATGGTCGCCTTGATCTCGTCGCGCGCGTCGATGATCAGCTGTGGGACGTCAACGAGGTAGCCCCAGTCGTCGCAGATCGAGTACCCGAGGCCGGGGACGTCCTCGCGGTCGCGGTGGCAGTCACACCGGATGACGTCCGGTGAGACGTTCCGGGTACAGATGATGTTCGGATACAACGAGGAGAAGTCGCGTTCGTGGACGTTCTCGTGGAGGCCGACCTCGGGCGCGAAGATGAAACCCCCGCGGTCGGCATCGTGGAGCGTCCGCATCAGTTTGTAGAACTCGTGGCGCCAGGATTTCCAAGGGACGAGGACGCCGCGGTCGTGGGCCTCGCAGATCTGAATCGCGGTGAGGACGTTCCAGATCGACGCCCACCCGAGCTCTTGGACGGGCTTTTTCGAGCGATCTCCGTCTCGGAGTCTCCCTGTTGAATTCGACGGACGTTGCACCCAGTCCCGCGTCTCTGAGACTTGTCAGTACACAATCCTCGAGGATCTTGAGTACGACCTCGTCGGCGAGAAGTAACGCCTCCTCATCCAGTCCCTCATCGTGCGTACCTATCTCTCTGGTGACGCCCTGACCCTGCACGTATGCTGCCGGAGATTTGAATACTTGTGACATTATTGCATGATATCATAAATAATAGTAATATACAAGCCACAAGGTAATCGGTCTTCTCAAGAGCAGCTGAACGGGGGTGCTGGGAGTGCTTGAGTTTGGATTCTCTATGCTATCTTTGAATCAAGTTCACGTATGAATAGAGACGACCTGAGACGGATACAAAGAGAAATCCTGACCAGTCCTAATTCACAACGATAGCAAATTCAGAAACCCACCAGGGAGTGGAGATGGTGACTCTGGCGGAATACTCGGCGAAGCACCTGACGAATTTGAGGAATGATAGGTATTCCACTCACACCGGCCAGTTGTGTCAGAACAGAGAAATACTGGTGGGGGTGTCAAAGTCGTCTTACTCAAAATAGCTACGATGGTCATTTCGATGAGCATGCGAACGAATAGACATGAATGGAGAGAACTCGACAGATACTGCGACAAGCGAACTGAATGGAAGAGGATGGAGACCCGAGCGACATGACCTCGACAATCTTCGAGTCCCGAAGCGCTCGCAGCTGCTCGTAGATGACCACACGCACTACCTATAAGCGACAGCTGTTCACCCAATCTAAACTGTCCAAAAAGCACGCGTCTCTCTCTCTGAACTCAAACGATAGCAAGCATGTGAGGATGGAGTGTAAACTCATATCAAGCGACGAGATTGCCCATCATTCGGCATATCAAACGTACTTATGTTATCTGACGTGGTCAGCTCAATCGGTAACTCACTCTTGGAGAGATTGATCATCCGCACCGTCCGAAGGACAACTGTGAACGACTCAGTTTATAGGTCCCGAAACAACTGTGATTGTCACTATCAGGAGTGACTGAAGCGCTCTCTCCGATGAAGCACCCCGAGTCACTTTCATAGCTTGAGCTGTCAATTTGAAGGTTTGTATATGGAGTGAGAAAATGAGTCAGCAAATGAACTCAGAGCTGAAGAAATGAGCGGCATGAGCCGCAAGAGAGTCTAAAAGATATTCACGTTCGGTGTGTCGCAGAGAGTGGGAGTCGTTCACATAACGGCTGGCCCCACTCTGGAACGGACAGATGTTGATACCAGAACGTATGCACTGGTGAAGCTCATAAGTAGTGAGAGCGGTCAACTCGCACAGAGAGGCTGCACGTGTATGAGGTCAGTTAGCACAATTGAGTGATGTATCAATGATCATCAGATAATCTATCGTGAACTGGCTTCTGTGACAGTCTGAGGATGAGTATAATCATGATCAGAATCAGAATCATGATTATCCGCCGTTATCATAATTGAATCGAGTGATGTCCACACTCGCAGAGAAACTCAGTTCTCGGTTGTTCTCGACAGATGATACTGAGTGGAATCACCCACGAATTGTGAAAATGCTCATGACGATTCTCGCACCCACTCTTGTTGTTGGTGGGTGGGGTATCGGTCTGGTTGCTCAACACTCTATGATACTCGGGGAGATTCCGCCAATTGTCTTCGGGGTAGTGATGCTTCCGATTGGATTCGTGACTCTCGCTTTCATCGATGCTGTCTCGTCTGGACAGAGAAAAAACAACTCGTGAGGGAATCGTCACTCTCAGAAAGTGGGGATATCACTGACTGTATCTCGTGATAATGACGTCTGTGACATGTGATTCGACTATCTCTCGCTCTGATTCTTACACAGATACCTCTGAGTTCCACGCTTTCGAATATATGTCTCGTATCGACTCACTGGATGAGGAGGTGTCACTGCCTATTTGGATACAAACGCAGCGTGAGGCGTTGGGGAATGTTCGACTCCTCAAAGCCTCCTTGATTGATTCGAGTCTCTGGAGCAATTGATGAGTCAGCGGCATCTATGCCGTGAGAGACGGCAAATACACGCCGAAGCCATCTTGACTGCGTCAGAGGAATTCGTGTGATTGTTACTCTCAGCCTCATGTCGACTACTGATTTACAGACACTCTATCGATAGCGCAAACCACAATTCGACACAACGAGCAGAGAGAAACGACGTGAGAGACGGCTGAATTGACCGAAAGACAATTTTCGAGCAGGTCTGTGGCTGTCAGTATGACTCGGGAAATTTGATCGACTTCGTCGTTGGGTCTATCGCGACTCGGTCACCGATTGGGATTGGAGCCGTTGGACTCGTGTGACCAAAGTCGAGACCAGAGATGATGGCTGCACCGGGGTTGTACGTGTGGGCGATATCTTGGATAATGGACCGTTGGTGTTCGCGATACGTCTCACGGGCTTTCACACCCGGGTCGTGTTCGTGCGAGCGGGTCTGTGGCCGACCAACCAACACTGCATCGAACCGTTCGAGTAAACCGCGCTCTCCAAGACAGCTCAACATGAGCCCGACTTTGTCTGCACTCGGCAGTTCCTCGGACGTCTCAACTGCAAGAACATCACCATCGATCGCAGTGGGTGATGGGACGGCTCGGTCACCGGCCAACAGTGCCTGCAAAACGGCGAGACACCCACCCCAGAGGCGTCCCTCGACGACGGTCCCTTCTGGAGTGTGCCATTGTCGGCCAGGATTCGTCTCGAATGTTGGCTCAATATGCTCATAGTCGTCGTCAGCCCAGTCAATCGGTTCGTCGGTCCACTCGTCGGCGGGCTCAAGGGTTCCAAGCGTTTCATCGAATAACGCACGGCGGAGATATCGCTCAGTATACTTGGGGAGAGAGCCCGGTGTGGCAACATCGCTGAGGAGTGTCCCACCGTAATATGAGACGATGCCACAACCCCAGAGGTAGCTCACAAGACAGGCGTTGTCGCTTGTCCCAAAGAATCGAGTTGGATTCTCTCGCAATCTCTCTGGATCGAGGTGTTTCAGGATTCGAATTTGGTCTGCACCGCCGATGGTGGCGAAGACAGCACTCACATCGGGGTCCTGAAAGGCATCGTG
>JAQCNF010000168.1 GCA_028275165.1 Haloquadratum sp.
CACGACTTATTGATTTGTCGATTGCTGAAGAAGTATCAAATCGATGTTTCATATTTCTATTACTAACGTCTGTCATGATTCGGCATTATATCAGAGGTTTAGTCGGTATGTGTTCACCCCATTGGTGAATACACGGTTCAGATGCAGCATAGTCGGCAATTTCATGACAGAGTGGTATGTATCTCACGCGGGGATCGTAACACAATAATCATTAATTCATGACAGGCTACAGGAGACAAATATCGTTGACAAAACTGAGCGTGACCTCATTATTCGATCACGCGAACGTCTCAGACTGGTTATATTACGAATACCCAAAGATGCACATATAACCTGCGTTCGCATAGAATACAGTCTCAGATTATCTGCCATCCTCCGTCAACATGGATTATCTCTCCTGTGATATATTCAGCCGCGTCACTGGCTAAAAATAGTGCAGTAGGGGAGATATCAGATGGGACTCCCGCGCGATTCATCGGAACTGGCTTGATTAATTGATCATCATCCACCATTTGCTGAGCATCCGTTGACCACCCCTCTTTGATTTCGGTTCCAATCTGACCGGGTGCTATTCCATTCACTCTAATCCCATACTCGGCTAACTCAAGAGCGAATCCCCGTGTCAACATTCTCACTGCTCCTTTGGTTGAATCATACAGGGTCTGTCCATGTTGAGCAAGATTCGAACTTATTGATGCAATATTTATTACCGCTCCATCGGAATCTCTTCGTTTTAAATCTCTGCTCACTTTTTGTGTAAAAAAGAACGGGCCCTTCACATTGACATCATACATGTTGTCGAATTCCTGTTCGGTGACAGTATTGAAGTTTTCTCCGGCAAAAATACCCGCATTGTTCACCAAAACATCCACACCGCCGGCATCTCTGGCTCTCTCTATCGCTCTGTCAATGTCGTCAGGATTTGAAATATCGGTTTCAACGTATTCAGACTTCCCGCCTTCGGAGATAATCTTCTCATGTGTCGGAAGCGTTTCCACATCGGCTTTTGGGTCCGGTGAAATGTCTGCATTTATGACGTAGGCACCAGCCTTTCCGAATTGCTGAGCAATTGACCGCCCAATTCCAGCGCTTGCACCTGTGATAATGACACAAGTATTATCGAAATGATAGCTTTGTTCAGACATTTGTATGTTTGAATATTCATGCCAGTTAATTTAAATTAAGCCTCTTTGAAGCCGACCGACCCATGAGGTATCGGTCATCTCTTCTTGATACAAATTGGATTTTGTTAACCTAATCCAACCCACTGCGTCTACACCTGTCATCAGTGCAACGCCTGCTGACCTACATGAACTGGATGTCCCGCAGGTTAAGAGTCGTCGGATGTTATTGGAGAGACCTGCAGACGCTGCTAGTCATCAAACATGAGTTTAAAACTGCATGGCAGCTAACGATCTGGAAATATTCATCTCAGCGATGCACCCCTGTTGAGATTCATCCTGCGCATAAACAGGTATTCTCCTTAATTTTGTATAGAATCAGTTATTTGATCCAAGTGTATTCACCAAACGATTGCAATCTTTCAAATAGATGTGAGTTGGGCAGCATATCTCTTCTATCTTCCAATCTGTCTCGGGTGAAGTGTCGCTGAGGTGGCCAAACCCGTGAGAGAGATCTGAATCTATCATGAATGCAGTGAGCGAAGGCAAAGGGCTATCAAACAATGGAGAATCACACGAGTGTCGACACCGCAAGAGTCAGTTTCCTGCTCTGTTTTAGTCTGTTTGCCCTACAAGCACCCGGCTATGGGATGAGAGCCGTGTTATACTGAGTAGCGATCAGTCGTGTGCGACAGTCACATCCCTCATCGGGCCGCCACACTCGGGACAGTTGTCTTCCTGAGCTGCGTTTTCAACACCAGTTCCGCAGTCTCGACAAATGAAGAGGCTTCCTGGAAGATAGTCCGGATCGGTTCTCATCATATATTAACATTTAGGTGAACATCATTAAAACATGTGCTGGGCTCACTGTCGTTTGCTCATATTGGATGTCCTGTTCACAAGAGAAAATCTCCCGTGCTGCCGTTTCTATACAGAAACTGATACATCATCGGTGTCATCACAATGAAACATGATCAGCCACCTGTTCTTCGCCGCAGGAAACTCATCCATATTCGAGTCAGTGAAATCGGTACATAATACGATAGTATGCTGGAGGTTGATCTTGAACTCGGTCAGCGCATTTAAGCATCTATTCCATGGGTAACCGATTTGTGAATTAGAGTGAAGACTACTTACATCGGGTCGCTCTTGCTATTGTTGTTGAAGCCCGACGCGACGGCTGTGATGGAATCGCCGTCGAGAAGCGCAAGCAGATTCGTGAGCGATCTCGAACGGGAAGAAGTTCCAGCAGTAGGCCTTCAAGAAACTGCAAGCACTACTTGCGTACAACCCAGAGGAACACGGGATCCTGGTTGATGACGTGAAGTCACGGTACACGAGTTAATGATGTAGTCACTCAGAGTGTGGCTTCACGCATGAAGACAATCGAGATGGAGATGAGTTCAACTGTCTGAACTGCAGGAAAGAACGACACTCGGATAATAATGCAGCGCGGAATATTGGCTGGAATCTTGTCCAGAACTAGCTCACGTCTGGTTCTGGACGGGCAGACTGTCAGGTTGCCCTCAACTCAGGGACGCTGAACGGGAACGGCGATTTGACGCCTGCCACGTCTCGTGGCCAGACTGGGAGTCTACTAACAAGCCCACCCCTCCAGACGTATGACTGGTTTATGTTGGTATGTGGGTATCTCAGTGCATCCCATGATTCGGATCATAAACAGGTGAGCTAATAACCGATCAATCGTGTTCAATGACACCGACTCTTGTCCGAAGTAGGTCGACATCAAACCAGGCGACGCGACGACGGCGATGGCGATACTTCCATTCACCAATATCGGTCAGAGCAAACTGCTCGATGGCCGCCTCAAAGTCCTTCGTTGAGAGGAGGAACGCGAGCGGTTGTTGCTCGGTTTCATCAAGCTGATGAGCGAGCGCAGACGCTGTCTCAGTTTCAGGCTTGAGCAATGAGACAGGTTGTCCAGGGAACGTCAACATGTTGGCAGCGAGTGGCGTTGTCACATCGATTGGTGTCGGGAAATCATGGAGCTGCTGAAGCCACTTGGTCGAGTCATGAACTGATTCGACCCCGATGAGCACCTCCGCAACGCCTGTCAGCGGGCCATCCATGACAGTCGCACCAGGAATTCGAAACTCACGTGGCGTCCGGTCCGCGATGGCAAATGGGAGCACCCCTCGGGCCTGGTGCGGACCATACCTTCCAATAGTCCACTCGACATTCGTTCCATCAGGTCTCTCGCGGCTTCCTGGATTCGGCCCAGTGACCGGCATTCCCATCTTGAGAGCCCGCGTGAGGATAGACCGAACGTCCGTCTGAATACACCAATTCTCGGGGCCGCGCCAGTGGTCAACGATCCCCGCCCAGCGGTCTGGGTTTGTTCCTGGCTCGGTCGGAGCGATAAGCTCTAAGTAGGATCCGTCAGGAAAGGCAATCAGGGAATTCTGGGTTTCACCGCCGTCATGCACACCCCCAAAACGAGGAACAAGCCCGACAGCCTCGCACGCTGAGAGAATCTCATCATGATCTGGCCAGGCAAACAAAACATGGTCGATATTGAGTGACATAGAAGACGAACGTCTCTCGTCAGTCAACACTCTTTCTGACGACATATGAGGTGTGCGCTGTCACCTGCGGTGCGAAAATGTGAGTGGTCAGCTGTGTGGATGGTAGGAAACGAGACCAGCGTCGTCAGGAATGGGCGATGGTTTTAGCTGGATTTGCTGATCGCTCAGATGGCAAGTAATCGCTGAGTCACCCGTCTTGAATGAGTTAAATTGGGTTGTCGTAATTGGTGGCGGATCCAGAAGTCGAAGTGTGTCTCGTAGGAGTCGAAACCTGAATGTGTGTCTCTCATGGCGAGACATTGTGATTCAATTCCCAGACAAGGCACTCAATTCGCCCGCTATCGCTTGATTATCGCGTCTGTAATGTGAGTTCGGTATGACTGCTCGGTCGAAGCAACGTACGTGATCGACGACCCGATCTGCTGCCACCCAACGAAATCGAATAATTCGTTGTCAACCAGCGTATCCACGGAGGACAACAGCCGATGCTGAAACTGAACTCCCTCGCCCTGCTCACTCACCGCTTGCGCGTTTGAGAGTCGCCATACGCTGGAGGATCAATTGGAAATATAACGTCAACTCAGCGTTACAGGCTTCTCTCTACACTTATTGGACGTGATCAAAAATCATGTGTGGACGATGCAATGATTAAACAAAATCGGTTTCAGAGCGTGCTGTCCAACGATTTGCGTGCGAGATTAGTATAGTCGGCTATACACGAGGTCTTGTGATTTTGGGGTGATCTTACCAATCAGGTAGCTCTGGATGGCTCTGCTACCAATGACAGTAAGGGTGCAAGCGACAGGCATTATGCCGATCTACAGTGAGTCACAGTGATAGTCTTCTCTCGAGAACGATGTGAAATTTAAACTAATCATTGTATCGTTGATTTTGACCTCTCCAACGTGAGCTTCTATTATCGTGGGGGGGCATCATCCCACAATATAATCACACTCTGTCACCAGCAACCTGCGAGTAATCGATAGAACATAGGACGTGACAGCCACTTTGGCCACTTCAGCGTGTCAGAACGATCAATTTCATAGATCCTTCGATCTGCGTAC
>JAQCNF010000175.1 GCA_028275165.1 Haloquadratum sp.
CCGGGGATTGAGACACCGAATCGTCGAAGTGAGCCCGGTGATACAAATGGTTGTGCTTCACCAATCGTTCGCGTCCCCGCACCGGCAGAAAAGCCCACAATACGCAAGAGATTCCCAGTAATAAGATCAATTAATCCAAATTGAAGAAAAGAAAGACTGGATATCCCAACGATTGCAAGTCCGCCAACGGCAACGGGATATAGTGATGTATCGATATTCCTCTGCTCCCACGTACGAGCAAGCCATGACAAAGCGATAGCTGAGCTGGCAACGCCAATTGCGGCGACAGGTTGGAGCAACGAGAGTGATGTTGTATTGAACGAGACCCGGTCAATAGCAATGAGAGTCATAAAACCAACGATGGTCATGGTCATGACCACTGCAAATGCAGTTGGCTCCGGGGTTCGCTCGTTGACAACATCGCTTGAAATTTTGAGTATCGTAAAGACACCGACAATACCAACAAGAATGATTCCTGGCGGCCATGTCCAAAGGTAGAGTCCTGTGAGAGCACCCCCAATTAGACTCCACTTGAGAGGCTCTCCAATCGAATCAATCTCATGATTGTCGTACACTTCTTCGCGGGCAACTTCCCACACTGGCATTGTCTCTTCTGCTTTCTGGAAAGCAACTACGAGTCCGAAGACAGCAATAGCCATCATTAATGGTTCAATAGCATTGTGATCAGCGACTCCCACAAGAGTGCGATTGAGGAACGTTCCAGAGAGTAACATCAACACAGCGGCAGCAAATATCCCAGCAATACGTCCAGAGAGCGATTTAGCAATAAAGAACACTGGGATTGCCGTAAGCGCTCCTGCGACCGCGGGAGCAATCAGTAATATTTCTCCAATTAGCGTCTGTGTTGGTGATCCAGCTCCTAATATGAGAGCAACAGTCGCAATAACCTGGTCATAGAGCGTTCCAAATTGACCGACCCACTGACCATATGGAAATCCCGTCCATACATCGAATGGCATCGAAGAAGGCCAATGTTCTGTGATATACATAACCTCTCTGAAATGATACCATGCGTCGTTTCCAGAGAAGAACACCTCACTACCGCGAATGAACTTTGAGTATGCCTGCATTCGGATGGCGAACATCACGCCAACGATGGAGAGGAGTACAGGAAGATGATACCAGTCCACAAGTAGATTAAGAAGGGATTGGTCACTTTTATTATCTGTTTTACTGCGCGAACCCATTGTAGATTGAATGATTCGGAAAGTATGAATAAACTTTGTGAATTAAACTATTAACGCTCTGGTTGATATCCATCTATTGTAATTTAGTGACCCCGTGAACTGATATTTTCGCCAATGGGTGAGGAATATCGCTGTTGTTACTTTGCCGCCGGGCTGAGCGGATGTCTTGCCACTTGATTTCCTGAAGACGGCACACTCACATGCATGTTTGGCATCGACAAAGGGTGTCATAGAAGAGTTCTCATGGTTCGCTGAATCAGCCCTGACAAATTGAAACCGGCGTGCACTTGATGCACGCTATTCTTAGCTTGTTGTAGCTATGGCAAAAGAGAAATTCGGAGTCGCTGTTGACGAGGAAATCGTGCGAGAAGTGGATGAACTGGTTGCTGAGTGTGACGATGTCGGAGTCATAGTACTTCATGAAACATTTTGAACCATCGGTCCTATGCAGCAGTATCAGCAGCTACTCTATGCCAAGGTTTTGAATTGAATTCCTCAATAAGTTTTCAGGAGCATTACCGCTCCGAGATCGTTGAGACCATCCTCACAGCGTTCGTTCAATCCGAGTCAAACCACGCTGAGCGAATGAGAGAAATCATAATTGGGAAAAGAAAAGACACTCTCTAAGCATCTCAACATACTGTGCACCAAGTGCACAATCTTCTAAGTTATTAACGCTCCATAACGGTCAGAAACTCTACTATAGTGTGTGAAGACTTCTATGACACCCTCTAACATCGGTTAGCCACCTGTCTCATTCGCAAAATCTGTCATTCCGAACACCTGGGCATGGCTACAATCTCGGATAAGCAAAACACGGAAATCGGAATACTGTTGATCATGTCTCTAGAGAGACAAAGCGACGAACTGTTTTCAGCAGCGCTGAAGCAGAAACAGCTGATGATTTGCTCAGATTATTCAGTTTCGCATGGAACCAGCTTGTTTGAACACGATGCAATCAACAGACAGCGGGGGACTGGCTAGATAAGCTATAACAGATGAAACCCATGGTGATGCGTACCGTTAATAAATTCAAGCAGACTGCGAACCAGTAAAATTAGATTTAGTCTGACAATTCACCGATGTTATCTTATTCCCGCAAGCAATTTAATTTGAACCTATTCGGTGGCTAACCTGTAGGTGGGAGATGAGTATTCATCCATCGACTGTTCGAACCCGGAACCCATTGACCATATACGGAAGCCGGTCGATTGTGAGTCCCCTTGGCTTGATTTTATCACTGAACTTTTCGATTATCGAATATATTGTCGTTGTTGCGATATACTCAAACTTGTGACGACTTTCACCACGAAGCCGTTTTACCCACAGTTCTTCGAAACGCTTTGAGCCTACTGTTCGTACAATTGCCCGCCGGAGTGCCAATTTGTTATTAGTTTCAAGTGAGTCAGTTTTGTTCGTGTTTGCCGTGACAGAGTCGACAACATCAGCAATCCGCTCTGCGGAGAGGTACTCAATATTGTCTATATGTGGTTGTAATTTTGTCTTTGTATCAGTATCTAGAGCGAATGCTTTTTGTCTCTCTCCGTGATGATTGATCACATCGAAAACGTCAGCTGCCGTGGTGCAACGTACACTGACTTCGTTTGGTGTTTCTAACCTTTCCCACCCATTAGGAACGTACGCAATTACAGGAGTATTGAGCAATGCTGCTTCGACACCTGTCGTGCAACTATTATGAATGACAGCTTGGCTTCCGAGAATCCATGGTCGAACCTCGAACCGTTTATCTATGTGGATATTTTCATGAACGTAAAAACAATTTCTGTAGATATATGGATTCTCACTCGGGTGAGGTCTGACAATGATGTTGTGGTTGGGGAACTGCTCTGCTGTTTCGGATATAAGAGAAAGAAACCTCCCAAATATTTTTACCTGTTTCCCGACATCGTCAAATAATTTGTCTATAACCGGGTGACCGTCGTCAAACTGGCGTTCTATTTGTTCCAGTGACTTCTCCCCGTTCACGTTAAAGTTCGTATTGAATAAGATATAATTATCATAGCTGTCATTCAGTTGATTAGCACGTTCGGCGTAGATTTGACGATAAGGTTTCTGGAGTAAGTCAAATCGTGGATTTCCGGTCACTTCAATGCGGGTTTCGGGCGATATTTCTGCCACAGTATCTTTAGCTATACGACCCCAGGCACAGTAGCAGTCGGTGTATTCGAGTGTCTTTTTATCAGTATCGATCGCAAACCGGTCAGCACCGCCAAACGTCTGCCCCTCCGTCTCAAGAATGATCGTACTGACCCCATTCTCTTGACAACGCCGCAGTCGCTCTTCTTGCTGTCTTGCCCCCGTTTCAAAATAGACATCAGGATCAATTTTATCAAGAGCGGTGTGTTGGATTTTGTTTCCCAGGTATACGTCATATCCTCTATCAGCAAGCACGACGGCGAGAAACAATTTTGCTGACAACTCTCTGTTCCTTATCTCAACCGGAATGACGACTTTATTTCCTTGCATGTAATTGTCTTAATAAACAGGTTAAATTACTGATAGTTGATCGGGCTGATCACTCTATTTCTTCCAAAATTTCTATTGTTTTGAGTGACTCCTCAAGCGTCACTGGAACTGGCGTTTCCGTTTCAACAGCTTCGATAAATCGGTCCATTAGTACATAATGTCCGTTACTCTGTTCGCTTCGCGGGTCGCCTCTCTTCTCGTGAATCAGCCGTTTCGCAAATCCAATCCCTGTTTGTAGCGTGTTTTGCACGGTTTGGACACCAAATCCAATATTTTCTGATAGAAACGCCGATACTGAGTATCTATCTTTGTTCGTCGAGGTATATATCCCCCGCTTGACGAAGTCTATTTGCAGTTCTCCTTTCGTCCCATGAATAAATAACGTGTCGCGGGTCGCGGAGTTCGCTAACATCTTAATTGTGATGAGTCGACGTCCGCTCTCGTCAACGGCTTCAATCCCTGCTCCGTCGAACTCAACTGGTGAGTCGTACTGTCTGTAATTTTGAAGACCCGTCCCTTGGATTTCGCCCAATCCCTCAACAAACCGAAGCGGGATGTACACCTGATGGGGGCTACCCTCGCCGAGTTCGCCGCCGGGAAGCTCAAAAACCCATTCACCCCGCCCCGTCTCGGTCAGATCGTCCTCATTCGAAAACACCATTGTGACCGAGACAACATCACCGATTTCGCCGGATTCGACACGGTGAATGGCTCGCTGCACGTAAGGGAGGAACAGCCGGTTATGCACCACTGTAACTGGCGTTTCCGTCTCATCTCGAACACGTATCAACTCTTCAACCTCCTCCGAACTCATAGCAATTGGCTTTTCAATCAGTACTGGCACCCCTGCTTCCATGATTGTCTTTCCAAGTTCGAGATGTGTTTGAGGCGGAGTACAGAGGTGTATCGCATCAAATTCTGACTTCTTTAGCATTCGTGTATAATCGGTGTACGTGTCGACATCCCGACCTGAGGCTATCGTTCTGAGCCGCGGCTCATCGACATCACACAGTGCAGAAAGGCTGGCGCGTGGATGCGTGTCAATAGCTGGGAGGTGGCGGTTCGGCCCCGCGTTTCCCAGCCCAATCAATCCAATCCGGAAACTTCTCATTATCGTTGACAGCTAAGCAACGGATATAAATGATACGAAACATATTTACGGTCATAATCGTCTTTGTAGTTTTAAATCACATCAATCCATACGAATAGTACTTTACTGGCTGACGAAGTCAGTTTGACATATGGTTCGTTATACGATTGCTGTCTGCAACTATAACATGGACAAGACGCTGGAGCGATCTCTCCGAAGTATGCTAGGTCAGACTGACGAGCGGTTTGAGGTTGTTTGTGTCGATGGTGGATCTACTGACCAGAGTGTTTCCATTTTGGAATCGCTAGCTAATGATTATGATCGGTTGCGGATCGACTGCCGTCCTCCGGATCCGGAGAGGCATCTTGGTGCTGACCGCAACCATTCATTTGAGCTAGCAGATGGCGAATATATATTAGAATCATTTGATTGTGATAACAAATACTACGAGATCATTGACGGACTTGTTGACATATATCATCAGTTAGAATCGGGGCATGATGATCTATTTTTGCTGAGCGCAATGGGTGTTAGCATAGCTCCGCGTGAACTGGTTCGAGAGATTCCATATCGAAATCTTGGCGGTGCTGAAGATCGGGACTGGTACAGACGACTGGCAGCGGCGAACGCTGTCCGGTGGTTGCGTCGCACCGGACCAATAAAGGATCAGATCGGCTACTACAAAGGTGCGAAGTGGCAGGTTAGTAGAGATATTGAGGGTAAAATATGTGATTTCCAATCTGGAGTGCCATTCTGGAGTGCGATGCGCTGGGCAGTTTCAACGAACCACGCGTACATATATGAGCAACCACGCTCGGCACCCGCAACAGTTGCTAAACGATTTTATGACATGCTCACATTTCCGTACGCATATGTTCGTTCACAACGGCGCGAACAATATGATCCACCTGTCAAATTTAAGAGAAAGGGAGAAATTGGTAGGTTGATCGATCAAAGACGCTCAACAGCACGCAAACTTGCTAAAAGAATGAATATTGATCTTGACTGTTCCAATCTTAATGAGGCTAGCTATAGAGCGTTCTGTGATGACATTTCATAAAGTTATCGTGCAGTTTACACTCAGTCTAAATACCCAAGCTCTTCTAACCGTTGCCGTGCGTCATCGGTGACTTCTTCAGGGACGCCGCTATCTCGCTCAGTGAACAGTCTGTCTGGTATTTTTGCCCGTAGGTCCCTCAGTTTATCAAGATTAGAGCTAGACATGTCGTTCTGTTCGCCGGGATCGATAGCGAGATCGTACAGTTCGGCGTCGTCGCCGATATCGATGTAGCTGTAGCCATCGGCTCGAATGGCGACGACCGGAACATCGGAAGCGAACGAACCGCGGGTGATCGGCTCGCGGAGGGTTCGCTTCCTGAGATCTGTTCCGAGGAACCCAGCCGGTGGCTCGACGCCGTGTAGCCGACACACTGTGGGTGCAATATCAAGCAACTCACGAGGTTCATCGACCATCGACGGGAGATTTGGGGTACCGTCCGGCGTTTTCATGAACATCGGTACCCGAACCAACTCGTCATACGGATGGTTCCGGTGGAAGTACAGACCGTGTTCACCGAACTCCTCACCGTGGTCTGCTGTGAGAATCACCGACGTATCGTCCCATAGCCTGCCGGCGACCAGTCCGTCGAACAACCTAGAGATGTGTTCTGAGGTGTATCGGATTGCCGAATCGTAGAGGTCGATCAGCAGCGATCGTTGGTTATCGTCAATCGTTTCTGGGTTGACGCCCGCGTTCGCCATCAGATCGAGGATGTCCGATCGGTCGAGATTGGGGCCGTAGGTCGGCGAATCGGCGTTGATCGCGTACGGGCGGTGTGGATCCATATAGTGAACCCACAGACAGAACGGCTCATTCGTCCCCCGGATGAATTCGAGAGCCCGATCAGTCGTTGTTTCGGCACTCTCGAAGACGGCGACTTCGTGGATGAGCGACGCCGGAACGATACCCTCCTGTATCGTACGGGCGAATTCGAAAAGACCGGTTCGTTGGAGGACCGGACGGACCGTATCGAAGAGCCGCCGAGCGAGCTTGTTTGTCGTCGGAACCGCTTCGTCGTGGCTTGCCTGCCCGACAAAATCCTCGTAAACGTCCATCCCGTGAATGTCGTTAAACTTAGAAGCAAAAAACGTATTCGAGTGAATTGCCCCTGTTCGAACATCATCTGGCAGTGCTGATCCAATCGACGGGCCGGAACGGATGGATCTGTCGCCATCGTGTCTGGAAGTCAGCAGAGACGGAAGCGAGATCCCGGTGTACGTGCCGTTGACGATTGCCTGATTGAAAGTGACACCACCGGTCTCAACCAGTCGGTCGGCAGCTGGGAGCGTGTCCCGCTCGTAGCCGTACTGCGAGAGGTGGTCGCGGCGAACTGCATCAAGGGTAATAATAAGCGTGTTCATGACTGGCAGAACGAAGAGTGGGCTAAAGTAATGAACGGTCATCCGATCGATTAGGCAGATCACTCCACTTAATATAGAGCCATTGGAAATTGAGATCAATGCGTAATGTCGTGTTAGTCTGTCTCGACGCGGTTCGAAAAGACTTCTTCGACGAGTATGCGAGACGACTACGTGACCGGGCTGATATCGAGTACGCACAGGTCAGAGCAGTCAGCGGTTGGAGCGTCCCAAGTCACGCCTCCATGTTCGCCGGGACATTACCACACAAACACGGGATTCACACATTCGACCGTGACTTCTCGGGACTGAAACGCGAGGAGACGTTTCTCGGTGAGCTCCCCAATCATGAGGCACTCGGTGCAAGTGCGAACGTCTATGCGAGTGACGCGTTCGGATTTGACGAGCTGTTTGACTCCTACCGGAGCGTCTCGCCGGATCGCCGGTTTCCGGAAGGGATCGATGCCGAACGATGGGGGCAGGAGGCTGACGAGACCGGCCTTGCGCGGTATCTCGCGTTCCTCCGGTCAGCACTCGGTCACGAACACCCCCTGTCGAGCGCCGCTAACGGTGTTCTTGTCGAGATCGACAATTGGCTCGCGGATGCCCCCTTCGAGAAACCGCTAGACGACGGAGCGAACATTGTTGCTCGTGAAGCGAGACGGCTCGTCTCGACAGCCAGCGAACCATTCGTTCTCTTTACCAACTTCATGGATGTTCACGGACCGTTGACCCCTGTTCGAACCTACAACAGCGATCTGTACAACGCCCCACCGTCGTGGTCCTCGCGGGCTTTCGATGGTCGCGCCGTCGAGCACGGCGAGTTAGACGATATCCGGGACGATATCGAACACCACCGGGATTTATATGCTGCCGCAACCGAATATCTCGACCGGGTCGTAGACAACCTCGTCGACTGGCTGGACGCAAACACGAGCGAAGAGACAACAGTGGTCGTCACCGCCGACCACGGCGAGAACCTCGGATATAAGACCGACCGTCGGTTGTTCGCCCACCGGAGCGGGCTTACGGAGGGTCTGTTACACGTCCCGTTGCTGGTGCTGAACCCACCCGCAGAGATGGACGATATCGTCGACGATTACGTCTCGCATCTCCGCCTCGGCGAGCTCGTGACGGGGTTAGCTACCGGAATCGTCCCGAACGTGACCGACGACGTGATTACAGCTGAGCGGATTGGATTCAATGTCCCGGTGAGCCCAGACGCGACATCGCTCCGTGATGAAGATTGTGCAATCCGTGTCGCCTACGAAGGCGATGTGAAGTACCAGTGGAACACTCTCGGGAGCCGCCATCGATACCGACTTGACCCCGACCGACCGTCGTGGCAGGAACGCGACGCTGAAGATGTTGATGTCAGCGGGTACGAAACGAGCCTGTTCGAGACGCCAATTGACGAGTATCGCAAGCGTGTCGAGGCGGCAGACAGTCGAACTGCGACTGTTAACGATACAATTGAGGAACGACTCATGGATCTCGGCTACCGTTGATGCCGATGCAAAGACAATCCCGAAGGGTACTTACTAATCGGCTGGACAATCACATCCAATGAGGAACATCATTTTATTATGTCTCGATACAGTCCGCAAGGATTTCTTCGACGAGTACGCACCGCGGCTCATTGAGCGGGCGGATATCGTCTACGACGGCTGTCGAGCTGCAAGTTCGTGGAGTGCTCCGAGTCACGCGTCTATGTTTACCGGACAGCTCCCTAGCGAGCATGGTGTCCACGCTTACCAGCGAGATTTCGGAGTCGTGGATCGCAAAGAGACGTTCCTCGGTAAGCTTCCGAAATATCAGGCACTTGGAGCGAGCGCGAATGTATGGGCGGGGTCGTCGTTCGGATTTGACGAGCTGTTCGATAGCTTCTCCGATGTCTCTCCTGACCAGCGCTTCCCAAAGGGGATCGATGTGGCCCGATTCGGTCAAGATACGGAGGGAACTGGACTCTCTCGGCAGTTGGCATTTCTCCAGAGTGCCATAGCACACGACTATCCATTGAAGAGCCTCGCAAACGGCACAGCAGTTCAACTAGACCGAGTGTTCCAAAAGCTTCCGGTGCCAAAACCATTTGATGATGGAGCGTCCCTGCTTGAACGAGAGTTGCTGACCCAGATTAAATCATCTTCTGAGCCGTTTTTTGGCTTCGTGAACTTCATGGATGCCCACGGACCAGTACACCACGCCCGCGGATATGATCGCTCGCTCCACGATGCACCGCTGTCGTGGACCGCCCGCACTGTCGATCTCCACGATCGAGTTGAGGCTGGCGACGAACAGACACTTACGTGGTATCGGGAGCTCTATGGAACAGCAATAGACTATCTTGACCGGCGCGTGGTCGGATTCGTCGATCAGATTAAACAGGCGACAAATAAACCGACGACAGTCATCGTCACCGGAGATCACGGCAACGATCTTGCGCTGACCGAGGAGAATCACTGGGGTCACACAGTAAGCCGACTCACTGAGGCACTCTTACATGTCCCTCTTGTCGTGCTCAATGCACCCGGAGAGCACAATATGAAGCGTACAGAAATCGTCTCACATCTCTCATTACCGGAGTTACTGATCGGGTTAGCCGACGAAGGGATTCCAGATATCTCTGGTAAGACAGTTCGTGCTGAACGGATCGGAAACAGTGGCTCACCGGGGCGACTAGAATCAGGAGATGTGCCTCCCGAAGAGAATATGATGCTTAGAGCACTGTACGACGAGAATGAAAAATATGTTTGGAATCATCAAGGTAATGAGGCGGTATATCGACTTGATCCCGACCGACCCTGTTGGGAGACAAAAACACCGACAAAAGTTGATATTGAGCAGGTTGAGGCTGCCTTCGGGACGAATATTGAAACGGCGGCAAAACAGACTCGGTCTATAGACTCTATACAGATTGATGATGGAACTGCTGATCGACTTCGAGAACTGGGTTATCTGTGATTGTGTCTTGTGTATCTTTTATATCTTTGAATGACACAGATAGCTTTGAAGCTACTGGTGGCTATGTAGAGTTCGCGATTAGCAGGTTTATTTTATTCGCACAATCACCGAGTGGTGTGTGATGGTCGGACGAGACACAACTGAGCTGTCGATTGGTCGCGAAGCCTTCCTCAGTGCGGTAGGAAAAGCGGTACAAATAATTCTAGGATTTATAGGAATTATTATCTTTACCAGAGTGCTTGGAAATGATGGGTTGGGGAGATATAGGACTGTGTTAGCAGCAGCATTTGTTATACTCACATTTTCCGAAAGCATCGCAGCAGTCGTAAAAAAACGCGTCGCAGAAGTCGAAAGTGAGTCCGCCGAATACCTGATGCTCGCGTTGGTTGTCCACGGTGGAGTAACGGTAATTACTATATCAGGATTGTCAATCGGGAGTCCCACAGCCGTCTCGTATTTTGGATCTACCGAACTTACGATAGGTGTTGGGCTTATTACAGCCTCTATCGGTTTCTTTAGTGTACTGAATTACTATCAAGGTGGTATCGGTTATCCCGCGAGGTCCACCTGGGCAGATAGTCTCAGGTCTGTACTGGCTCTAGGAGCACAGGTCGGGCTGCTAACACTGGGATATCGAGAGTTCGGTGTGGTTTTAGGACTCGTCATTGCTTCTATTATCAGTGGAGTGTTTGTATGGCTCTCATTCCGACCATCTCTAGTTATGCCCACAGCAGAAACAGCTAAGAGAATATACACTTTTGCGCGTTATTCATTGCCATCGAGTTTTATAAATGGATTGTATGGAAATGCTGACACACTGCTTATAAATGCTTTTGCTGGGGCCGGTGCTGTCGGCTTCTATTCGCTTGCGTCACAGTTCACGCAACCAGCGACACTGCTCGGGAGTAGTATCAGTGGTGCCCTTGGTGTCAAGTCGAGTGGTATCGATTCGACCGGTGGTGACATTCGGCAGGAAATAATCAACTCAACGTGTTACATCGGCCTTATCGCAATCCCGACTCTATTTGGGGCATTTGCAATTTCTGATGCGCTGATGCAGGCAAATCTGTTCGGGAGCACGTACAACAACGCTCCTGGGACAGTTCTCATTGGTGTTGCACTAATCCAGCTAATAAACGTATATCAGAGACCCTTTTCAACAGCTATCGGGGCTTCTGATCGTCCAGATATTAATTTTCGGGTGAACCTGCTTGCAGTATTTTTGTATGCACCAACTGCAGTCGGTCTCGGGATGATGCACGGCCTCTATGGTGTTATCGCAGGAACGGTTATCGCTGAGAGTATTCGCTTTATAACATATCAGTACATAGCCGCACAACTTTTTATTGGGCCTGTGTTCCCAAAGCCAGTTGGTCATCAACTTTTCGCTGCCAGCGTGATGTTTGCTGTCGTTGAGGGGCTCTCTCGGATAGTAAACCAAAGCCAGCTCACAGTGCTTGGAACACTCATTGTGGTTGGTGCAATTGTATATTTTTCCACGCTAATAGTTGTGAGCCAGCACTTCCGAAAGACACTCATTCGAACATTCAATGAATTCCAGTG
>JAQCNF010000184.1 GCA_028275165.1 Haloquadratum sp.
TTCTGTGACGTATGAGAGGAATTGCGGTCGTCATCGTGACGATCTTGTTTCAATCCCTTTTGGGGAAATCTGGCTTCTGTGACAGGGGGTGAAAATACGCCTACAGGCATCAAAAAGATTCCTCAACCGCTGAGAAGTATACCTGATTACGTCGACCGGGGCCGTACACTCACCATATAAAGGTCGACGTAACTATACACGCAATCAGTCGGATACTCTCATTTGAGCTCCTCTGGCGGTATAATACCATCAGTGTAGGTATATTCGATATCAGCAACGGAGCAATATTCGCTAGTATGTCCACCCACCTGCAGTGGTTGCAGACTCACATTCCCCGCACTAACCCACCAAGAGGGCACTGGCACTGCAAACTTCTGGAAGAATGCGTTTAGTAACTCATCACACTCTGTCCAGTGTTCAGCTGTAAGCCCGCACTGTCCAATCTGTGGGCAGTCATGCATCGCTATCCAATGTTCCTCCGGTGTCCACGTCTCACCGCTAGCCAATGTATACTTAGATGCTAGCACGTCTCTCCTATACGACAGTATATTACGAAGTTGAATACTGCTTCCAACCTCTGAATCATCGTTCCCTCCAATTTGCCGGTCAGGGCCGTAGAGCGCGTCAGCCTGAGCAGCAGTATAAAATTCTTGACTCTCCTTTGCTGACCAGTCTTGATACACGGTTTCGAGTTGCCGAAGTGTATCGGTAAAATCGTACAAGTCAATATCGGATAACGTGCGTTTTGTACGAGCTAAGATGCTCCACATATCGTCATCTCCTTCAACAGCATATGGCGGCCACCGCTCAGTCTTGTTGATTTCGTTGGGGGCGAAAACGATGCATTGATACTCAAACTCGCTCGGTTTTTGTTGACACTGCGAGCATTGATTTGACTCACGTCTGCAATCACCTGCAGTTTTCTTGACCCCATCTCGATGAAGCCGCCCCGCCCGCTGGAGAATTGAGTCAAGAGGCGCAAGATCGGTAAGCAACGCATCAGCTGACAAATCTAAGCTTATCTCGCAAATCTGGGTCGTCACAGCGATGGTCAATTCGGTGGACTGGTTAGATCGGAATGATTCACGGATTGCTTCTTCTTTCTTTGGTCGGTCAGCACGCGGAAATTCACTGCTGAAGTATTCAACATCATAGCCATCTGATTGTAGCGATTTTGCTACCTCTCGTGCTTTCGCAACTGTGTTTTTGATTACTAGCAGCCGATTCGCCTCAGGATTCGCCTGACACCACTGATCGACAACTTCCGAAGTGAGATCTTCCTCTTGAACTGAAAATGAAAACGGACTTCGAGGCGGCTCATCTGTTGCTAATTTACCCTTGCTTTCAACGGTGGCGACATTACTAATCGGCTGCCGGTTACGAAGATGCGGTGGAACTGTTGCGCTCATCAAAAACCATGGAACCCCATAGTCATCGAGCCGCTGGAGTCCATTGCGTAGATTCGCTGTCAACCGCTCATCATAGGCATGGATCTCGTCGAAAACCACGCCAGCACGGAGGAGATTACCCCTAGCGACGTTTGCGTTTGGATACGCATTGACTAATGTTGATAACACATGGTCGATTGTTGTGACGGTGATTGGCCGTTGGAACCAGCGTCGTTGACGCTCTGCCCGGACTTCTGCGGAGACATCCCATCGCTGTTTCGCCTCTTCACTCTGGTAAAATGACCGTGTGGCACTGTGGTATAGCGCACCTTTTGCTGCGGGGAGGTGTCCTTGTGATCCGTCCTGCTCAGACCCAGTAACCTCTAACAGAAGATTATTTGAGGTAACTCTGGTTGGCATAGCGAATATGAGCCGATCTATTTGATTTTCTTCAACTCGACTCGCTCCCCACTGGAGAGCTGCATGCGTTTTACCCTCACCACATCCTGCAATCCCGACCATACTTTCTGCATCATTCGTTTCGATTTGCTGCTGAAACGGACGGAGTGTATCGAATAACTCGAAGTCTTTCCCGAAGAGCCGAGCAGTTGGATCATTATTTGGGCGTGCCTCTGCATGCAGTGCGGAAGCATACTGATCAGATTGCACCAATATTGAGTGGAGTACCGTCACTAGTCGGGCTACAGAATCGTATATCGAGTCTGCTGCATTCAAGTCTCGAATACGCTCAATAGTTCGACCAAACGTGTTGAGAAACGAATTGTCGAAGTTTGGGGTTGGAAACTCAAAATCATCAACAGCCTCTATCTCGCTAATCGCACCTATCATTTCAGCAAATTCGCCTGAGCCGGGATCAAGGCTATCACGTAGTCGAGAAGGCCGCATATGCCGCTCTGTGAATGTTGTGTGATGATGGAGGATTGCTAAGACGATAGCAATGTGTTGTAGGTCTGAAATATCGTTCTTTGTCTGGAGTGCGTTGTATGCATAGCAGGCACTTCTGGCTGAATGCGGTGGAAATGAGGCACTAGTTTCATTGATTGAGTTGCGACAAGCCTGTTGCCACTCGGGATGAAGTTTCCCAGCGTCATGGTATTTAGCGCAATACTGCATCAGCCTGTGCAACGTCGATAGCTCAATCTCAAGTCGATCCGACAAAACCTGACCAGACTGCTCAATTACGGTTTCGGCGGCTTCACAAACTGTGTTCGTATGTTCGAGAAA
>JAQCNF010000189.1 GCA_028275165.1 Haloquadratum sp.
CTCAAACAGGAAGCGAAGCGACTCATGCAGTTGATCGAACTCGGTGCGTTCACCGATGAGATCGTCCAAGCCTGCAAAGAGTACAGTGGGCGGTGAACGATGACTGAATCAACTACGGAGGATCGAATAGAGTCGATTGCTGAAGAACAGCGAGAAGAAATGCAGCCAGCCAGCGAAGGGTGGCCGGACTGTTTCGATATCAGTCGGGAGTTAGCCAAAATCCTTCCTGAACGTATCGACGCCATTGACGTGAGAATAGTTCGATTCAACATCAGCGGGTTCGAGCATTACGCAGTCGAAGTGGGATTAGGATTAGCTACCGATACAATCCTTGTCGACGCTACATTCGACCAGTTTGCTACGGAGACGGACACACCCTTCCAGATCCACCCAAGGTCAGACATTGAGTCGGTGATCACCGTCAAGCCGGCACAACGGTACATTTTCTCGGATTTCGAAGTCTCGCTTCATCTATGACGCTCTGATACCGTTATATGCCGATAGAGGTTCTGTAATGGCTAATATGTGAAAGAAGAAGTCAGTGTATTTTTGGATTACGACTGAAAATAGACAATAAGATCATGAGTGACACTGTTCGAGTGATGTTGGATATCGAGACGATCGGCCAAAAAGAGGGATGTGCTGTTGTCGCCGTCGGAGCGGTCAAGTTCACGACTGACGGCATTATCGGTGAGTTTGAGCGAGCAATCTCCATCGAGAGTTGCCGAGAGGCTGGCTTGACAATCGACAGCGACACGCTCAACTGGTGGCTGAAGCAAGATTCAGAAGCTCAAAAGAGCATTGTCGACGGCGATGATCTGGGCTCAGTGCTAACAGCGTTTAGCGAGTGGTACGGGGATGCCGATGAGGTGTGGGGCAACGACCCGGCGTTCGACTGCATCTGTCTGAGGGCGGCCTACGACGCTATCAGCGAACAGTCAGACATTGACCTGTTCGAAGCCCCATGGCACTTCTCGAATCGGCGTGACTATCAGACGCTCACCGACCTCGGGATTGAGACGAGCGTATCTCGGGAGGGGACGAAGCATAGCCCCGGCGATGACGCGAAATACCAGGCCAAAGTCGCTATCGAGATACTGAATGAAATCTATTCATCGTGCCCGGATCAAATATGAACCGACTCCACGAACGAGACGTTGTCAGTCGGTCAGACGGTGACTTACAAAGCGAGCTCGATGCCAACGTCAAAGGGGAGACCCTGATCATCGTCGCCGAAAGAGACGAACTGGATAAGCTGGTTCCGATCAGCGACCAACAGCGGATTGGCGAGACTAATCGCCTCTCGTTCGATGGCGATACAACAGTCTGTGCTGCACCAACGGTCGGCCCGCACAACGAACCCGAGTACCACCTGCCGAAGAACAAGGAACACCGGACGCATTACGACGCCAACTCATTCGAGACGGTTGTGCTGATGTTCGGGAAAACAGGCTATATGCAGCGGATTCGGCCCTTCCTCGACGTGACAAGAATCGTTGCTGAAGGTGGAAAGATACTGTCTCTCACCGGACTCCAACCGAGACAGTCCCCGGATCACGATGCGAAATGGTGGGTTCCGAACAGTCAATCCTGCACCGAGTTGGATGAAATCATCCTCACGCGGTGTAGCGGGTACAAGACACCGAACGTCCTCTCGATCCACACAGTGACCTCAGCCGACGAGCAAAACGAGGATGCAACTGTCGTAACGAGTCCAGACATGGAGATTACCAATGCCTACTGATTCATCAGTCCAACCGACGCAGAGTACGCTACAAGAGACCAGTCGCACAGCTGAATCAGAATCTGGGAGTTGCGAGCCGGGTGATAACGGCCTCAAAGATGAGGCTCACGAACAGAACGACAACTGGGAATGGTCTGACGAACTCACTGAATACATCTCCAACGAGATTTCCGGCAAATCGTTGATGGTCTGTGCCGGACTCAAGCCACTCTGCGATTATAATGTGGATATCGGCGACCTCGGTGAGTTTGCAGAATCTGCTGACACAGGGTTCGATGTGACCGACATCACGATCCTTGATCAACACTGGGGGCGCGTTCATGCCCCCGGCGGTGGCTTCTCAGAAGAGATTGACGGAGGGATGTTCAAAGACGATTCGGTCAGTTGCGTCTACGGGCGAGTAACGCCTGCTGGCAAACCCTACTGGGATCGATACGGTGGGTGGGCAGTCAAGGGCGACATGTTCAATCTGCCATTCACTGACGATGCTGGATTCGATACAACTGTTGTTGACCCCCCTTGGCTCGAATTATCCTTAGAAGCGCGTGAGGCAATACTGAAAGAGGCAATTCGCGTTACAAAGCCGACCGGGAAAATCATATTCAACGCCACCTTTGCCCCCAAATCAGAGGAGAACGCTCGGGGGTACCAGCTTCGATTCCGCCAAGATAGAGATTTCTGGGGCAACTCGTCACTATTGGCATTTTACCGACGGACAGCAGAAGATATGCAGGAGTTATTTGAGGCACATGAGTATGACTCGGCTCACCGATATCCAAATGCCGATCAGTTCAAGGGTGAGACCTTCCATCCCAATGCGCTATCTGCGAGCCATAATACAGACCCAAAGCTTGTCAGCGGTCAATACCGCGAATATTGCTGTCCAAAATGTGGCTGTGCAGAATTGAATCAGGTTCGAGAGGAGAGCTTTAGAATAAACGGGAAGGATAGTCTGTATGAGTGCTATAACTGCGGATACCGCCCTCGAAAAAGTGAAATCGAAAAACTGGCAAACGAACTCAAACAGAAATCCGACAAGGAGAATGTCCCAATCGGTGAAATAGATCGCATAGATCACACACCAGACTGTCTCACCATGCCGTTTGAAGAGCCAGCATCGAAGGCATCATCTGAAGCCCTCCCGTGGGTGTAATATCGAGCAGCTAATAATGGTTAACAAAATGTTAAGTTCTGCGTTCACGCTTGAACTCGGCGGCCAGGAACGAGATGTGCAAGTTATCAGCCCGACCAGTGAGCGATTGGGTATCAAGAAAGCGCATGTTAGTGGGTTAGTGCTCACTGACGCTGACGGCGGCGAGCGGCATTTCACGTACAACCAACTGAAGAAGGCGCACTTTGTAGTCGCTGCGGAGAAATGTGG
>JAQCNF010000008.1 GCA_028275165.1 Haloquadratum sp.
TGTCAGCATGCTCGAATTCATGAACGGATGAAGATAGAGACATCACACACTGAAGTGCCTCACTTGATATGGGTATCCACTGTGGGTTTCTTAATGTGAGGGTTTGAGCTACCCACGAGAAGCCGTGGGATTCAGTGTGGACTCCCGTCCTGGTCTCGGATAAGTTAGGGGAATCGCTTCCGTTCACGTTCATTATCCCGCTGCTCAAGCGCCTCCGTCGCCCCCTGGTTGCGACGGAGATACCGTAACGTCACCCGATGTTTTTTTGATATTGTAGTCGGCGTAGATATTGGGGAGTCGGCCTGCTACTGGAGCGTGGCTTGATTCCCAGTTGTTGGCTTCATCCCAACCGGATCAGGCCGTGGGTTTTCGCCTCGCACGTTCTATATTAATTCACGAAACTCCTCACGGCCACCCGCACTGCACTCCAGATGACACTCCGCACTCCGCGAGAGAGTATCTCATCTGAGCAAAGGGCGCTTGCCCGTAGGCACGGACCAATAGATCGATTGCCACAGATATCAGAATGTGACGCTCGTTTCGAGAATATGGCTCATACAAACGACGCAATCGTTCAATATTTACTCGGGCGTATTGAGTTCGTCTATCGACCATAGACAGTCTGATTTCGACGACAGGTGAAACAAATCCTCTTGAGAATGATTAAAACGAAAGAGTGAATCTCAGAAGATTGCGAAGCGCCCGAATGGCTCCATTGTAGGCCAGCTCACGCTACGGTTATTTCGAACTGTGAATTGCGAGGGGACGCTCTCGTGTTCAGACGACAAATCTGTATCTTCCCGCCGCCGATTACTGAAAAGTTTGCCTAACAAATATGTGGAGAAACGTTTCCTCCACGTAACTCATCTAAGCAGGGATTACTGCGTTAGCTGAATGTTCGCCTTACTCGGCACTCGCTGACAACATCTGCTTTATTTCTTCCAGCTTGAAGTATGATGCCATCGCGAGAATCGTGACTGGCCAGAAGCCGACAAATTGACCACGTTGCTCATCGCCGCGCACGTAGTAAAAGTACAATGCAAGAGCAACCGACCCAGCAGATGCTAACACAGCAGGGGTAAGGTCGTTAGAGTCGATTCCTTCTGCAGTTTCACCTATAATTTCCTCTGTTGATTCACTCATATTCTATAACCCAACTCTAGGTTAGACTCACTTCCCATATCAATGAAACGGTATCTGAGTCTCTAACAGCAATATTCCTGATATATCTATGACTCTCCGACAGCCGAACTCACTCGCCAGTATGTGCGAAGCAGTAGGAACTTTCGCAAATGAATGATTCGTCGCAGGTCACTCTGGAGATGACCGCTCGTCTTTCAGGATAATATAAAACAGAATGACTGATATCACCAACATCACCACGGGGAACACAGTCCTTGACTCGTTGTCATCCTCCTGTAATTGACTCATAATCACCAGTATCGGTGCCGGATACATACCACTTCGCTTCATTTTCGAGTCCTCGAATATAGCAAATTGTTTCATATCTACGAAACCAAGAACTGATATGGACGACATTGATCCGGATACAATGATGGTCGCCTTTGGCGTCCTCTTGAGTCTGATCGCGATGGTTGAACTCTACCCAGCCTGGAAGAATTCGCGAGAGAGGCAACCGGAGATATCAAACACAGACCCAGACCCAGACCAGTCGTAAGCTGGTCGGCGCAGACCCAAAATACAATACGACCCTCACCTCTGCCCAACTCGTTGGAGCGAGACAATGACACCGAGAGAGCCGGCCTGAGACGCGAATAAGTGTCGCTCAGTGGGCACAAGCACGTTCTCAAAGAACTCGCTCACTCGGCGACGACGATGCCATGAGACGTCAGCGATTAACTGTGTCGCTCGAATTCTCTGGGTTGAGTCACGACACGCGGCGTAGCAGCGTTCACTTCCACAACCCATCACGCTCTCAAAAATATCAATACACCGTGTCGCTTTCATGACGGTGCGAGCACAGACCTCTGTCCTCAGGCGGAAGTTGAGCGGATATATGATGTCGTTGCCTTCCAATCCCGTTTCGACCCCGCGTGTGGCAGACATCGCAACGAAGTCAGCGAGATGCCGTTCACGACCACGCAAGAATGGACCAGTAGTAGCTCCCGCGGTGATAACACAGACGATAGGCCCTGACTGACCGCGTCGTAGCTCTTAAGCTAAGAGACGAGAGTTCCGCAATCCGGTTTCGGTCCGCACTGAGTGCGGGTTGGAACCTGATACATTCAACCGAATCCCAATGGACGGATGCCTCCGCGTTGATACGGAGGAAGCCGATCTATCGCTGCGATGAGTGCTACTGTGAGTCAGTCAGCGCGAACAGGCTCTTCATCAGACACAAACCGATCGTATGCGGTAGCGAAGTCAGCGTCTGTTTCAGCTGATTCCTCCCAGGCTGCGAGTCCGCGTTCCTCGGCGGTCCCAGCGATTGTATTATCCAGAAAGAGCCCGATGAGGCCACCGACAGCCATACTCGTTGACCCAATGACATAGACCGTGCTAGCGACGACATCAGTACCAAGATACGGACCAAGTAGGACAGTGTTTGTTAATCCCTGTTGAAAGGCATCGACACTTCCAACACTCCGCATATATGCTGGAACGGCCAGTCCTGCGAAGAGCGAAATACCGATAATAAAGACATTTCGCGAGGAGTCAAGATCCACGTACTTGAGATTTGAGAGTCCCACCGCGATAATCTGTCCAAACATAGCGATATATAGGCCACCGATAATCGGACTTGGAATGGTAGCGACAAGTTGACCAAAGTATCCAACGAATCCAACCACAAGCATGAGCACTGCACCAACCTGCACCACGTAACGTGAGGCGACACCGGTGAGACCAATCGCACCAATATTCTCTGAGTATGAGGTTGAACCACCCGTACCCATCAATCCAGAGAAGACGTTCATGACTCCTTCCATACCAATGCCGTGCGTCATACGCTTACTGCTCGGGGCACCCATGCCCGAGAGGCGAGCAACGGCGTGGTAGTCCCCAATCGATTCAACGATTGAAGCCGCAACACCAGCGAGCATACCAATCACGAACGCAGGCGTGACACCTGGTGTTCCCCACTGGAGTGGATAGATTGGGTATACTGGGTCAGCCGCAGCAACGCTGGCAAGGTCAACGTACCCAGGCGTACCCGGGGTAAAGACACCAGCGACCGAAAGCGATGCGGCAACCACCCACGCGACAACGATGCCTAACAGGACCGGGAACAGTTTGAATGCCTTTGATTGCTCACCGAGATACTGCGAGAAGGCAACAATTGCAACCAATGTGAGTCCAAGGAGCCACCAGTTCTGATCCGCTGTAATAACGTCCGGCGAATTGAACAGTGACAGCCCAATCAGCGCAATGACCGGTGCAATAATGACCGGTGATAGGTAGTTTCGCAACTTTCCAATGAGCCCAAGATACCCAATTAGTACTTCAGCAATCGCTGCAATAATGATTGCACCCTGTAGCTGGAGTAATGCCGCTCGCCAGGCAGCGATACCCGCAGGCGGATTTGCTGTGACGACACCAACGACTGCCAGTGCTGGCGCAAGCATCGAAAATGGTGCGCCCTGCACGATTGGATAACGGTTACCGAACGTTGTTTGCGCCAGTGTCGCAGCCCCTGAAACGACAAAGAAAGTCCCGACAAAGCGAGGAATGATCTCCTCTGGCATTCCCATAGCGCCGGCAAGGATGAGCGGGACAGCGATATTCGCGCCAACCATGGTAAGATAGTGTTGAAATCCTAAAAAGAGAGATTCTGACAATGGCGGCTTATCATTGATACCATACTGAACAAGTGAGTCGTCCTCGTCGCTGCTTGCCATTCCTATCTTTTCATCAATATAGGAATACAAAAAGCCTCTTTTTGAGTATGTATGTCACGAGAGCTAATCAACTCAGACCCAAACGACACTACGTGTCACACATGACGAAACAATGTAATAGCAATTACTATCATACCAGCTTCACGCCGGTTCCATCGACCTGAAACCGTTTGACAGCAATGTGATGATTCATCTGAGAATCAGTGCCGAACTGTCTGAAACCAGATTACGCAGATTGAGCCAAGCCGAACCGAGCCCAATCTAACTAAACACGATCTGGCTCACATAATCGATGCAGATAGCTGACACGAATGATACTGCTGCTGTCCTCGAAGCCATTGAACATACGAAGGTCATCTCTGAGACCGAAATACGAGACGACTCGCTGTCGACACTCGTAAGCTCTCACTCAGGTGGTAGAGCTCCGGGGATGCGGCGTGGTCTTGTTTTAGGGTAGTTCTGTTGAATTTGATGTTGCTTGTCAGTCTCAATTGGTTCGTTCAGGAGGGTCTGGAACGTATTTCCAATCGTATTTGCATATTCAGACGAATCCAACGACTTGTGACAAAGCAACTGGATATCTCAACGGTGTTTACCATCAGCGTTGTTGGAGTCGTCTTATTTGCAGGTGTCTTTCTATGTCTATCTCAAAACAATTCGCAATCAAGCGGATTGAATTACGAAATCGAGACTGATCATGACGATGGAATCAGCATCAATACAGACTCGGCTGCTGAGCTCACTGAGCACAATCGCGAAGAATTCGTACTTGAGGGAAGTTTCATGACAGGCTCCAGCACGTGTTCCAGAGCAAGTGTTGAGAACCTCAAGCTCAAAGAAGACGATACTGCGCATGTGATATTCGCCCCAGAAACAGTCCGGAGGCGCGCCTGTACGGAAGATCTTGCATCCGACTCATATCGACTCCATGTCGATCACGGAGGAAGAGTCGAAACAGTGAGGATCACTATCACTCAAAAGTATCATGACACACTTAGCAAAGAAATCAAACTGAATGAAAACTGAGATTCTATTTCTGCTCTCCGAGCACTTGCTGTTGAACTCGCAGTTTGTCTCAGGCTGATTGAGCGTGTCACAGATCATGCTAACCTCATCACACTGACGGGGCCGAATTGAAAAGACCTGAGTGCTGATTCCACGTTCTTTAGTCCGTGGAGGACCTCAATGAGGCTGAGAGTCGTGGCACACACGGAGAATCAAAGCGGGGCTGGCGGACGCGTACCCGCCGGCATGCGTTTGAACGACGGGATATTGAATGCGAACGGAGGATATGAACCTCCTGCCGATGATTCGACCAGACCGGGAATCTGCTCTGAAAGCCACCCCTTGAAGCGGGGGTAGCTTACATGAGCGTCTCTTGTGGCCCGAGAAGTTTTATTCTCTAGTAGTTTAGGCTCCGCTGTGTACACTTGTGAGCGGGTGAGTCGAGATGGCTGAGGGTGGGCGATTGCCAGCAGAGTCACTCTCACCAATTGCTGAGCGAGTGGATGAAATCCTTGCGCTGTATCATTACGAACTCACGCCAACTATTGAGGCAATCAACGATGTCGTCCCTGGATACGGTGGCCTCTTCGACTCAGGAACATCAATTAATGTGCTTCGAAGCGCTCTCGATAATATTCTTCAAGAAGGCCCGTCGTCACGACCGTTCAAACACCTCCAAGACGCGACCGATCGGGAGATTGTCATATACGTCGATGGAAGCTCTCGAGGAAATCCAGGCCCAGCAGGGGCAGGGGCAGTGGTTCAGATTGACAATACGGCCGTTATGAAACTCGGGCGCCCAGTCGGGTCACATACTGATAATAATCTCGCTGAGTATGCAGCGTTGCAGTTAGGACTGAACGCAGTGCACTCTCAATGCAGTCCGTCAACTGTCGAAGTTCGAATTGATTCGATGACGGTTATTAACGATACCTGGCGAGGACAGGAGTGCATCCCAGCGTATGAGCCGTATAGTGACGCAATCAGTGATCTTCTTTCGGGATTTCCTGCGCATCACTGGACACATCTTGCTGATAGTGACCCCAATCCGGCAGATGCTCATGCGACTGTCGGAGCCGATATTGCCGCGCTGGGACCTGGCGGTTAAGATTTTCTTCTCTGGTCATCCATCTCTGTCCCCGGTGAGAGTCGCACGGAATCGCTCAGCTGAATTCTTGAGGTGATCGGTATCATCTGTAAAGACCTCAACTGTCGCCGATGGCTCAGACACGGTTTCAGAGACAATTGGGCCGATCTCCTCATAAGCGACATCACCACTTCCAACCGGAATATGTGTATCGCCGCGGTGACGAGCGCCGTGGACATGAAGATGTGCAACGATATCTCCGTATGATTCAAGAAACTCGCGAATCCCCCCGACGCCGTCCTCCAGATACGCATATCCAATGTCGAGACAGACGTTTGCGTTCGCTTGATCAACTACCCTCCCGACACGGTCGAGTGCGAGTCCCCCAGCGTAGCCGACTGTTTCCAGACATAATGTAATGTCATGACTGTCTGCACACTCGCTTAACGCTGATATTCGGCTTGTGAGCTGCTCAAAACTATGCCCACCACCGCGAGCGCTCGGGTGGGCGACTGCTGTTTCCACCCCAGATTGGGCTGCGACTGCAAGCACGTCATCCAAATACTGGAACGTTGCTGTATCAATGCGGTCGACGGGTGTCGACAGAGGCTGCTTGTAAGGCAAGTGGACCACCCTCCGAAATCCGGCTTCATCGAGTCGGTCACTGACTTCTGAGGGCTCGAATGTATCGAGCGTTACTTCACCCTCGCCAAGGCCATACTCCACAAATGCAAATGATGATGGCAGTGACTCAATTCGGTCAAGATACGGTCCAATAGAGACACCAATATCCATGCGCTTGATTGGATATTCAACCTGAATAACGTTCGTTATTGCCAATTCCTCTCTTGATCACCGACAGTTTGAGACACTTGAGCGGACAGATTTGATATTCTTCCTGTATTTGCAGTGATCTAACTCAGATACTGAATCGCTCTCTGTGGTGCCCTGAGATGGGAACAATACTCATCTCTGTGAGACGAGGTGTCCAGCACTGATATCAAAGATGTGATATTCATCGAACAGCAATGACTATGTAATCGCTTGACTGCTGACGTCTCAGACCCGCCGAGCGAAGGCATGAGACGTGTGTGATCTATCATAACACGATCTGGACAGTTGTCATCATCGTAAACGAACGGTTCGAATTCAAACACACTCCTCCAAGAAGATATACAATATGCAACTTATTTCAGTGGCTGCGGTCGCAGAAAATGGCGTTATCGGGCGAAATGACGAGTTACCGTGGCCAAGCATTCCAGCAGATAAACACCAGTATCGAAACCGAATTGCAGACTGGCCTGTGAT
The DNA here is from genome assembly GCA_028275165.1 of Haloquadratum sp. GTDB lineage: Archaea > Halobacteriota > Halobacteria > Halobacteriales > Haloferacaceae > Haloquadratum. The sequence goes on from JAQCNF010000008.1 coordinate 7,258, forward strand.
CCTTGGCCGGCGAACGTTCGAGTCAATGCGCGAGGATCTCCCGGGAACTGCCCAGGTGGTATTAAGCAGGTCGAAATCCGCATATGATGCTAAATCAGTATACCACGCACCTGGAGTGAACAGTGCTGTCAAGCTTATTGAGACGCTTGGGTCCACCCGAGCCTACGTTATTGGTGGAGCGGAGATATACGACCTCTTTCTGCCTCTCGTCGACAAGATGCTACTGAGTCGAGTTCCAGGTGAATATGATGGTGACGCATACTTCCCGAAGTGTAATACGGATGAATGGACGATCAAAAACCGCACTGTATACGATGCGTTCACCCTTGAGGAGTGGGTGCGTGAACAGAACAAGCGAGTGTGAGTGAGATGAATACGTCTGACCTCCCAGAGGCCGTTATCGAGTATCTCTCGACAAACCGCGCGGAGCTATCTGCGCTCACCGAGACGATCGTTGGGTACGACACGCAGAATCCACCCGGCTGTACAGCCGATGTTGTCGAGTGGCTTGTCGATATCGGAGATGAACCCGCATTGTCTGCTGAGCGATTCGAAGTCGACCCAAAAAAGCCCAACCTTCTGCTAACCCTTGCTGGGCAAACAGACGATACGCTCTGCTTTAATGGACACATTGATACTGTCCCGTTTGACGAAAGTGATTGGTCGTATGACCCGCTTGGGGAGCGCGAGGAGAACCGCATTTACGGCCGTGGGACGACCGATATGAAAGGTGCTGTCGCGGCTATGCTTCAGGTTGCCCTCGCATACGCCAGAACCGGAGTGAGACCACCGATGAATTTGAGTTTCGCATTCGTCAGCGATGAGGAGATCGGGGGTGACGCTGGAATGAAAACTCTATTACAGACAACCGAATTTAGCCCTGATGCGTGTGTCGTTGGTGAGACTACCTCCCGAAATGACCGCTACTCAGTGTCGGTGGCTGACCGCGGACATATTTGGCTAACGATCGAGGCTCAGGGGACGGCTGCACATGGTTCGCGGCCGATGATCGGCGAGAACGCCATCGATCGCTTAACGGGTGCGATTGACCAGTTACGCTCGGATTTCGGCACCTGCGAACTGTCAGTTGATTCAGCGATGGACCCAATTATCGAAGAATCGGTTCGATTTTACTCACCGGAGGCTGGGACTGACCCGGCACGACAACTCTATCGATATCCGACAATCAACCTCGGCGTTCTCGAAGGTGGGACAGCAATCAATACCGTCCCTGCCTCGGCATGCGCTAAAGTCGACATTCGACTCACCGCTGGTGTTGAGACGACTGAGATTATCCAATCAATACGAAGCTGTCTGAGTGAGACGGCTGGAATCAAACTGACTGACATGTCTTGGACGTGCGGGACATACGAACGGATGAATAGCCCCATTGTCAAAGCAAGCGCATCGGCTGCCGAACGCGTCGTTGAGGACCGCGTCTACTGCCGGAGTGCAACCGGTGGCGGCGATGCGAAATCGCTTCGCCGTGAAGGGATTCCAACAGTGGAATTCGGATTCGGGACGCAGACTGCACATAGCACTGACGAATACACGACGGCAACAGCACTTGCTCGCAATGTTACCGCATACGCTGCACTCCCGTATGAGTACGCCCATCAGCTGAGTCAATCGTGACCGACTCCCCCCCGACTCGCTCGCCTCACACGCTCAGACAAGAAGGCGAGTTCATACCTTCGCTCACCCCAACCCAGCCAGCGGTTATCGATCAGACGGCTTCTGTATTCAACTCGGAACGAAAAGCAAACCCATCCCCGATATAACGGCAGACTCCGGGCTGAATCCCGTTTCTGTGTTTTCAACAACTGCTAAGCTATGGCTCAATATATCGTGGTTATCTTTGGTTTGAGTGATTATCTTAGTCTGATTGATATCCACGCGAGAGTAGTGAACTGCCTCGTGGTCAAAGTGGTTCGAGAGACGAACTCAGAGTCATCAATCTTACATCTTCGATTCCCAATTAAGAGTGACCCTGAGGCCTGCCCCACCTGTATACACATTAGCAGCGTGTTTCTTTAGACGAATTTTTTCTGATACGGTGAACTCACCCCGGGGCAGTCGCCTCGACCGCCTGTGCAGGTCCTAAATTTGGGACATTATCGACCGAATTAACACCTGTGAAATATGCAAAATAGAATAGAATTGTATGGCCAGCACATCTTCATCCCCCGACAAACCAATCCGCCTCCTTGAGCTATCAGCACATCTTAATCAGGCCGGTACAGCTGAAGATGCTGCTGACTGTGGAATCAAGCTGGTAAACACGATCTTAACCGACCCAATTGTCAGCGTGAAGAGATATACCCCACAAAGCGATGGGACGACCACGGTCAAGTCATTCGAGTCTCATCCGAGTGACGACAGCGATGTGCTTGACCGACCGCCGAAGTCCGTGCTTGAAGAACTCAGTGGGCATCCAACTAGAGCATGTAAAACCCAACCCAGTGCAGTGATTCATACTGACCGCTCAGATTGGCTTTCTGCGGAGGCTCACGTCCCAGTAGGCCACACTCATATTTTATCTGTTGGCACGGCGGCTCAGGATGGCTTTCGCGATGAAGATATAACTGCCATTGAAGCAATTGCGGCAAATCTCTCGACAGCACTGGCACGCGTCGATCGACATCGATCGGAACCTATCGACTGTGATATCGCTCAGCGCCTTTTCGAGCACTCAGCGAAGCCAATGCTTGTCAGCAATACCGACGGGGAATTAATCGCGGGCAACCACGCCGCGCG
>JAQCNF010000192.1 GCA_028275165.1 Haloquadratum sp.
GAGTAAATATATTCATTATTATTGAAAAAGCTTATAACATATGTATGTTTGTTATCCACCCATAGGTTCCGATATAGCCGATATTACACCGTTATTTATTGTTCATAATAAATGAAAGCATGGCCGAGATCACCCAGAGAGAACAAAGACTGCATCGTTGAGGTATCCACTCGTGAACGGTTCCTGGCTGGGCCGAAACACCAGCATCTGAAGGCTATCTACACTTGATATCTCACTGCTCGATCCTTCGTCCTCACTAATCCCGATTTGGCTACGACAGAGATATCAGATTTTAATATTTTTTCGACACTGAAATGAGTGTGATTCTTGTCCTCGTATGACTAGTGAGCGGAGGATTCACACTCACTGTGTGAACCTATATGTGAGTGCCCTAAGACGAGTCACTTCAACGTAGCTGCACATATTTATCAGAGAGATTTCAGCATATCGCAAGGCACATTGGATAATGACCTGGCTTGCATCAGCAGCTTACAGATTCACTCAATTTTGAAGCCGTCGGTTTGCTCTCACGATCTTCATAAACAAAGAGCCAAGAACCCTGGTCAAGATCCGGGGGAAACCCGCCGAAAGACAACACATGCTTACTTCGGTTGATGTACTGTTCAATTATTTCCCGACCCATCTCGCCTGCCCGTCGCTACGTAGAACGAGCGCTCCCAACACCCACCACCACAGCATAACGGCCGTATCAACTGAAAAGAGTCAGCCCACAATCTCCACGCCGTCACGCTCTTTAGCTACGATACAGACACAATCTTACTCGGCACGTATTTCGGATGCACTCTCAAGAACACGATGGTCAGGTGAGATTCTGATTATTCCGTTCAATAATTGTGTGGAACTCTGGTTCCAGTGCCTATACAGCGCGGTCAGGACATGAGTGACGATACCGGGGACACCACACGAAATGATAGTCGATATGATTGAGACTGAGTACGTGGGTCGGGACTGTGCGTTGACTACGTGTGGACACGCTGAGGAAGCGAATCGACAGCGGAAGCGGTTCGAGTGTAGCTCGTGTGGTAATTAAGCCCATGCAGACGGGAACGTGTTGGTAAACATTGCGAAGCGTGGATTGAAGCAGTGTGTACTAAACATGCCCGCTCGTGAGGATATTCCTCATGTTCGGAAGGTGTCAACCGAGAGATGGAATTCTTGTGATCTCGAAAATATTCGATTCTCGGATGAGGACAGTCGAAATCGAGGCGTGTGAATCGCTCGTAATCGTTTGAGGCGGCCTTGCTCTGGAGCAGGTGTGCATCGGTATTATATGGAGTGTGAGCGATAATCCGAGAGAATCATGAAGAAGCCGCCTTTAGGTACTTGTGAGCAGATAGATGTTCGCAGGATGCACAACTGTTAGGTAATCACAACCATATGCTGTAGTATGTCACCTACAGGAAAAGTCGCATACCTGAGCGAATCAAAGTCGATGGAAATAAATGAATATCAGCTTCCGACGCCGGCACAAGATGATGTGTTAACTGAGATTGTGCAAGCAAACGTCTGTGGGTCGGAGCTTCATATTTGGCGAGGGGAACATCCACACATAGACGAAGGTGTGCTCGGTCATGAAGCGCTTTGTCGGATTATTGAAACGGGAGGAGAGGTCTATGATAACGCAGGGATGAAGTTGGAAGTTGACGATTTGGTTGTCCCCGCATATTTTGCAACGTGCGGTGAGTGCGTTCAGTGTGGTCAGGGCGATCACCAGTACTGCCAGAACGCGTACAAATATTGGTCACGCGGACCTGACGAATGGCCACATTTTCATGGGACATTCGGCAGTCATTATTACATTCATTCGGATCAATATGTCTATAAAGTTCCAGACTCCGTTGACACAGCGGCAGCGGCGGCGGCCAACTGTGCCCTCTCACAAGTGCTGTTTGGCCTCAATCAAATCGAAGTTTCGCTTGGAGATACCGTGGTTATACAAGGTGCTGGTGGATTGGGACTCAATGCGACTGCAGTTGCAACCGAGCGAGGTGCTGAAACAATCGTAATCGATGGAGTTCGCGACCGCCTCAATCGGGCTCAGGAATTTGGGGCAAACTACACTATCGATATAACCGAGTATGAAACCGTCGAAGATCGTGTAGATCGTGTACGAGCATTAACCGATGGGCAGGGTGCCGACGCGGCAGTTGAGGTCACAGGTATTCCAGCGACAATCGACGAGGGCTTTCGATTGTTAGCTCGGGGAGGTCGCTATCTTGTCATGGGTAACATTATTCCTGGCAAGGAGGCGACAATCGACCCGGGCCGAGCTGTACGGAAATCAGTTTCTGTGACGACGACGATGCGATATCCGCCATGGATACTGAGCGAGGCACTCGATTTTCTCGTGAAATTTGGTGACGTATATCCGTTTAGTGAGCTCATTGATGCAGAATATTGCCTCACGAATGTTCAGCAAGCACTGCAAGATTCAGCGAATCGCGAAGTGGCCCGTGCAACTCTCACGCCCTAACTGATAACCAGAGTCTTGACCATATCTTTTTGCCCACACCGAATCTATTGACCTGTATATGCCTCACAAGATAGCTGTTTCACAGGCTGACATGCCAGATGCAATCATTGAAGCAGGCGTATTTGAGAGAGCACCACTGGATGTTGACCTCGTCACAGGAGCGGCAGAGAATGAAGCAGAACTTATTGAGTTGGCGCGGGGTGCCGACGGACTGGCCGTCCAATATGCCGAGGTGACAGCGGCAGTGCTTGAAGAACTCCCAAACCTATCAGTTGTCTCTCGATACGGAATCGGAGTTGATAACATCGATATTGATGCAGCAAGCGAGCATGGTGTCGCCGTTACACATGTCCCATCGTACTGCGAAGAGGAGGTAGCAAGCCACGCTCTTGGGTTGCTACTTAGTGTTGCGAGGAACACTGCGCAGTATGACCGACAGGTGAGATCTGGCACGTGGGACTGGAAACAGGGGCAGTCGATCGAAGCGTTAACCGGGCAAACTGTTGGCTTCGTTGCGTTCGGAAAGATCCCACAAACATTTGCGAAACTCGCAGAGGGATTTGAATTTGAATATCTCACATACGACCCGTACATTCAAGCGGAGGATTTAGCTGGGTTTCCAGTCACCAAAGTAGAGTGGGAAACGCTGTTGGAAACATCTGATATCGTGTCCATTCATACCCCACTTGTTGAAGAGACACGGCATATGTTTGACACGGAAGCGTTCGAAATGATGAAATCGTCTGCAATCTTGATAAATACGGCTCGAGGGCCTATTGTAGATGAGTCAGCGTTGAACACTGCGCTGCAAGATAATGCTATTGGGGGTGCTGGACTTGATGTGATGGAAACAGAGCCAACACATGATTCACCGTTGTTTGAGCGTGAAGAGACTGTTATTACTCCGCATGTTGCATGGTACTCTGAGTCGTCACTTGCAAAACTCCGACGAAAGACGGCAGAAAACATCACACGATATCTCCAAGATGAATCACCACACGGATTCGCGAATGAGGCGTCAATTCAGGAATGATACCTTCACATATCGAAAGTGTCTCAACATGGCGGATACGGCCTGAAATCCGTGCAGGGCTGAGTGAGACCGCGGCCACTCGAACGGGCTATACCGGCGCGCAGCTCCGTCCTGTGTACATGGCCATCGCCTCTCCAGCGTAAAAGACGCCACAGGTGTGGAATAAGAGTATAACGTGATTTGATATTGCAGCTCGAAGAGAAACTTGGCATTGAGTGAGCTAATTTCGTACTTGGAGTGTCCAGAGAAACATATATATAACTCCTCAAGGTGGGTCTGAGTATGGTTAGACCTGCGGTTGTGTTACCTCCAACGCCTGATGAACGCTGGGAGTTAACCCGACAACTAGGAGTGACAGATGCAGTTGTACATACACTTGAAATTGGCGATGGAAAGACCCACTGGAGCTATGAAGATTTGCTGGGACTCACAAATTGGTTCGATGATGCTGGACTCAACGTGAGCGTCATTGAGGGGAGCATCCCGATTACCGAGCGTATCAGGCTCGGAAAAGAGGGGAGAGATGCTGATATTGCAGAATTCAAACAGTTCTTGAGAGATTGTGGCGCTGTTGGAATTCCAGTTATCTGTTATGACTGGATGGCGGGTATTCGGTGGGCTCGGACCGAGGCATTCGTTAAGGCGCGTGGAGACTCGCTTGCGACAGGGTATGACAACGAACGAATGCACCCAGGGACGCGAGAGCAATCGACACAGATAACTTCAGCTCAACTCTGGGAGGCGCTCGAATACTTCTTATCAGAGGTAGTCCCGGTCGCAGAGAGAGCAGATGTAAAACTCGGGTTACATCCTGATGATCCACCGCGGCCCAGCGTGGGTGAAATACCACGTATTATCACCAGTCCAGAAGCATACCAACGAGTGTTGGACTGTTATAAGAGTCCACACAATGGGATTACGTTTTGTCAAGGTAATTTTGCTGCAATGGGGGTCGACATCCCGGCAGCGATTCGACGCTTCGGTGAAAAAATCAATTTCATTCATTTTAGAGACATCGAAGGGAACAGAGACAATTTCGTCGAAACTTGGCACGATAATGGCCAGACAGACATGTTAGAAGCAATGCAGGCTTACACTGACGCAGTTGATGAGACAGTCGTCATGCGTCCAGACCATGTCCCGACCATGGCGGGAGAGGATAACTCGAACCCAGGATACCACATGAAAGGTCGACTGTTTGCTATTGGATACATGCGTGGATTAGCTGAGCAAGCAGACTAAGTATCCATCTGAGTCGACTCCTCACGTCAAAAGCTCACTCTCTAAATTGATGACCACCGACAGTGAACTGATTAGCCTCTCGAACTCAAACATAATATATGTATGAAATCTGTATCATTGCAGACGACCTCACTGGAGCAATGGATACTGGGCATGGCTTCGCGGCACAGTCACACCCGACTGTTGTGCAGGCAGTGCCGCGCGATTTATCACGTCATACCCAGATAAAGTCCACACAGGTTTCAGCCATCAACACTGACTCACGATATGATTCGAAAGAGGACGCATCACGAGCAGTTGAAGCCGTAGTACGATCAGTCGATGCACAACAAATATATAAAAAGATTGACTCCACCCTCCGTGGAAATATTGTTGCTGAGGTTCAAGCTGTATTGCGAGCAACAGACACAACAGCCGCGATTGTCGCACCAGCATTCCCTGCAGCAGGTCGTACGACAGAGAATGCCGTTCAGTACGTCAATGGGAGGCAACTGGCTAAAACAGAGTATACAGACGATCCTAAGGCGATGAAAAGTGCAGACTTGATCGATATGTTTGGGCAGAGCCCTCAGCCGACTAAGCATGTTGAGCTTGCGACTGTGACGGCAGGAGAGGATCGTACTCGTGGCTTGATATCCAAGTACTGTGAGGTCGATATGACGCCAATCATCATCTGCGATGCGACTGATGACACTCACCTCCAGACGATTGCACGAGCCACAGCAACGCAGGATGTGCTCTATATCGGAAGTGGAGGCCTCGCCAAAGCGATTACAATCGACGAAGCTTCAAGTGAAATGGCGGCCAGCGCGAACTCGGCTGAGACTTCAGCGATGGGTATCGTTGGCAGCGTGAGTGACACAGCTTTCACGCAACTCAAGTCGGTTTCGGATGATCAAATCGTCTGCGTAGATGGGCCGACGCTCTGTACAGATGGAACCGACACCACCGCTGTCAGTATCGCCATCAAGAAACTCAGGCAGGGTCAAACACCTGTACTGACCGCCGCAACAGGTCCTGCTATGGTTGAGAGAACTCAGGACGCAGGAAAACAATCCGGCCTCTCTCCGACTGAGATTCGCTCTATAGTCGCGACAGGACTGGCCACTACAGCCGCAGCGATTATCAACGAGACACGTCCAGCAGGGATATTTATGACTGGGGGTGACGTTGCAGTTGAGGTTCTCAAATCAATCGAAACATCGATGATCCAGCTCACTGGAGCAGCTGTTGGAACAGGTGCTCCTCATGGGAGGGCGATTGATGGACCCCACGAAGGAATCCCTGTTATTACCAAACCAGGCGGGTTTGGGAACGAATCAACTATCGTTAATTGTCTTGGATATTTAGAGACTAATGATGCGTAACTCTCAGTCAGTTGTGGGTATCACTATGGGTGATCCTGCAGGTATCGGACCTGAAATTATCGTCACAGCATTTGAGCGTCTTGCTGAAACCTGTCACCCAGTGGTGATTGGTGATCGTGATGTAATTGAGGCTGCAATCGATATCTGTGATCAATCACTAACAACAGTCACTATTGACAACCCACGTGGAGAGTCACCAGCGGCTGATGTGATACCTGTGATCGATATTGATAATATTCAAGAAATCAGACGAGGTCTCGTTCGTGAGGAATATGGACATGCGAGTCTGGAGTACATTGAGCATGCGATTGAACTCGCAACTGGCGGACAGATTGATGCAATGACGACAGCGCCGATTAACAAACAGGCGACAAAGTTGGCTGGCAGTTCTCATGCTGGACACACAGGTATGCTCGCAGCACATACAAACACTGAGGAATATGCAATGATGCTCATTGAAGAAAACCTGCGTGTTTCTCATGTTAGCACGCATGTACCCCTTCGGGAGGCGTGTGAGTTGATTACGACAGAGCATGTGACAGAAACGATCGAACTTACACACGCTGCATTGCAGCGACTGGGTATTGAAGAGCCCTCGATTGCGGTCGCTGGATTAAATCCGCATGCAAGTGATGGAGGATTGCTCGGTACAGAGGAGCAACAAGAAATTAATCCAGCTGTCGCTGTGGCGCAGCAGAATGGAGTAGCGGTATCTGGTCCTGAGTCGCCTGATACGGTTTATGTCCGGGCGGCACGAGGTGAGTTTGACTGTGTTGTTTCGATGTATCACGACCAGGGACATATTCCAATCAAAATGCTCGGCTTTGCTGGTGGTGCTGCTGTCTCTGGAGTCAATGTGACGATTGGGCTCCCAATTGTTAGAACCAGTGTTGACCACGGGACAGCATTTGATATCGCTGGCGAGGGAGTCGCGTCTGAACAGAGCTTGATTGATGCGGTTGAGGTTGCCGTGCAGATGACCGATACTCATGATTAATGTTGGTATCAAAACTTCTTTGATGACCCCACGCGACTACAACAGCGATGGTTGAGTACGCAAAGACGCTACCGAGTGGAGATGAACTACCAGTCGTTGGAATCGGGACGTGGGATATCCATGGGGAGACAGTGAAACAATCTGTACGATGTGGCCTTGATGCAGGGTATACTCATATTGATACTGCCGAGGGGTATGATAACGAAGAGGAAATCGGGACTGTGATCAGTTCACACGACCGAGAGAGTATATGGCTTACCTCGAAAGTTCTTCCGAAACATCTTCATTACGAATCTGTGATCGAATCTTGTCGAAATTCACTGGAACGGCTCGGGACGGAGTATCTTGATTTGTATTTAATCCACTGGCCGAATCCTGCAATCTCACTCCGTGAGACGCTCAATGCAATGACAAAGCTCTATAATGAGGGCTTGGTCCGGAACATTGGAGTCTCAAATTTCACTGCCTATCAACTGAGTTGTGCACAGCACATCTCTGATGTTCCAATTGCAGTGAATCAGATTGAGTATCATCCGTGGTTCACACAGGACCCCGTCGTGGAGTATTGTCATGATACCAATACAATTGTTGAGGCAGCCGCTCCTCTGGGGCGAACAGAGGTTTTTGCAGACGAAACAATCCAGAACCTGGCTGATACGTACGATCGTTCACCGGCGAATATTATACTCCGTTGGGCAATCGAGAACGAAATCGTCGTCCTTCCAAAATCGTCCACACAGGATCATATTCAGGAAAATTTGGAGATACTTGATTGGGAACTTGACCCGGTTGATCATGACCGTATTGATTCGATTGAAATGAGACGTCCTATATATGATTTCCCATCGCGCGCCTGGGAACGAGAAGTATACGGTATTTCACAGTGATCGGTCGCTGAGCGCTACCGTGGCAATTTAGAGTTGACGCACCCGATTAATCATCGTCGATATCTCAGCAGACGTAACTTCGACCAAGGGAGGCCGCACTGTCGCCGAATATGACTGATTCCGGGCATGCAGTGCTGCTTTGACGACTGGGGCGAATCCATCCTGTCTGCACATGTTAAATAGTGGTTCGATTGCACCGCGATGAATGGTGCGTGCACGCTCACTTGTCGGCGACCGGGATGCCTCAACGTAGAGCTCTGGAATGACATTTGAGAGCGCGTTCACACCACCATCGAATCCCATACGGAGTGAAGGGATCAAAAGTGGGTCATAGCCCTGAAGAACAAGAAACTCCGAAGAAGTTTGATCAAGGATACGAAGCCCATAGCTGATGTCTCCGCCAGAGTCTTTGAGACCGATGATCGAATCATGGTCAGCTAAGCTTACTGCTGTCGTAGGTGGAATACGCTCACCAGTACAAGCCGGAATATTGTATAATAACAGTGGAATGGGGCTATCTGTTGCAATGGCCTCAAAAAAATGCTCAATTCCCATCGGGTCATTCGATGAATGAAACTGCGGAGCGGTGATAACCGCTGCGTCAACCCCGAGCGACGCAATCGTCTCAACCCACTCGCGCGCAGAGGTAACCGCTGATGGTGCGCCACCAGCAATAACTGAGATGTCAGAGGGCGCTACATCCACCGCTGTATCGATAAGCGTCACTCGTTCCTCACGAGAGAGACTCGCAAATTCACCTGTAGTTCCGCAGGGGAAGAGTGTTGAGATGCCTGCGTTAATAAGTGTATGCAGGTGCGATTCAAATATTTCCAACTCAAGCGTTTTATCAGAATTGAACGGAGTGATAACGGGAGTCGTCATTGACCGAAGATTATCCTGAAGTGATAGCATATGGGGAGTACAGTAAAGGTATACAAAAAACCCGTCACGACAGGGGCG
>JAQCNF010000007.1 GCA_028275165.1 Haloquadratum sp.
CCACGCACGATTCTTGAGCGAGCAATCGAGAATGAGCGTCAGTCATTCGAAACATATCGGATGCGTGTCGAAGAGATTGAGGACGACTTTTTAGATGTGTTTGAGCCACTGTATGCACAGAATCAAGATGCAGTCTCGCCAGTTGAAGAACTGTTCTATGTCGTCGATGTTGGTGACCCGAGCGAGCGCGAAACGCGGACGATGTATCATGAAGCGCGTGAGCGTATCCACATTTTGACGAAGAGTTTCGAGTATTTCGAGGCAATCGAACCCGCTGTCACGGCAGCAATCGAGCGCGACATTGAAATGCGTGTTATCGTTCTCGAGTCTGCGTTACTCACCGATACAAATGAAGCAATTCAGACCGAGATACTCGAATATCTCGAACACTCATACCCTGAAATTGAAAAGCGAGCGAGTGCGAAACGCCTCCCCTGGCGGGGGACAGTCGTTGATCCGAGCATGGAATATGATACCGGCCAGGCTGTCTTGCTCGTCGAGGAAGAAGAGATACCATTGCACAAACGTCAAGCAGCTGTGACGACGAACGGTTCCTTTGTAGCGGGTTTGGAGCGCTACTTCGATCTCATTTGGCGATACGATACAACCGAGGTCGAAGTATGACGACGGACTCTTTCGAGGGCTTCTACGAGTTCGACCCGGATTTGACTTCGAGAAGCCGCTGAATCGAAGACTCGACAGTGTGGGTTGGTTTCCAGCCTAATTCAGTGCGAGCCCGTGAAATATCGACTGCAAATTCATCAACGAGTGTCTCACCACTCCGTGGATTCTCGACGAGCGAAATCTCTATATCTCGATTCAGTTCCGACGCTGCAATCGACTGGACGAGTGTCGCCACTTCCATGACGCTCGGATCCTCGTTTGAGGCGATTTCATATTTTGAAACACCAGTGACGCCTGCGTTGAGCTGGTGTTTGAGTTGCTCAACGCTTCGCACGTATGCACTCGCTACATCATCGACGTGGATATAATTACGCGATTGCGTCCCAGGTTCGTACACAGTAAGCGGCTCACCAGACAGCGCGCGGTTAATAAAGAAATTAATCACGGTATTTTTTGAGACACGCTGTCCGTCGACGGTATGCTCACCATAGAGATTCGATTTGAGAAATAGGTGCGCAGGGAATGCTCCATCGGCAAACGCTTCGACAGCACGTTCACCCAGTAGTTTCGTCCGCCCGTACCAGTTCATTGGGGCTCGCGGGTCATCAACGGTGATCGGGAACTGCGTGGGGTCGCCAAGCACGGCCATACTGAACGGAAATACCAATGCCGTCCCGTGTTTGCGACAGTGCCATGCGATATTATTTGTTCCAGTTATGTTCACATCGTGCGCGAGGTCGGAGCGCTCTGCACAGTCATCGACACCACTGATTGCCGCCAGATGACAGATAGCGTCTGCACCATCGAGTGCACTTTCCAATTGCGTGCGATTGCGGATATCGACGTGCTCGATGGGTGTTTCGCCGACAGAGCGGACCGTGCCGAGATAAAAGTTATCCAATGCAGTAAATGTCCAAGATGGGTGCGCCTGTTGGAATCGATGCAGAGTTCGTGAGCCGATAAATCCGGCCGCGCCAGTAATGGCGACGTGAAATGAATCATCGGTTGAGGGTGTGTTTGCAGTAGTCATTGAAGTGGTGATGATTGGTCAAACGCGGTTGCGAGTTCGCTGATACCATCTGTGAGAGTGTATTCGCACTCGAAGGTGGTCTCTGAGAGACGATCAAAGTTCACGTGATATGATGGCCCCGGATGGGCATCACGAAGATAAGTAATATCAAGTGCTGAATCGAGCGTATCACGGACAGCCTCTGCAATCTCCTCAATCTGGAAATTCTGTGTCTGTTGTCCAACATTGTATATCGTCGATGGCCACGAGTTGGGATGACGACTGGCATGTGCGTACGCCCGTGCAGCATCACGAACGTGAATAAACGGTCGCCAATTATTTCCATCGCCGTAGACAGTGAGTGGTCGGTCTGTAATTGCCCGAAACACAAAGTGATTGACGACGAGATTGAATCGAATACCCGGAGATAACCCATAGTTCGTGCTCATCCGGAGTGCAGTCCCATCAAATCCATATTCTTCGGCTGCGTCTTTGAGTAGCTGCTCGGATGTGAGTTTTGATTCCGCATACGGATTGAGCGGGTCAGGAGCGGTTGTCTCATCGATATCGGTCGTCGGAGCACGTCCATACACATTACACGAGGACGCTAAGACAACATTTGAGACGCCCAGTTTGCCTGCTGCCTGGAGAACATTTTCTGTACCATCAGCATTGACAGCCAGTGTTTCATCGCGTCGGTCATGCGTACTCGCAGCGCCAGTAATCGCTGCCAGGTGAATGACCGTATCAATATCACGCATCGCGGCCTCAACCTCGCCATACTGTCGAACATCACCTCGAATGAACGCGATGTTCTGTGTGGTATCTAATCCAGAACCGAGCAGGTTTCGTGGTGACCCACCCGAAAGGTTATCGAAGACACTCAGATGAGACACGTCCTGAGAATCTATTAACAGCGGCACGAGTGCGCTGCCAATGTAGCCACAACCGCCAGTAATTAAAATGCGCATCGATTAGTTCTCTCGGTCTTCCAAAACAGAGGGCAGAAATCGATCTTCATAGGCTGTGATACGGTCTTCGTATTCCACCAGAGTCGAAAAGAGTTCGCGACAGCCCGCCTCAAACGTCACCGATTGGCCGTCGATAAGGTCCGCATACCGGGTATTTTCGATCTCCATTTTGTGTGTTTCATCTTCGTCACGAGGGTTCTCGAAATGCTCGACCGTTGTCTCGAGTCCAAACTCACGTGCCACATCGGCAATTGTATTTGCCATTTCAACAATCGATATCGCGCGCGTGACTTGGTTGTAAACAGTGTGGTCCTGCTGACGAGTCTGTGGGTCGTTTAGTGCTAATCGCGTAAGCCCCTCGACAGCATCTTCAAGCGCGATGAATGGTTTGCGTTGTTCGCCTTTTCCATACACTGTAATCGGATACCCTGCAATGGCCTGCGCGACGAAGCGATGAGCGACCACACCAAAGTAATAGTCGAAATCGAAACGAGTCGTGAGTAGCGAGTCTGCCGTGGTTTCAGGTGTCCCAGCGCCGTATGTGATTGCAGTTCGAACATCGCTGATTGGCAGATCAAACTGGTCGTGGGCTAATCGAAGATTCGCTGCATCGTGTGATTTCGTCAGGTGATACCAGCTTCCCGCCATTGCTGGGAAAGGAACCTCGTCACGCTCCCCATCATTCTCCATGACAGCCCCGCCTTCAGGTATTCGAAATTCGGGTGCGCCATACACGCCCGTTGTCGTCGTCTCGATGAGATGGGTCTCGGTAAGGTTGTTTTCATACAAGCCAAAGGCAAGATTTCGCGTTGCTTGCATATTGTTGTGTTGTGTGTAGTTTGCCCGTTCACCATTGATCTGAGAGTACGGAGCTGACGGTTGAGCTGCTGTGTGAACAATAACTTCGGGCTCATGTACTTGGAGGATCTCATCGACAAATTCGCGATCGGTGAGGTCACCCTCTACAAAAGAAAGATTCTGTAGCCCGTGAACACGCCGTGCTGCAGTAACCCGCTCGTCCATTGAGACGACGGGCTGTGCAGAGATAGATCCGATTTCTTCGACCCAGCTGCGACGTGCGAAGTTGTCTATCATCACAACGCGGTCGTCGGTCTGTGAGGCAAGACGGAGTGCAGTCGGCCAGCCGATATATCCGTCGCCGCCGGTAAGCAGAATACTCATTAGTTACTATGAATCTGAGTAACTACCTGACTCGGTATATATTTTGTCACTTTGATACGCGCTCACTGAGAAAAAACGGCAGGTGAGTTCTGATTCGAGTCGCTATGACGAGTCCAACCACAATCATCATGATGACTACATCGATAACACGGATATGGAGATTTTGATTACGGGAGGTGCTGGATTCATCGGCGGACATTTAGCTGCTGGCTTTCTTCGTGATGGTCATTCAGTGTGTGTCGTAGATATCATGGATCCATTCTATGATCTTCAACTCAAACGCCGGACGATACAACATCACCGCAATGTGGCGGCTCAACACGATGGTGAATATACCTACCTGAACGGTGATATCCGCGATGAAGATATTATCTCAGATCTTGTCTCTGATGCAGATGCAGTCTATCATCAGGCAGGAAAAGCAGGTGTGCGACCCAGTGTCGACAATCCGACATTGTACGCTGATATAAATATAAACGGGACTCTGACTCTGCTTGAGGCAAGTCGAAACACCGAGTTAGATGCATTTGTGTTTGCCTCTTCGTCCTCGGTATACGGTGGCCGGTCAGAGTATCTCCCGTTTGCAGAGACAGACCCCGCACTTCCAGTATCCCCATACGGCGTTTCAAAATTGGCTGCAGAGCGATATGTATGTGCATATCATGACGTCTATGAGATTCCGACTGTGGCACTCCGGTATTTTACCGTGTACGGTCCGCGAATGCGGCCGAATATGGCAATCTCGAACTTCGTTTCACGCTGCTTTACCGGCAAATCGCCGATTATCTATGGTGATGGCACTCAAACACGCGATTTTACCTACATTGAAGATGTGATAGATGCGAATCGAACACTGCTCGATTCGGACGCTGCAAACGGCAAGGCAGTAAATATTGGCTCAACTGATCGGATAGATATCAAAACACTGGCAACTGAAATTAGAGACCAGATCGATCCAAATCTGAGTCTGCAGTATGGTGATCGCTACGCTGCCGATGCAGCACATACGCATGCAGATACCTCACGGGCGGCTAGTCTACTCGGATACGATCCTGTATACTCTATTCGAGAGGGTGTCTCTGCATTTATCGAGTGGTATCAGTCAAATCGGGACTGGTATGAGCCACTCGTCATCGATTGACTTCCGTGGATTCAGTCCCCGGTGTCAAGAACCGACCAGCGGGAGCGAGTAGGGAGGGGTAGTTCATCACTGGCAGTTTCATGAATGGATATCGGACTCAGAGATCTGCACCGTCCTGTTCGCGATGGTATACTGCCCTGGGGTTGACAGTCGAACACTCCATCGACCACCCTCAACTGGAATATCTCGCGAAATCATCACTGACTGACCCTCGACTTCCATTCGGCCACTCAATTCGACCTGGCGCTGATCTGTTGTTCCGTTAATAACTGTTCCCGGCACAATTGCGTAGGACCGCTCTTTCGATCCTGCATATATCAATCGGTAGTGAGTATTCACACCGTAGCCCTCATACAGCCGTTTGTAATGGGTTCCTGCCTCTAGGCCGGAGAACTCCTCAATCTCACGAATAGTGACGAAACCCACTCGACCAGTGAGTCGAGTATACCACTGATTCGTGTCTGTCGATTTCAAAAATGATGCGTAATTTGACCGGGCATACCCGTAACTTCGAGACTCACCGTTCACCATTGCATTGTATGCCCGATTCATTCCCCATGAGCTCAAGACGTAGTTCTCTGGATAACTCATGTTATGTTCTGTAGCGTATGTATCGATTCTGTCGATTGCTGTCGCTGTCTGCGTGTCGTACGTGAGTGAGGTCGTTCGGATCGGGGTGAAGAGACCACCCAAGCCACCAATCAACAAAAAAATAATGAATCCGGTCGATAACAACTGGCGGCGATTGACCGTCTGTGTCTCTGTCTGCGCGTCCGATATCGTTGAGCGACGACGGGATGTCGTCGGTGTTGTAAGTGGCGAACGAAACTCCAGAATTCGAGAGAGTAACCACACGAACCCAACAGCTGAAATGATGGCTGTCGGGACGGATAGGTGTCCAGCAAACCGGGCTTCGAGTAGTGAGAGAATTAATAGTACGCTTGCATAGGTGCTGATAAGTAACCACCCGGGGCGGTCACGCTGCCATGCGTGCCAGAAGCCCCATGGAATGCCGATTGGAAGGAGAAAAAAGGCCAGCCCGACAAATATGAGTGGGGCAAGAAGCAGCCCAAAATCCCCGCTCAAGATTGATTGGGCTTCGAAAATATTCTCTTTCCCAGCACCTGTCAAAAGGCGTGTAAACCGACGGATAGCCTCTGAACGAACGCTCGGAAATACCCGAAGTGTGACGAGACTGATGAGCGTACCAATTACGACCGTTCCACCCGCAGTAAATCGTATGCCAATGTGAGACCGATACGCGAAGGTCGACACGAGTGCAACACCGACAAGTCCAATCGCGACCAGAACCGGCGGGAGGACCATATTTGGCGACTGCCATCCAAGATATACGTGGACTATTACCGCGGCTATGCCTCCGACTGTCGTCATGATAATGACGGGCCATAGCTGCTTGAGCGGAGAGCGGTCGTGTGCAACGGACAAGATTGCAACGCTCACACCATAGAGTGGAAGCGGGAGCAACAATAGCGGCGCAGCGTTCCACGCGAGCACCTGGGCAGCTATCACGATTCCCCCCAGGAGTGCGATTCCAGTCTGTGTGACGCTCGCTTCCTTCCATGGCGTGGTCGTGGTCTCGATGACACTCAGTAATGCGATCGTGATCGACAGCATGGCTACATCGAAGGCGTGATGATCTGCAAATCCAATCGCGGTTCGATATCCATGCGCGGGCATGACAGCTAAAAACAATACTGACGCGATGCCAACTCGGTGGCTCTGTACAAGCCGTCTGCCGATGACGTACACCGCTATCCCACACAGCAGTGCTGCGACTACGGGATACAGTGCGAGCACATACTCTGCGGCTGCAACTGAACCCCCAGCGATACTGGCTGCAACACGAAGTACAAAAACTAATAATGGCTCCCCCTGCTCGATTCCTTCTGGTACACTACTGAGTGAGTACTTACCTGTCAATACTTCAAGAAGCCAATAGCGGTAAAAATACGCATCATTCCCCAAAAGAAGCACGTAATCTCGTTGGAAAACAGATGAGAATGCAGTGATACGGAACAGAAACAGAATAGCCAGTGCAATCAGGAGATGACCGATACGACGTCTATGTACATTGGCGATTCGAGAATGTACCCGTGTCGCAAGTGAGTCAGTCTCGACACTCGTATCCTCATACGATCGGCTCTCGTCAAGCAGAGAAGCGAGCAGGTCTGGATCAGTGACCTGATAGCCGGTCTCAGACTGCTCAATTAGTCCCTTTGAGACGAGTTCGCCGAACGCTCCTGTCTCAATATCAACGGCATCGAACTCCCAACCGTCCTGCTCGCTATCGATGCGTTGAATTTCTTCAAGTGAATCTCGTATCTCTGGATTTGCTTCACAGTAGGCAGATAATTCTTCGACTGACGCATCCATCAGACACATCTGTGCGATACTGCGTTATCGGTGTTATGTTCGATTCTCTCGCCGGTATCAGCCATATGCAAACGTGCGACAGTCGCGGGATGGACAGTGCGCGAACGAGTGAGCACTGACAAAGGAGACATTCTTGGGTGAGCTAAAAGATTCATTCGCTGAGAATCTAATGGGTTCGAAGCCAAGCGTTCAAATCAAAAAGCGCGAGCCAGTAGCTTGTATGGACTCATCGCGAGCCAACCGACAGCAATCAACACCAACTGATCAAGCGACTCCGATGTGTGATACCGAGCGTGATCACCCAGAAATAACCGAAGACGACAATCACTCACACGAGGATAAAGCGATTACAACCCGTCTTAGTGAGATTGAAGCCGAAATGACCGCGCTGAAGGGTCTCATTGACTCGATTGAAGCACTCGAAACGCGGACCGAGCGGCAGGCACTGGAAGCACTCAGTCGCATTGAGCGACTCGAATCTAGCGAGCATGGTCAGCATACTCGACTGTCGAGCACTGCCACAGATAGTCCCGTTTCCCCTTCGAGTTCAGCCATGTCTTCAGGATCGCCCCCTGCATCTCACTCAGTACCGCAGCCCAATCACACAATCAGCTCAACACATGGGCCGACGACGGACTCAGAGTCAGAATCATATTCGAGCAGCCCACTCGACGCATCCGAATCACCGAGGCACACTACGTGGGATGATTCAACCGAGACTGAACAAAGTCTCGCTGCCCGCTTGCGAGCTGCGTTTGAGTGATTCGTCTACTCGTCTCGGTAGTTCTGCTGATGACGATCCTTTCGGTCTCACTTCCAGCGATGGAGGCCGCCGGAATCAATAAAACAGAGACAGACCTTTCGCGTCTCGCAGATGAACTCGAGTATCGTGCGACGGGACTCGTTTACGAGAACGACCCAACACGGCAGAAGACGAGGGCTCCGACACGACGTATTGAGTATGTGCTCCCCCCTCGGTCACCACTTTCGCCGAGGACAGATACAGTATCGGTCACGCCAACTGTCTCTCGCAATGGATTTCGGCTCGTCCACTCGCGTTCACGTGTCGATTATCAAATAGACATTCCTGTGTCAACGGCCGTTGTGTGGGGTCGACACCGGCTCGTCACACCAGGTCAGTATGTCTTCGTTCTCCGATACTGGATGTATCAAAGCAAGCCGACTGTTCATCTGGAGGTGCAGTCCAATTAATCCGAGAGTACAAATCTTGATACGCAGGCAACTCATGCATGGTGACTCTCAGTAGGTGGCTCAAAGGGACGTTCACGGGCGACAAACAGCATAATTCAACATTGGGATGCCAGTGTCAGCAGACGGTCTCTCGACAGCAAGGAACTGGTCTTGCCGGTCGCCGTGTGTTGCTCATCGATGCACGCGAGTGTCCGCATGATGGCATGTTCGAAACGCAACCCGGCTGTCGTGCGGCGTTATTTCGGGCGCTTACCGGTGAGTCAGTTGAATCGATACATTGTCAACAGCATGGGTTTGAGATTCGATACTTTTCATCCGATGCAACGTTACTGGCCGATATCGCCACCAGTATCGCACGGATTGAACAGCATGACCACATATTAGCCGCTCAAGCACGCATTACGCCTCTTCGAACGATCAGGCGTGCGCGAAGTCGTGCTGGTGCGATTGGGCGTATCTGCTCGCGGTTCGAAGAGAAGAATAATATAAGTGCTGACGATCTCGCCGAATTATTAGATCCGCATTCAGCAGTTCCAATCACTGGCTGTTCGTTGCAGACTTCGGCTGAGAGAGACCTCGATACCCAACCGAGCACTGAGCGGGTGCTTGCGACCGGAGGCGTCGTGAATGTATCTTCCTCAAAATATCATCTCATCCCGCCTGTGGCAACTCTCTCAAGAGCTGCACAGACCGCTCTTACTGACGCGCATGCATATCTTCAGGCGCATGAGAACACGCCGGTCACTGATGCGCTTGCTACCGTCGGGGATGCGGATATTCCAATCGAGACATGCACCGAAATCTTCCTTCGGTATATCAAAGACCTGGGCATTCTTGAACACCTCATCTGTGATGCGAAGATTTCAGATATTCTTATTTCGAGCCCTGTCAGAGAGACTCCTGTTCGCGTCGTGTATGAGGGCACGTCACTGTCGACGAATATCGTGCTGTTTCCCGAGACGGTCGCCACACTCGCCTCGCAGTTCCGGAGAGTCAGTGGGCGACCCTTTGGACGGCACAATCCGCTGCTCGATATGGAGTATACGACGAGCGATGGTACACAGTTACGTATAGCAGGCGTCACCGCCCCGACCGCACCCGGCGTTGGCTTCGTCCTTCGAAAACAACATACCAACCCGTGGACACTTGCCCGGCTGGTTAGCGCTGGGAGTCTGACCCCGCTCGCCGCTGCAGTGTGTCGATATGCAACGATACATGCTGCTACATGCATCATCGCTGGAACACGTGGGGCAGGGAAAACAACACTGCTGGGTGCCTTGTTGTGGGAACTCCCAGATACGACCCGAATTGTCAGTATTGAGGACACAGCCGAACTCCCACTCAAACAACTGCGGGCTGCCGGTCGAGATGTACAGGGACTGTTTACCGACCCACCAACGACAGACACTCCTGCGACGAGTCCCTCAGAGGCACTCCGCGCAGCACTCCGATTCGGTGATGGCGCCCTCGTTATCGGTGAGGTGCGTGGTGAGGAGGCGACTGCACTATACGAAGCCATGCGAATCGGCGCACACGGGCACGCCGTCCTTGGCACAATTCATGGCGACTCTGGAGAGGCTGTCCGCGAACGCGTGGTCGCAGATTTGGGAGTGCCCGAATCTGCATTCGGGGCGACTGATCTCATCATCACGTGTCATCGACGTGATGGGAGCCGATTCATTAGCCGTATTGAAGAGGTACGCACGAATGATGATAAAACAACGTTTGTCGCTCTGTTTGAGTATTCTGATGAGGGACTTGCCTCAACTGGAGTGATTGAGCGTGGCGACAGTCATCTGTTTGATGATCTCTGTGTGCGCGCAGGATTAAGCTACGCTGAAGGGCTTGTTCAGGTAGAGTCGCTTGCTGAACACATTGAACAGCAGGTCAGATGGGACATGCTAACACCACTTTCATGATATCAGCCGATGAGTTCACCGAGAAGCAACTGAAGCAGATCAGTTCAGTTGGTCTCAGCACAACGAGTGCGATGTGTATCCAGCAGATGACCGGTATGTCTCTGCTTTTCACCGCCATGGTATGGCTTGGAGTGCTTGTCTGCACTATCGAAGGGTGGCGTCAACTCCCATCGTATCGACAGAAGATATCGAAAATTCGTGCTGCAGGCCGCGCTCCAGCGTTAGTTTCTGCGCTGGCGTTTGAATTAGCACACACCCCTAATCTCGAACGCGCGATCGACCGTACACGAGTGTATGGAAACGACGCGTTGAGTACGAGTCTTCGTTCACATAGCGATACACATCGTGCAATGCCCGCTGCAGGGATTGAGTCGTTCATCGAAGAATGGGAGGACACCTTCCGACCCCTCTCCCGTGCGCTCAGACTACTCAATGAGGCTGTCGAGACCCCCAGCGGTCGAGATTCGGCACTTGAGCGAGCTGTCGCTGTCGCAGTCCAGGGAGTCGAAAATCATCTTCAGCAGTTTGCTGCTGAGATTCGCGGGCCCGTGAGCGGGTTGTACGCAATCGGTGTGCTTGTTCCACTGGCCCTCGTTGGGGTCATTCCAGCGGCGCGCGCTGGTGGTGTCGTGATTCCCACAGCAGTGTTCTTGTGCATTTACATCGTCGCATTACCAATTGGAGTGACATCAGCGAGTGGGTGGGTTCTTTTGCAACGCCCGCTTGCACTCGCTCCGACGCGACTGGATGATGCAGTCGAACGAAACGATGGCATAGGCATCTGCATAGGTGTGGTTGTTGGGGTAGCTGGATGGGTCATTTCCAAACAAATCTTACCGTGGGCAGCACCGCTTGCACTGGTCGCTCTCGGGGGTGGTACAGCCGTCAGTGTGAGTATATATCCACGGGCGAAACGTCGGAGGAAAGTGGCTCAATTGGAGTCAACACTCGGTGATAGCTTGTCGATGCTGGGCCGGCGTGTTGAGGCTGGCCAGCCTGTTGAAACTGGTGTTGAGTATCTATGTGAAGCGACACAACAACCACTCAGGGATATATGGCGGTCAGTACACCAGCGACAGACGCACGTTGGCGCATCAATCACAGATGCGCTTGCATATACCTATCAGTACCAATCATATCCCAGCCAAGATTTGAGTACCGCTTTTGCACTGGTTGGGCTAGCTGGACGGAGTGGTCCACCAGCCGGGGTGATGCTCCGTCGATTTGGCACCCATCTGACCACCATTCAAGAAGGGATTGAGCGAGCTGAGCGTGATTTACAACACATCACAGGTACGCTGATGCATACGGCGACGGTGTTCGCACCGCTCGTTGGAGGGGCAACCGTCGCGATGGCGACCAGCATACATACCTCAGATGCAATCCAGGGAGCACCACTAAGAACAGACATACTCGGACTCGTCATCGGCGGATATGTATGTTGGCTAGCAGTTCTCTTGACTGCGCTTGCGACAGGGCTTACGCGTGGACTTGATCGTGATCGCGTGGGGTATCGCTGTAGTATAGCAGTTATCACCGCGTTCACCTGTTATGTCACCGCATTTTTTGCCGGCCAACGGCTGCTGTGAGCGGATATTTTTGTACTGACACGCGGCCACGGCGCATATGTTCAGTTTTGCAATTGAATCGTACTATGCATGGATCGGTCTCGCACTCACCGGAACAGTCCTAATTAGTGTGGTCATTGGACTACCAACACAGGCTCCACTGGATGCGAGTGGGGTGACAGCAACTATCGACACGGTTGGTGTAGCGACTTTTTCGGCAGCCGCAACACATCCAGTTGAGGCAGACTACATCCGAATCGGTCGCCACCGTATCAGTCTCAAGCGCGATGGAGACATAGCACATGCAACTGTCAGTTATGGGCCGATGACACCTGTGAGGGCAGACCACAGTGCACTTACAGCTCTTATTGATGGAACTCCTCCGTCAGACATTTTCGAAACGCCACAGCAATTCGAAGCAGCACTTACCCAGGCCAGTGTTGTTGCTTCGACGCCATCTTGGCAGCAAGTTCGTGGACCAGTTCACGTCCGTCGTGTTACATACGGGCCTCATTCAGCTCTTCTGGTCGATGTATAGAAAGACTCGCGGCATGAGTTCGCCTGTGGTTGCACTCATATCACTTTCGTTTGTCTGTATTGGCTTGGGACTCTACACTGGGGCGCTCACTGATGTGTTTGAATCGCCCCCTTCTCGAGAGACTGCGAAAGCAGTCGCACGTGATCTACTCACACACAATGGGAGTCGGACAACTGTGTCTCCACAAGATCTCCATTCAGTTCGACCGCCGGTACGGTACCAGCTCAATCTCACACTGCGAGTTCAACATACAGCGTGGGCTGTTGGGCCTCAGCCGCCATCTTTGGGTGTCGATATTCACTCTCAACCGGTTGGGGTGGCTCACCACGACGGCCGCGTAGTATGGGGTGAGGTGACCGTACAGGTGTGGCGATGAATGCTGCAATCGACGCGATTCTATTCTTACTGCTTATTTCGGCGGCTGTTACTGGATTGTATGCTGCACATCACTCTGCGATATCGAACAGTGCTACACAGGTTGCCGATGCAGATGCTGTTGCGAATTCATTAGCGACGACGACAGTTGCGATTAAACATGATCGAGCGGAGGCATTCGACCACATAGACCCAGTTCCGGTCGTGCATGAGAGGACACTTGCAGGACATATAGCACACGCAACGATTTTAACGGCAAGATTAGACCGGGAATTACTTACTCCAGATGCACGACCATACCGAGTAGCAGTCCGGGAGACAGTTCGGGGGCGTACAGGTGGATTCGTGCGGATCGATGGGCGCTGGCGTGTTGCTCGCAATCTGCGCGCGACATTTAGCATTGGCCCTCGACCCCCCTCATCAGGGACGAAAAGAGAGATTAGCACCGCACGAGTCGATGTCGTACTCGCGGTCGCGGCTGATACCAACAAGACGGAGTCTCCAGTAGCCGCAAGGGCTGTGGGGATTCTTCTGCCACCCACGATACACACCACTCAGTTACGCACTGAAGATGGCCGACGTGCAGTGACAGCCACTCAGTATCGGCATATCGCCGGGATACTTGACGCTGATATCAACTCATCAGTGCAGGCTGAGAATATCACAGCAGCCAACGCTGCTCTTACAGAGCATCTCGATAGCCGAATTGAATCACCAGTCTTCCCCTCACGAATCAGCACTGTGGAGATTGTCGTTCGGAGGTGGAGACGACGCTAATGCGCCTCGCTGATGACCGTCGCGGCCGAATTCCGTTTGCACTGCTTGGAGTGCTACTACTCGTGGGTGCAACGACGCTCAGCGCTTCAATTGCTAACCAGAGATTAGCACCGGTTGATTCCAGTGCTGATACCGTTGCCGACCGGATCGATGCAGAGATACAGACCACGCTTCGCGATGCAATTGAACGAGCTGTCAAGACAGCGGCACGTGAGCCTGTGATTGAGGCAGCAGAGACTCCAAGCGGGCAAGCGCTTCAAGCGGATCCGTTCACGAACGCACTGCGAGTGCGAATCTATCTGCAGGCCAGAACATCACTCTCAGATATCCAGTATCACCGGGGGAGAACAGTGGGAAGAGTGCAGTTTGGGTCACGCCAGCCATCGATCGAAGAGGCGCTGCGACTGATTGAGATTGAAGGCCGCGATGCGAACACCGAACTTGTCGTTACAGTCGATGAAATCAAAATGGCAATAAGCCGCAACGGGCAGGTGGTTGCCGAGGAGGAGCTATCGATGACGCTGCGAAGTGGCCTGCCAGTCCTGGCAATGGCAGAGCGAGCGCACACATTTGAGACGCGGCTCTCACGTGGGCCGCTCACAGGCCCCAGCGTGTCGCGGCGCGCAACAGTGAGCCTCACCGCTATTGCACAAGCACGGGGCCTTAGCCAATATCTTGGACTTCCAATTGATAACATCATCGCCAATCGACACGTACAGTTGACGACAAATGCAGGCATATTAGATACACAGCGGGCTGTGTTTGGTCAGGTAGACCCTGATGCCGAGCGTGGGGTGCGACGTGCGCTACTTCGGACAGGAGTCACTGATTTCGTAGCTGCAGAGACTGACCCAGCGATTGCAGATGCGATAACCGGGGGACTGCCAGCACCAACCGCGGAGCGTGCACTGCCTGATCGAAGCGACAGTCTCTCAATTAGACACTCACTCGCCCCCGTTGCAGATTCGGTGTTTGTCTCGTTCACGCGGTCTCTACATCCACGAATGGAATCCATCATCGCAGATGGATACCGGGCACGGGTGACTGTGCGAGCAGGAGTTGATCAATGCCAGCGCGATCGCCAGCCACGAATCAGCGCGCCACGTGGAAATTACTCGCTTGTATCGAAGACGGTTGAACGCGATACCAAGGTCACATATCGCTCACCCCCAGCGCTAGCATCACGTTACCGCGATGGAATCGGTACACAAGTACTGGAACGGACGGCGCGAATGGTTACAGTTAGATACACCAGACGTACAGTCTGGCAACATCCACACGGCTCACAAGTCACACGAACCGCACGTTGGCAGACACGCTGCGGAGTAACAATTGATCAGCGGGCACGAATGCTACCTATTCGAACCCCGACACGGTCAATTGATCCCTTGTTTGAGACAGGCGGGGTACTTGGCGGGTCAAATCTCGTTCGTGTGAGTGCCATCTCTGGTGACCTACGCGACTCAGCAGGCGGGAGTGATCAACTTGCCCGCCGAGCAGTCCTTGATGGGCCAGTTTCGATACGTGAGACCATCACCGGAAAGCGTCCAGCACGATTGGATAGGTGGATACGCGCAGATCTGAGACAGACTCGTGATGAGCTTCGAACAATCACGCTCAGCATCGATGGACGGAGTCTCGCTGCTGGAGCAGTGAATCCCGCTGCAGCACTTCGGGAAGTAGTGTTGAACCGCCGGGCAGCTCTGCGTGCTGTGCCTGTAGAGTATGCAGGTGTTGCCGACCGGGCTCGAGTAGCAGTTCGGATCGCCTATCTCAACCACGTGCTCGCAGAGCTACAAGCGCAGGCAAACCAGGCGAGTGCACAACATCACAGTATTCGAGACATCCTCGTCAACCACGGTGTCGATTACTCACTCGCACAGCTGTCGCGCATACAGCCATCACCAGCCAGCCAATCACACACGATTGGCTCTGGTGAGGGTGTTATCGGTCCTGTAACACTTCAGCCAGACGCCGACCCACCGTTCTTATCAACCGCGTCGGTCAACGGATCGCGTGTTGACTCGATTGCTGATTCTGAGCAGTATATCGGGCTCGCAACACGGAATCTGAACGTATTCAGCGTGCCATATGATAATGCAGCAACTTCAATTATTGCTGGCGTCATGGGACAGTCAGGTAGTGTCAGTCTGGAGCTTGCAGCCCAGACGCTCAGCGCAGCTGAACAGACAGCCGAGATAACACCGACGCCGGAATTGGAGACACAGACAGAGATCTTAACTCGCCGAGTAGAGCGAAAATTATCATATGTCCATCATCGCGCCACCACCACGCTCGCAGCTGAGACAGGCCTCCCTCGGACGACATGTGACGATATCGTTACAGCGGCTTTTGAGCGCTGGCCGATGACACAGCAACCAACAGCCGCACGTAACGGGTCAATCGCGCGTCTCATCGCTCAGGAAGCTACTCAACGGGAGAGGAACATGAAAACAGTGGACGGACGCGAACTCGAAACCACGATTCGTGTCAGACTTCGACAGGCGGTTACACACACACAAGTACGCGTTTCACAGGCTGCGGTAAATGATACTGACACACAGACACGCAAAGCAGCGCAATCACTGGCGAGTTCAGCACTCAAATCGGCCGCACGAGAGCGTTTCAAGATGGCTAATATGTCGCTCAACCAGTTACCGGCTGGGATACCAATCTTACCGACACTCAACCCATGGCTCGCCACAGGCAATCTCTGGATTGTCGACGCGCGGGGTAGATACGGTCGATTCGCAATCACAAGCCCACATGGGCCGATCACGTTCGTTCGTAGCGGCCAAGTCGTAACGCTCGATGTCGACGGAGATGGTAGAGCGGAGACGCTCGGGCGCGCGTCTCGTATTGGATTCAGCTATCGGACCGTTGCAATAGTCGTGGTTCCACCAGGCAAGGCAGGCGTTGGTGAGCGTGATGGGCAGACAGACGAGCGTTCAACCGCATGGGTACCACCTACACCAGGACCCAGATGTGTTCGACCGATGGGTTACTGTCCATCTGAATGAGGTCACGAGGCAATGGTTTTGTGCCCACGCTCGCGACACTGAGTATGCTCTACGATGCAGTCGATGATGCAGCAGCACATACTCCCGAAGAGATACGATCAGCGTACTTCAGACAGTTACGCTCAGCACTGTCAGTCGCCAATCACGAAGCAGTTGAGTCAGTTGATGAAGCGACGCTGGAGGCAATTAGTGCAGGTGATGAACCTGAGCTTCGAGTTGAAGATGCAGCGGCAGTGCTCTCTGTTGACCCTGATCGCCCTGATGCGAAGGCAATTGTTGCTGAATTACGAGATCACCTGCTAATGTCGATGACGACTTGCGTTGTTGATGTAGACACGATTGCAGCTAATATCGAGTTCAGCCTCTCGGGACAGGAAGTCCAGCAAGCCTTAGAGGGTCGAACGCGCATGACGCTTGCCCAACTCGCGGCAATCCAGCAGTTTCTCGCAAAGCGAAAAGACAACTAATGTCAGACGTTGTCATCGTCGGATGTGGATATATTGGGATTGAACTTGGCACGCAGTTACAAGCGACCGGTTATGATGTAACCGGTGTTCGTCGCTCAGATGAAGGACTCGATGCGATTGCCGCAGCGGGATTGACACCACACCGAGGCGATGCAACTGACCCAGCGTCGCTCACTTCACTACCAGATGCGAAGTGGGTTATTTTTGCTGCCAGCGCAGGCGGTCGTGGTGCTGATACAGCTCGCAGAATATATCTGGATGGACTCCAGTACACGATCAACGAGTATGCCACACGCAGCACGACGCCAGATCGAATTGTCTATACATCTTCGACAGGCGTCTATGGAGACCATGGTGGGGCGTTCGTGGATGAGACAACCCCGATTGAGCCAACGACTGACAAAACTGAGGTGCTCGCCGATGCTGAACGACGGGCTTTGGCCGCGAGTGAATCAGGAATTGATGCGACGGTAACGCGATTCGCTGGCCTGTACGGCCCGCATCGGTATCGGTTATCGCGATATCTTGAGGGTCCGGTCACAGAGGGATATTTAAACATGGTTCATCGAGCCGACGCCGCCGGCTCAATTGCATATCTCCTATCGGAAAATCGGGCTCGAAATGAGACTGTATTGGTGTGTGATGACGAGCCAGTCGACAAGTGGGTGTTCGCTGACTGGCTTGCCACCAAATGTGGCTATCCCGAGCCGGCGAAACGAACAGTTGAGGAGCGGCTCGCCGACTCATCGCTCTCTGAGACGGCCAAGCGACGAATTAAGACGAGTAAGCGCTGCTCAAATGAAAAACTTCGTACGCTGGGATATGGATTTAGCCATCCAACGTATCGCTCAGGATATCATGCCGCAATCGAAGCAGTTCAGCACGGGCGCGACCCCGATGAAGTCTGAATACGACTCCATCCTGACTGAACTTAGAGAAGATCTATATAGGACACACATATCGATATCTGGTATATCATGTGTTTTGGCCAATACCAAGATGTGCAGACCTCAGAAGAGATGACATCATTAGCTGGTGATCCGATCAACTTGAGACTCTTATTCTCAGATGAGCTACCCGAAAATTCCTCTCTGTTGTTCTGATTGCTCGTCGGTGAAATGCCGGCCTTCTAAAACTCAGAGAGTATCGAACGTGGATTCTTCTCCCCCTCGACGTGTATCCGCGGTGTGAGCGGCGCGGTATTCGCGCCTGTTCAGCGCATAAATTTGTCTTTAGATATTCTGATCTCCCCTACTCATAAATCGGTGTGATTCCCCGCAGCGGCGGTTCAGATTAGCTGGTTCTCTGAGCTCGGTCCTCAATCTCGAGGATGCTTTCGCGTTGGGCGCTCAAGTTTGACGGTCGCCGTCCAGTCATGATCCCGGACGTGCGTTCCAGCGCGCTCAGCCCGGTCAAATGCAAGCAGGCCTTTTCACCCGGACGCTTGGCGTCTTATTAAGATGGAGTACTGTCCCTCCACGGTTGTGTATTCAGTTACGTACGTCCCACCATTCGCGTCCGACCCGTCGGTCGAGACGCGTAGTTCTTCGGCTTTCCTACCCGGCGGGCTGTGAACGCGAGGTGTCCGCCGGGATCACAATCTGTCACAACTAAGGAACGCCATCACACAATAGTGCAGGATCAAGGTCAACGACTCAGGACACAGATCTCGACCAGTTACCGATCCAGTGGTTTGTCTCTTATCCCGTCTGTTCTCACGGCTCAATCCGCGGGCTTTCGCCCCGGATAACTATCAGAAAATAGACTGGTCTCTAAGTGTAGAATATCTCGCGCAGGTCAGGGTAACTCCTTCCATGTCCGACTGCAGTCAGGGCACTCGCGAACAGTGTATACTTCCTCGGGGTCATTTGCAGCTTTCAACAGTGCATCGCAGGCTGCACATCTCAGTCGTTCATATGTCGTTTTTTCGATCTCGCCCCTGCGTAGTCCCTTGCGTGTCGAGTCCATACTTCGATACCTAGGAGACCAGTTTAAAATAGATGTCCTTAGTATATCTTATGCGATGTTTCCGGAATACTTGAGACTCCGGTAGGTCAAAAAAAGAGTGTGAGTCGTCGATATCTCTTCGGAACAATCTGTTCGATGGTGTTTCTTGTCAACGGAGCCCGAGTCATTTTCGCACCGTTGCTGGGGGAGTTTATCGCAGACTTCGGAATCGGAGAAGGTACAGCTGGCTTCATTGCCACGCTCGTGTGGCTCGGAAGTGCCGCGCCACGATTGCCTGCAGGCTGGTTATTGACTCGCGTGCCACGACACTATGTCGTGTTAGCAACAGGGACCGCACTCAGCGCCACAGCCGCCTTCACCGCCCTGTCGCACTCCGTTCTGTTACTCATGATTGGTGCCCTTGGTATGGGGTTATCTTCTGGATTCTATTTCGTCGCTGCGAATCCGCTTCTCAGCGAACTCTATCCCTCACGCGTTGGATGGGCGATGGGCGTACATGGGACTGCTGGACAGATCGCAGCTGTTGTCGCCGCACCATTTGTCACAGCGATTATCTTCCTATTCGCCGATTGGCGGGTCGTATTTAGCTCAATCGCAGTCCTCACAGCAGTTGTGACGATACTGCTGTATGTCGTCGCTCAGCAGACATCACTGCCGACTGCAGGGGCGGCCGATACCGACCTCCTCCGGGGGCTGCGTGCAGAGTGGCGGCGGATTCTGCTGGGTATTACCCTCATCGGGGCTGCAGGATTTGTCTGGCAAGGGCTGTTCAACTTTTATGAGCTGTATATGATGACAAAAGGGCTTGAGGCTGCGACGGCGAAAAATATGCTTACGGTGATTTTTGCAACAGGCGTCCCGGCATTCTTTATCTCTGGGTACCTCGCAGACCGATTACCGCGTATCCCCTATATTCTCACGCTGATCACTATTTTCGCTGGATGTGTCGTCGTTCTCACACTCATCACCCAGTTCTGGATACTATGTGTACTGACAGCTGCGATTGGATTCGTCATTCACTCACTCTTCCCGGCAATTGACACCTTCGTGCTTGATGGAGTAGCTGACGCAAGCAGGAGTAGTGCGTATGCAGGCTATTCTGGTGGCATGATGCTTGTCCAAGCCTCTGGGTCGTCAGTCGTGGGTGGGCTTCTTGAGTATGGGCTTGGATATGAGATTATCTTCTCAGCCCTTGCGGTGAGCCTGCTGGTGGTTGTCGGTATCGTCACTGGACGACGCTCACTCCGTGGTCCGGTTCAGACTCCAAACTGAAACCACGTGTTTTTGAGCTAAGGTTGCTGATTCGTCGCTAATGGAATACTTACAATCGCGGATAGCAACTTTGCACGATCTCGATGATCCGCGACCTGCGGCACCGACCGACCAAGCGGCAGTAGTCGTGCCGATGACCGAACGTGAGTACGCTGGACTCGCTGCTGAGCGTGTCTTGAGGACACTCGAAGACATCAACCCAGCTAAAGTTATCATTCCGCTTCGCGCTTCCAAAGAAAAGGTTGCATCTTTCTATCAGTGGTTGACTGGATACGATCTTTCACTGGAGATCCTGTGGTGTGACGGCCCACATATGGCTGAATTACTCAGCGAGTATGAGCTTGATGGAGTCCGTGGGAAAGGCCGGGATGTCTGGTTGGCACTCGGCCGTGCAGCACAAGAGGAGTTTGTCGTTGTTCATGATGCCGATACCAAGAGCTACAGTTCCTCTTTCCTATTGCGCTTACTGTTCCCGCTGGGTGAGGGATATGATTTCTCGAAAGCATACTATGCGCGAGTTGAGGATAGCCAGCTGTATGGTCGATTATTCAGATTGTTTTATTTACCGCTTGTTCGTGTCTTAGCAGAGGCCCATCCAGGTGCGTATCTTCGGTATCTCGACGCATATCGATACGGGCTGGCCGGCGAGTTCGCAGCAACGAGTCGGGTAGTCAAGCAACTCCGCGCGCCTCGAACCTGGGGGTTAGAGATCGGCACGTTAGCAGACGCGTTTCGGACAGCGGGGTTTGAATCGAGCGTTCAAGTCGACTTGGGTCGATATGAACACGACCATCGAGCGGTGTCAGGACCAGCCGGATTGAGTGATATGGCTGAATCAGTGGCTGCAACCCTATTTCGGAGTGTCGAAGAGCAGGGTATACAGATTCAGTATGATTCACTGAGGCGTCGATACCGGACAGCAGCTACCAAGCTGCTCGATCAGTATCAACTCGATGCTGGGTTCAATGCATTTCAATATGACCGAGAGGCGGAATTCGCTCAGATAGATACATATGCCACGGCCATTACTCCAGACTTATCTGATTCCCGAATGCCATCATGGAGTTCGACTGACATTAACCCAGACGAAGTTAGTGAGGCAGCGAAGAAAGATGCATCCAGAGTTGTTTAATTCGAGGTCAACTCTCGTTGCATTATTTCCGAGAGCATCTCAACCTGGCAGACAAGGTGCAGTTCACGCACGTTACCTCTCCACACAACATTGACCTGTTGGATGCACTTTACACCGATGGTAGAGTAAATCTTGTCTATACAGGACATAGAGTTTGAATCATGGCCAGAGTATGGCTTTTATCTAAGCGGAGCCGATCGCGCTGAGAGTCGTCATTGTGGTCGGCTATTTCCATATCGCGGTGGAACCTAGTTCGGTGTGGTATGAGGATTCGCGTCTGTATTTCCACTTTGAGCTCTCTGTGCCGACCGATGAATGCCTCAGAGGGTTTCCCAAGAACGCGCTGTGCATACTGATCGACACCTATTGGCACCACGACATCGTTTAACAGGATACAGCCACTCCCGTCGCATCAGGAGCGACCGCGAGCCGGGGGAGACAGCGTCGTCTGTGAGTTGTGATGTGCGAATCGTGGAGTGATTCGTCACGTTTTCGCTGTTCAGACAGTTCCACCGACAAGGACTCTCTGTGAGATGCCTCCCACATCTCTGTCGTGTTCAACCGCGACAACAACCGCGTCTCCATTGGGTGTGGTCGAGTGTCGAATGTGTGATACTCTCACTCTGACTGCGACTCCGACTCCGAACACCCGTGAAGTCGCCTGCGGAGTCTGGAAATCTGTGTGGGAGATCCGAGACAGAAACAGCAAGTGCTGTCCTCGGCAAGCGAGGAGAGAGCGCAGTCGCTTAGGGTCGTTCACAAGACGCCGTCTTTCGAACGTAACTGACAATCAACTCACTGCATCATTCGTGGTTTTGGAATTCAATTCAACTTCAGATCAGCCTCGAACGGAATCTCGGCAGTATCAACTCTACTGTCCTTGCATTGGGTCGCATCCAACGCTCTACAGTCTCGGTGCTGGCTGCAGTCATTAAGTTTGTCTCGGATCTATTGGTGGTCGACAATTTTCGCTCGATTGGTGCGGGTTCCCCTCGATGTTAGACTATGCAGAACCGATTCATAGAGATCGCGAGGCGGATACCCTACCCCTGAGGTCGGGGAGGAAGCCGACACTCGATGACACAAACCACGCACGATGGCAAGGACGGCTCCCCCACGCTTGTACAAATACCGTCACATATCTGCAAGCATACTATGAAGTATGGAGGTCGTCAGGAACATCCAGCTCAAGCTCGACGTTCCCGAGGACGCGCACAGCGTTCTCGATGAGACATTCGAGCAATTCCGCCAAGCGGCCCAACACGTCGCTGATGCTGGGTGGAGTGACGACCCCACAGAAATCGAAGACACGAAGAACACGCTCCACGATCAAACCGACACGACTGTTCGGGGAGGAGACCAGTCTGCAAGCCAGTCTCGTCCAATCCGCCCGTAACCTCGCCGCAGACGCACTCAGTAACTGCAAAGACCGCATCCTCGAAGATGGAAAGAAGGCAAGCAAGCCCGAGTTCCGAGGAAGCGTCATCGTGTACAACGGGCGCACCATCTCCTACAATGACGACCACGTGACGCTCGCCACCGTGAGCGACCGCGTGACTGCCGAGTTTGTCACGCCCGAAGACGAGGAAGGAACGCCGTTTGCGGAGAATTGGACGCCAGAGTGGGAACGCAAGCCACGCTCCACAATCGTGACGGCACGTACTACCTCCACCACGTCGCAGTCGAGGAAGAAGTCGAACCCGCTGATTCTGGCGACGAGCAGACCGAGAACGGAGTGGTTCTCGGCGTCGATTTGAACGTGGACGGCTACCTTGCCGTCACTTCGACGGGAGCGTTCCTCGGAAACGCAGACTCCCTCGACCACCACCGCGACGAGTACGAACGTCGGCGCGGCAACCTGCAACAGACAGGCACTCGTTCCGCCCATCTCATCATCAAGAGTATCGGCTCACGGTTCGCTCGCTGGAGTGGGGACTACCTACACCGCGTCTCGAAGGCCACCATTCAGAAGGCCGTGGAGAACGACTGTACGGCGATTGCATTCGAGAATTTGAAACACATTCGTGAGCGCATCTCGAACGCTAGTCAGTTCCAGCAGTGGGCATTCCGCGAACTCCACCGCCACGTCGAATACAAGGCCAAAGAATACGGAATCGACGTGGACGATGTTGCCCCTGCTTACACGTCGCAGCGGTGCAGTCACGGCGAGTGTGGACCCACGAGGACAACCGTGATGGTGACGAGTTTGAGTGCCTGAAGTGTGGAAAGGAACTGCACGCGGATGATAACGCTGCTCGGAATATCGGGTGGCGGCTTGTCCAGCACTGGCTCACGTCTGGGGCTGGACGGGCCAGCAGTCAACTGGCCCTCAACTCAGGGACGCTGAACGCGAACGGTACTTTCACGCCTACCGAGTTACTCGGTTAGAGCGGGAATCCACTGACAAGCCTCGTCGACCCCGAAGCGGTTGACAAAGCATATTTGATTAACTGTATTGATTAAAAACTAGAGCACTTCACACTACGATCAAAATCGAATTGATAGTGACAGCGAGTGACGGCGCAGCTCACGGCGTGAGGACCGCCATATTGCGCCCATTTACCGACAATGATACACGAATCACTCTTAGTATGAACCTGTCTAATGTTCGCAACTACACGCCAACGCTGGCGGGCGATGAGAAACAACAGGCAGCTGTGTTAGCCCCAGTCATCCATTGCAATCACGACCCACAGCTGGTCTTTACGAAACGGGCCGCACATTTGGGCGAGCATCCAGGGCAGATGAGCTTTCCAGGGGGATCACACGAGGCAACTGATGGGTCACTTGAGATGACCGCATGGCGTGAGGCGACCGAAGAGATTGGACTACAGAGGGCTAACGCGACGCTGATAGGACAATTAGATGATATCGTGACGATTTCAAACTATATCGTCCGTCCATTCGTGTCGGTAGTACCTGACCGTGTGTATGATCCAGATGAGAGCGAGGTTGCAGAGGTCGTGCAACTTCCGATTGCAGCGCTGATTCAGGAGGAGAATTATCAATCAGTTCGTCGACGAAAGCCAGGAGGACACGCTCAGCGACTACATTTCTTTTCAGTCGATGGGTACACAGTTTGGGGTGCAACAGGCGCAATGACTGTTCAGTTGTTAGAACTGACTACATCCTGGCGAGCACCATCTCAACCTGAGCGAGAAATTGGACCGGATCAGGATCTTCCAATCTAACTTGTGGATTCATCGCGAACGTCGACGTCAGTGTGTGCGGGGTCTTTTGGAAGCCGCACTTCGAGCGTCCCGTTTTTCCTGAGTGTTGCTTCAGCTGTTTCGGGTGTTACAATCGCATCATCTGGCAGGCGGAGTGAACCGTTCAGTGCAAGTCCCCGACCCGGAAATCGCATATCGTATCCTTGATGCAGGTCACGAAAGCGGTCAATTCGAACTTCGATTTCACCGCCTAAGTATCGGACTTGGATATCATCTTGCGTCGCTCCAGAGGCATCAAATACCACAAGGTATGCATCTTCACCCTCTAACAAGTCGTATGCAAGTGGGGTTCGTTCTTGAACCTCAGAGAACCCTTTTCCAACTCGATCAAGAACGCTTTGAGTTACACTCTCACCCAGTTCAGCTAGCTTGCTCATATCTCTACCTCCTCTAATGCCTCGGTTGTCCCACAATATGGACAATGAAAGTCAGCAATCGTCGCACTGTCTGGCATATCGTACGTATAGTGCATCTCGAACATATCAAGTTCACATTCGGCATCCGTACAGACAACTTCAAGTGTCGCAGGCATGGTGTGTAGTTACTCTGCAGCGAGTATAAATAACACGACAGAAAAGAAACTGCATTCAAGAACAATCACAGCGGCTGACATCCTCCCACGACTGAAGTCGTTTCCACGGTCACAGACCGTGGCCATGACGGAGAGGTTCCCCACTCACACCGTTCGGTGGGGTTGTGGGCCGTGCCAGTACGGCCCC
>JAQCNF010000013.1 GCA_028275165.1 Haloquadratum sp.
TCAGGGTCATGTCCCTCATTCAACATCCGTTTTTTCACCAATGCAATATACAACGAATCGTTGTCTCCTAAGAGGGTATATCGATTGAACTCCTTGCCATCCGTATCGTATTCCTCGAGACTCGGGGGCTGTTGTTCACCCAGGGAGTAGGTCAGCCCAATCCGAGCAATGTAGTTTGGCGTCAAGCCAGTTGCTCGGCCCAAGTTTTGTAGTTTGTAACTGACACTGCCATCGATTCGGACGCGGTTCAGTTCGTTACTCATTGTTGAATGGGAGTTCAGCTTGCTGGTCAATCGAAGATTCTAGCTCGTCACTCTCAGTAGAATCTGTGTCTGCTGACCAGAAATACCCTTCCCTGATTTTTGTTTGCCCGGTCGCAGGTTGTTGCGTGAGATGGTACTCATTGGAGATTGACTCCGAAAGCATCGCATGATACTGCTTGGTGATCTCCGTATCTGTTGAAAAGAGGATCACCTGGTGGGCCGCTTCTGGGAAAAAGCCCTCAACTAGATTTTGGCGATGTTCTTGATCAAGCCGCCCAAGTGGGGTGTCGATGATAAACGGAAGCGGCCGATCAGAGATGTCGGCAAGAGCCCACAGCAGGGCCGTTGCGAAGATCTGTCGCTCGCCAGCCGAAAGCTGTGATTGATCCTTTCGTTCGCCATTGATCGTCTCGACTTCGATTGAGATATCATCAGGATTCGGATCGATTACGATGGTCTCGTAAAATTCACTCTTGTTCGATAACCGTAGGTATCGCTCTGAGAGCACTGATTCCAGTCGTTCAAGTTTCTTTTTCACCAACTCATCCTGATACTCTTGGACGACATTTCGTGTCCGGTTGGCTAACTCAGCGCGATCCGAAATATCGTCCAAATCCTCTTGCTTGTCGTATTTTTTGTCTAATTCGTTTTCAAGTCGGCCGATCTTGTTTTCTAACGTTTCGAGCTGATCGACATGGTCTTCGATTTCGCTTTTGAGCTTCCCTTGTTTTTCGTTCAATTCGTTGATGTCTTCGAGGATCGGTGAAATAACGGATTGATCGGGGGCTCGCTTGATGTTCTGGGTGACTTCTTGTCGTTCTCGGACAAGATCCTCGAGTTCTCGGGTCAACTCACCGAGAGTCGTCGGCACATCGTTGAGAGCCTCATCGACGACCCCGGCCATCTGGTCTTGTTGTCGCTGGGAGAAATCCTGCGAGAGTTGTGCATCTGGGGTCTCGGATTGTAACCGTTCTGAGAGGGTCGCTTGCATCCGCTGAACCACTTCGTCACTTGCTTCGTTAGGTAAATCAATATCATCCCAAATACTGTCTTCATCGGCCAACTCATCGAGTTCAGAGACCACTCGGGCCTGTGCAGCTGCTTCTGTCTGAGCTTGTTGTTCTTCCTGCAGTTGGTCGACGACTTGCCTGCAGAGATCTGGCACCAGTGCAAAGGGGTAACTCTCTTGTGCGATTGCTCTGATTTCCCCTCTAATCTCATCGATCTCATTATTGAGTTCGCGTTTCCGTTCTTTCAACGAATCACGCTCGCGAGCGAACCCGCCTCCCTCTTGGGCCAACTCCGTTTCTTTTTGATCGACTGTATCTGCGATTTCATCGAGCGTCTGGCGTTTCTCCTCGATCTTTTCTTCGAGCCTCTCGTATTCGACCTCCAGATCAGCTTTTTCATGGCGCAGTGATTCGATTTCTTCTGCTAACTGTTCGTGACCGCTTTCATCGAGTTTACTCGAAAGGTAAACGGATAGATCAGCATCCAGCCGGTCGACGAGATCCAACCCTAGCAGAGAGAACAGCGAGTCTTCGAACTCATCGCCCCGTTCAATTGCACTCGCCAGTTTCTGGACTTTCTCACCATCAAAGAAGAACAGCTGCGATATCCCCGGTGGGATCAACTCCTTGAGGAAATCTTCCCATTTGTCTTCCTGGAGATCCGAGAGCTTGCTCCCATTTCGCCTGAGTGAAAGGGACTCTTCGATAGATTTGCCACGGTCACGCCAGGATCGTTCAACTACATAATCTTCTGTTTCGCCTAAGTTACCATATTCGAATTCGACCCTGATTGACGCCTCAGAAGCTTTCTCCCCGTTGGATTCATGCAGCTTCGAACGAATCCGTTGTTTGTAGTCACGCTCACTGACGGCTTCGTCGAATGCACTCCGACCATGCAGACACAACGGAATTGCATTGAACAGTGTCGTTTTCCCAGCCCCGTTGGCCCCTCCGAAGAGGACGATCGGCTGGTCAGGTGATGTACTCAGCGTGAACTCGTTGTGCCCCTTATACGGGCCGTAATTAGTAACGGTAATTCGATTGAGTTTCATTATCTACTGCATAATCTCTTCGTAGCTGTCATTGTATTCCCACTGTTCAGGCTCCTCGCCGTCGACCTCGGCGGTGATCTCTTCGATTGAGCGCCAATCCTCGCGGAATATTTTATTGATCTCATTGTAAATTGACGCTCGTCGCTTCATGCCGTGATGCTGCAATTCGGTATCGAGCAATCGTTTGACGAGCTTGTCGGGCACGTCGTGTCGGGCACAGACCTCCTCGAGGACTTCTGCCTCCTCTGTGCTGAACGATCCCAGATCGTCATGCACCCAATCGAGGTCATCGTCCATGACGTCATTGTAGATGTTGGGCACTGCATCTTCCCAATCTGCCTCCTCGGATCGCCAAATACGGCGAATCTCTTTGAGTTCCTCATCGCGAATGAGATCAAGGTATTCCGCGTCATCATCACGCAGCTCGTTGACCTCCTTCTCTGTCTCAAGGAGCTTTCGAAGTAGATGCTTCCTGAATTCAAATTTGTAGCTCCGTGGGATGATCCCTTCGCCACCATTCGTTTTCTCTTTGACGTAGCCGTGTTGACGACCTTTTGGTTCCCTGTATTTGGATTTAATATCGGGATCCTGCGTCGATTTGAGGAAATTGCGGAACTCAAGCAGCGGTTCCATCCAGAGATCACCCCCATCGACCATATTCTCCATCGCTTTGTCGTCTTCCACAACGGTACACGTCCAACACCCAAACCGGCTGTTCCCACATGAGGGAGTGGACGTATCAATCACCATTGGACACTCGTCGTCGGCCTCGTTGTATAGCGCGGCGAGATCATCGTGGTCTTTCCCCCACGGGCAGGGGTCGTTCATCAGATACTTCCAAACATCTTGGGTCAGCCAGTCCTCAATCGGCGTGTAGACAAAGGCGTTGGCGAATTTCGAATGTCGTGCAAGATTTGTCCCCTCGATGCTGTGGAGATTCATAACCTGCTCGCGAGTGGCACTTTCGGCTTTACGTGCACCAAGGATGACGACAACCTCACCATGGTCAGAGACCTTGTCCATGATGAAATTATCCGCGGGATCGATTTTTAGCCGCTCTGTACACCAGCGGAACGTCTGATTTGGAGCTGGATACCCCCGACCGAGGAGGTTAACCCAAAAGGAATCATCGACATCTGGATAGACTTTGCGCGCATCGAATGGCAATTTTTCCTTTTCAGCGTACTCGTTGACTTTAGATAGCGAGGAAGTGATATGATTGACAATCTTCGGGGTCTCTACAAGAGTATCACTTGAAATCACATAGATTGGCTTCGACTGCTTCCTCTCCGGGAGTTCATCAATTGCTTTCCAAATTAACTGCAG
The DNA here is from genome assembly GCA_028275165.1 of Haloquadratum sp. GTDB lineage: Archaea > Halobacteriota > Halobacteria > Halobacteriales > Haloferacaceae > Haloquadratum. The sequence continues at coordinate 3,652 of JAQCNF010000013.1, forward strand.
AGTTGTGGTAGAATCTTTACCACCACTGTACCCGATCACCCACGGGCGATCATCTGAGAGGTAGGTCTGACGGATTTCCTCGTAGATCTCATCTAAATCCCGGTATTCCCACACTGAGGTCTCATGCGGGTTTTTATTCTCAGTCTGCTTTCCATCGCTGCTAGTTCCCATTATTTGAACGCAATGCGTTCGCCCCCCTATAACGTTGGGGGATCGTAGTGAAAGTGAAACTACCAAGAGTTACTATCGTTTAATATACTAATCACACGGAGCTAGTTTAATTCAGAAAATAATATATATTTTAAATTATGGTTTTGCTAGGGAATTATTAGATACCATTTGATTTGTGTCTCTGTGGCTGAAACACAGAGTCTTGCATCACTCAATATCGAGGAGAGGACGCGAAAAGATATCGAGGAATTATCAAACAGCTATAGCCATCCATGGGATATTCTAGCTGAGTTAGCTCAGAATTCTGTAGATGCAATACGAGAATGGGATCTCGAAAATAAAGATCGTGATCGAGATCATCAAATCGATATTAATATAAATAAAGACCAAAATTCAATCAAAATCGAAGACACAGGCATAGGAATTGATCCTAAGACGGCACCTGACCTACTTGCGCCACACGGAACGGATAAAGATGACGACAATTCAACTATCGGCGAAAAGGGGGTTGGATTAACATATTGTATATACTCTTCGAATGAGTTTGAGATCAATACAGCGTCTACTGAAGGTAATTTCACTGGAGAATTACATGACGCTAGAGATTGGTGGCAAAACAAGCGCGATGTTGAACCTGAGTTAGAATATTATTCCAATGCCAAGAGTAACGAACCTGATGAGACTGGGACAGAAATCGTCCTAAGCGATATTGAAGCGAAACAATATGAGAATGAAGATACGATTTTTGACATTTCCGATAAGCGAATAATACACTCGATTCGAACAAAAACGGCCATTGGATACACTCGCTCAGCACTTCGGGATGATGGACCAGAAAGCGATGATCCAGATATCGATGTCTCGCTTACCGTCATTGATAATGGTAATAAAACACTCAATCAAAAAAATGTAGAATTTAAATACTATTTCCCTCACGAAGCATTCGATGATAGCGATACGGTGAACGTAAAGGAGGATATCCTGTCAAATGTTCCTATGACGGACAATCAAAAGAAAAGAAAATTATCTGATAAAAATCTCAAATTGACTGGTAAAAAGACTACCGATTCTGGAAAAACTGTTAGATTCTATGCTTTTTATATGCCTGGTGCGGATTGGGAGAATCTCTCCCAGACACATGGGCTTGTTGGTAAAAATGATGCTGACGAAGTAGCTGTAGTAGATATGAATGCTGGCATCCAGATTGCGACAAGGGGAATGCCCAGCGGAATCAAGATGGAACGCCCCAGAACCGGACTGTCAGGGTATTGGGCAGGCATCTTTATGATTCTTGAATATGACGAGATCACCTTTGATCTTGGTCGCAAATATTTGACCGGCGAAAAGCCAATGTTGCAAAGTGTTGCCAAGGAAATCTATAATGATGACTTGACGGATTGGATTGGTTACACTCAAAAACAACCTCCTACCAAACCCACCACAAAGCTAAAAAAGAAACAAGATTATTTTGACGAATTACATGATCTAAGCGATATATCCGCAAATGATATTAAATTTAAAAAAGAGCCGGATGGGCAGGAGGCAGGTGTGGTCACAATTTTCCACGAACTGATCGGTGCAGAGAAATTAAAACACTATCATGGATTGCGAGCAGGGTACAAACAAACATATGACTTTTGGGGAACATACGAAATTTATGTGAGTGAATTACCACAAAATACTGATAAAGACGATTTTTATGTGGGGGATATTTCTTCTGATTCAAGTGGAAATGAATTAATCCAAGAAGATATAGTAGTTGAATTTAAACATTCGCTCTCCGATATCACCAACGATTTTGATGATGATACTAAAGAATTTGATATGATTGATTTGATTGTTTGCTGGGAGGTAGACGATCACAGAATATCGTCTATGGATGTTGATGACCTACCTGAGAAAGAAGCTAGATATCAGGGTGCAAACTACGAGATGATTATTCCAAGTAGTGCGCCAGTCAATATTGACCATCTGGAAATAATTTGTTTAGAGGACATAGTGAATTAATACTGGTTTGATTAATACCCAAGGTATCACTATATCAAAATCCAAGCAAAAATCAAAATATTCGTTATTTACTGTACTGGATTCAGAAATCTCAAAAAGGTTATTCGGTACAGATGTCGTCTCAGCGAATATATTTTAAAAATACAAAACTACAATTCAGATTACAGGCTACTCCTCAAACTCTAATTGCCAAACAAGAGATCGGCCAACATCTTTACTTTTCACTCTATCTTGCTCTCTAAGCTCTTTCAGTCGATTAAGTGCTTGTCGCCGAGTACAACCAACTATCTCAGCGACTGCTGTCGTGCCCGCTAAACCACCTTCGGCGTGAATAGCATCGATAAAATCCTCATCGCTGTAGGCGTCAGTGTATTTCCCGCTCTCATCATCTCGGTCACGGGCCATCGAATAAACCTTGAGTTCCACCTCGTAAGTAGGTAATGGTAGTTGTTTCTATTTCTCAATAAGGAAATGGAAAGTTTTATCCCACTTCCGGTATGAGAAATGGTTAGGGATACCAGTTCCTTGGGACATGACCTGCAGCAAAATGTCCGGGTGGTGCAACACCCGAACTGGGTATCCTGCGGATTGACCCAATGAAAGG